>CAMDJH010000154.1 GCA_945900455.1 Akkermansia muciniphila
TCGCCGGACCGATGTTCCGGTTTAACGACAATAACAATGAAGAGGACAGCGAACCAGTCCGCATTTCGTTTCGCGGGAATGAGGTCGTCCACAGTTTTGGCGTTGTCCCGGTGAATCCCTCGCAAAATGTGACCGCTGAACGGCTCTTCACGGGCGTCCTTGCCTTACCAGGGACGGATAATGTTCCGGTCCTCAAGACGAATTCTACACCCTTGCTTGTGATCGGAACGGTACCGGTCGGGGCCGATGGTATTCCCGCAGCGGGTGCCCGGATTGAGGTGGACTTCTACTTGGCCGATCCCGCGAGCCTAGCCTTGACTAACGCGGATTTTCCTGCGGGGTCCATCCAGGGAGGTACGTATCTTGGGACGTTGGCCGAAGGCGGTCCCGCGGATCTGGATGCTGCGGCCCGTTCGTTCCGGTTCAATATTTCTGGGTGGGGATTGACTTTGGAGGATCTGAAACGGCTCACATGCACGGCCAATTATCGGCTTCTAACCGGAGCGGTCGCAACTTCCCTCCCGGCGGACGTGCTGGGCAATAGGGCTCACGATGCGCCGGCGGCGTCGGTATCCGTCGCCGCGACGGTTTCTGGCGGAACCGTGACCTTAACGATCACGGGTGGAAAGCCCCCGTTTCTCCTCCAGTTTAAGCCGAGTCTTGCCGATACTGCCTGGATTGACATCGCTACATCGTCCAACCGGATGATCATGTTGCCCGTGGTGGCTAGCGTCGGGATGTTCCAGGTCAGCGAGGCGACGACCAAGAGCATCAAACTTTACCGGGCAAATCTCTCGGGCGGTGCGGAGAAGCCTGCGGCGATCCTTACTCCGGCGACCGGCGCTGGAATTCTGTCTGTCGAGGGTACGAAGGCGTTCTATTACGTCAGTTATCAGGGCTTAAAGGCGACGGCGACGGCCTCGCATGTCCATCGGGTAGACCAGCCCAACGGGACCGGTAGTGTGGCGTTTCCGTTGACTCCGGTGGGGGCGTTTGGAACGTCGGGAGTCCTCCAAGGGCAGGCGACGATCACCGCGGCGGACGCTGCAAATGTTGAGGCGGGCAAGGCTTACTTCAATATTCACACCTCGGTAAATCTGGATGGTGAAATCCGCGGAAATTTGGTGAAGCCGTAACCAAGGGGGTCGGTCAATAGTATTGTGCTATTTTCAAGTGCGGGAGTTTTTGAAGCTGCCGGGCGTTGTCCGAGCGTGGGGGAAGAGAGGGTCTCAGAAGCGATCAAGCGGGTGAATGCGCATTCTAAAATACTACAATACTATTGACCGACCCCTTTGGATTTGGCGGCGTCGGCCGCACGCCAGAGGTACCAGGCCAGTGTGGTGCGGTAAGGCCGCCAACGTTCGCCGAGCGTGGCCAATTCTTTCGGTTTTGGTTGCGCCTCAAGGCCGTAGACTGCCCGGTATCCTTCTCGCACGCCGAAATCATCCACAGGCCAGACATCGGGCCGGCCCAACTTAAAAATGAGCAGCATCTCAACCGTCCACCGACCGACGCCTCGGCATTCGGTTAGTCGCTCAATGATTTCCTCGTCGGACATACAGGCGATGCGGCGTGACGTTGGCACAGTCCCCGACAACGTTTTGGCGGCGATGTCGCGGATCCCCGCCACTTTCGCTCCGGAGAACCCGGCGGCTCGAATTTGCTCGTCGCGGACGCTGTCCAAGTCTTCCGGCGCGGGAAACTTCTTTCCAGGAAACAGCGCTAGGAAGCGTCCGAGAATGGTTTCGGCCGCGGTCCCGTTGAGTTGCTGATGAGCGACCGCTCGCACCAAGGACTCGAAGGGGGTGCGCCCCGGGTCCGGCTGGAGAGTGCAGGGGCCGACCTGGCGAATCAGCCGCCGGATGGCGGGGTCGCTACGGCGGAGATGATCGATTGCTTCCGGAGTCATGGTTTGAAGCCACGGGCACTCGGTCCGCCTCGCACTTCGACTCGGATGACGCAACCGTCTCGCCCGCACCCTTGATGGAGATCATGCTGTTCCGCTCCTCCCGGGCTGCGGAAGCATCACCCCATCCCGAGCGGGCGGCACAGGAGGGAATGCGAAAGCCGCGACTTATCGGCGAAAGCCGATACCGGCGGGCGGCATTTCATTGGCACAGGGCTGATTCGTCGGAGCGTCGGGCTGACGGGCGTTGGGAGTAACGACCCCCTTGGCCAGCATCCAGGCTTCAACTTCTTCACCAGAAATGTCTGGCAGCATGTGCCCGTTGATCTCCACACACGGCGAGAGCATCTGGCCGGACTTCACAATCATCTCCTGACGGTGATGGGCGTCATTGATGATATCGCGGTCCTCGAAGGGGAGGTCATACTTTCGCATGACGGCGCGAACGCCCTGACTCCAGCCGCACGACGGTTTCAGGTAGGCAATGATCTTAGGTTTTTCCATAAATCGTGCCGGCAACCTAGACGCCTCGGGAGAAAGTGCGAATTGAAATTTGTGGTCAATCCGCCGGTTCATATCAGCCCCTTCCGCTTCAACATGTCATCCATAACCTTGTCCATCGCATGTTCGGCGAGCGGTCGGGTGACTTCGTCCAGGCGCGCGGTGGCGGCCTTGAGCAGCGCCGTTTCGCCGGTGCGAGTTTTTGAATTCTCGAGCGAGAGGACACCTTCCACATCCTCCAGGGCACTCTCCAATTGCTTACGGTATTCTGCATCCAATTCCACCGCAAATTCGGCCATGGTCTTGCGGGTGGCGGTGAGTGTTTCGGCGGCGCGAAGCTTGGCTTCAGTCCATTGACGAAACTTGAGATCATCGAAAGCGTTTCCCACGGATTCCTCGACCATCTTCTGGACGTCCGCGTCACTCACATCCACGGCGGACTTCATTTCGACGATTTTTTGAACTCCGGTTTTCACGTCACGGGCGAGTGCGTGGAGAATTCCATTGGCGTCAATTTCGAACTGAACGCCCACGCGAGGAACACCCTTGGGGGCGGGTTCGAAGGCGATTTCGAATCGACCCAGACTCCAATTATGTTGCGCCCGTTCGCGTTCACCCTGCAGAACGTGGATCAGCATGCTCCGCTGGTTGTCCACAGCGGTCGTAAATAATTCGCCGGCCTTCGTCGGGATCGTGGTGTTGCGTGGAATGATGACATTCATTAAACCGCCGAAGGTTTCGATTCCGAGCGACAGAGGCGTCACGTCGAGCAGGAGCATATTGCGAAAACCGCCTCCGAGAATTTCCGCCTGAATGGCCGCACCCAGAGCTACGGCTTCATCGGGATTCACCGCGGTGTTTAAGTGCGGACCACTGGCCCGATGAGGGTCGCCGCCCAATCGCACGTCGCCGCGTCCCTCTTCAAATTCGGCACAATGGAACCATTCCGCCACAAGTCGCCGGACCAACGGCATTCGAGTCTGGCCCCCCACGAGGAGGACCTGATCCAGTTGCGTCGCTTCGATCTTCGCGTCCGCCAGGGATCGTAGGCAGTGAGCGCGGGTACGTTCAATGAGATCCCGGGTAAGTTCTTCCAGCGTTTCCCGTGTCAGGCGGTGAGTGAAGCTGAATGAGGGCGTAAGAAATGGCAGGGCGACCTCGACGAATCCTTCCGTACTGAGCCGAATCTTGGCGTCTTCGGCCGCTGCGCGAACCCGCGAGAGCATGGCTAAGTCTGGCGTTCCGCCAGAGGCCGCCCCCGGGTTGGTCTCGGAAGGATTTTCCGGTGCGGAACTTCGGGTCTGCGAAAGGTCGGGCCCTCCGGCTTCGCGAATGCGAGCGACAAAAAAATCGGTGAGTCGCTTGTCGAGGTCATCGCCCCCGAGCCGGGTGTTTCCATTGGTGGCAAGGACCTGAAAGACACCGGCGTTGAGTTCGAGAATTGAGAGATCAAATGTCCCGCCGCCGAGGTCATAGACGGCGACCTTCGATTTCTCCTGGAGCCGATCCAATCCGTAGGCGAGGGCGGCGGCCGTGGGTTCGTTGACGATCCGCTCGACGGTGAAGCCCGCGAGTTCACCGGCCTTCTTGGTGGCGTTTCTTTGGGCGTCGTTGAAGTACGCGGGCACCGTGATAACCGCCCGTGACACCGCCTCCCCGAGGGCCAATTCGGCGTCGCGCTTTAACTTTTTCAGGATTTCCGCCGAGACTTCCTCGGGTGTCCATTCCCGGCCGTGAATTGGAATTGTCACGGGCCCGGACCCTTTTCCGTGGACCGGATAGGTTACCAGCATGTCTTCGCGAGGAATGTCCGCCCCACGTCGGCCCATGAATCGTTTGACGGAGTACACCGTCTCTGCGGGCTTCACGATGCGGATTCGATTGGCAGGATGCCCCACGAGAATCGGCCCGTCTCCGGGGGAAATGTGGACTACAGACGGAGTTAGTCGGTGGCCATCGCCATCGGCGATGACATAGGGAATGCCGCTGTCGACTGTAGCTACCAGGGAGTTAGTCGTACCGAGGTCGATGCCGACGATTTTGCTCATCGGGCGTAAACGTGGGGCAGAAGACTGCAACCGGCAAGCGACGGATGAGGTTCGCCCGCGCATTGCCCGTGGTGGGGTTTCCAGGGTTTAAATTTGCCCGCCAGATCCTGCTTTCGCGCATCGAGCAACTCAGAGACGACGCTTGGATTTGTTGCAGTAAGCCAGTCCTGCAATTCGTCCAAGGTTTCGACGGAAGATAAAACGGCCGTGGGAATTTCGACGAATTCGGCTTTCATGCGCGAATTGTATGACGGTTTCCGGCTGACGACAAGGATGGGACCTGTGTTGACGCTTCCGGATGGACGGAATCCGCCGATTGACCGTTCGGTCCGGAGGGGAAACTATCCGGGAATGATTCCCCGCATTTGCCTGGGCGTGGTGATGGTGCTCCTGCTGCACTCGTTTTTGGAGGCAGGCTCCTTGGTTTCTGTAGGAATTGCCCGCATTGACCTTAGTCCGACGAATGATCTGCGGCTCATGGGGTACGCTTCTCGGAAGATGGAGTCCGCGGGTGTGGCGCAGCCGATTCATGCGCGGGCCTTGGCCTTGGGCGCGGGCACCAATGCGGCCGTCCTGATTACGGCGGATAACTGCATCCTGCCGGCGGCGGTGGGTGCAGAAATTCGTCGGCGGTTGGGCGATCGAGCGGGGATTGCTCCCGAGCGGATCGCGATTGCGGTGACGCATACGCACAGTGCGCCGTGTTTGGCCGGGGCCGCCCCGAACATTTTTTTAATGGAACTCCCGGCAGACCAGCAGGCTCGGATTGAAGAGTACACCCGCTTCTTCGTCGATCGGTTGGTGACAGTGGCGGAACAGGCTTTGGCGAATCGCCGGGAATCCGAGCTCGCGTGGGGAAAGGGGTTGGCCACGTTTGCGAAAAACCGTCGGACGCCGGGCGGGCCGGTGGATCACGAAGTTCCTCTGCTGCGGGTGAGTGATCCCGAGGGCGCGGTGCGCGCGGTATTTCTAAACTACGCGTGCCATTGTACTACGCTTGAGGGCGAGTTCAATCAGGTGCATGGCGACTGGGCAGCGGTGGCAGCGCAGCAATTTGAACGGGAACATCCCGGCACCGTTGCGCTGGTCGCGATTGGATGCGGTGCGGATGCCAATCCGGATCCGCGCGGCAGTGTCGAGATTGTCAACCGTCACGGCAGTGAGCTTGCGACCGAGGCGGGCCGGTTGACGGCTCAACGTCTGAGCATTCTCACCAATCCGCCGACCTGCCGCTGGAAGCAGATTGAACTGCCGTACCAAGCCCATTTCACACGCGCGCAGTGGGAATCCCGCGCCACGAATTCCGGTATCGTGGGGTACCACGCCCGCCGGTGGATGGCTCGCCTGGACGCCGGTCAGCCGCCGCCGGCGACGCTCTCCTACCCCGTCCAGACGTGGACATTTGGACCGCAGCTCGCCCTGGTGTTTCTCGGCGGCGAGGTCGTGGTTGACTATTCGTTACGCTTGAAGGAGGAGCTCGATACGACGCGAATGTGGGTCAACGGGTATGCAAACGAAGTTCCATGCTATATCCCTTCCCGGCGCATTCTGCGCGAGGGCGGGTATGAGGCGGAGTCTTCGCTTTGGTACTATGACCGGCCCCAGCAGCTATCGCCGGACATTGAAGACTTGATCGTTGAGACTGTTAAGGAACTGCTGCCATCCTCGTTTCGTAGCGATCGGCGGGCGGCCGAATTTCCTGGGCCGAAGTCTCCGAGTGAAGCCCGCAACTCCCTCCGTGTCTCGCCGGGGCTTACCGCTGTCTTGGCGGCTTCGGAACCGTTGATCGAATCACCGGTGGCGATTGATTTCGGTGCGGACGGCTGTCTGTGGGTGGCGGAAATGCGAGACTACCCGATGGGACTGGATGGCAAGGGGAAGTTGGGGGGTAGAATTAAGAAGTTGTTCGACACCGACGGTGACGGCCAATTCGACCGGGCGGAAATCTGGGCGGACGGGCTTCCCTATCCGACGGGTCTAATGGCGTGGGGTGACGGCGTGCTCGTCTGTGCCGCACCCGATGTTCTCTGGGTGCGGCCGTCCGGGAATCACCCATCCGATTCGACCGAGAATCCGGCGGTTGTGAGAGTCTCCACCATGTCTGAAATCCTTTTGTCAGGGTTCGCTACCCACAATTTTCAGGCACGGGTGAACGGGCTTCGCTGGGGTCTGGACGGATGGGTCCATGCGTCGGGCGGATTATTTGGCGGCACGATCCGGATCCATCGCACGGATCGAACCGTAGAATGTACCGGACGAGATTTCCGATTCAAGCCGGCCACGGGTGAGTTCGAATCGCTCGCCGGTGTTGGCCAACAAGGGCGGGTCCGGGACGATTTTGATCAGTGGTTCGGGAACGATAACAGCACGTTGCTCTGGCATTATCCAGTCCCCGACGCCACAGCCGGATTGGGTCCGGTGCTGGCACCACCCCCGTTGCGCCATGTCGTCAGCGTCGACATCGACCCGCACCGGGTCTTCCCCGCGAGTCGGACTCTGACGCGGTTTAACGATTTTTCGCAGGCGAACCGCCTGACATCTGGGTGTGGGCCCGAAATCTTCCGGAGTCTATCGCTGGGCGAGGATTACGCCGGAAACGCGTTTGTGTGCGAGCCGGTGCATAATTTAATTCGTCGGGCGGTGGTCACACCGGACGGGGTGACCTTCAAGGCCCGCCGGGCGACGGGAGAGGAGCACGCTGAATTCGTCGCCAGCACCGACAATTGGTTTCGGCCGGTCGAAGTTCGAACCGGACCGGACGGGGCCTTGTGGATTGTGGATTTCTATCGGTTTGTTGTGGAACATCCGCGATGGATTCCCTCGGAGCGATTGCGGGAGCTGGACGTTCGAGCCGGGGCAGATCGCGGACGAATCTATCGGATTGTTCGAAGCGGTGCCGATTCCAGGCCCTTGCGCAATATCCGAACGCTCACGACGGAGGAGCTTGTTAGGTTGTTCGATTCAGACGTTGGTCCGGAGCGCGATCTCGTCCAGCGCGAATTGCTGAACCGGGCGATGCCTGTGCTGGATCCAGTCCTGGTCGAGTCATTGCGACGGTTGGCAACGCAATCGCCGCGGGCGTCGACACGGGCGCAGGTCCTTTCCCTGTTGGCTCAGTTGAATTCGCTGCCGGGTGGGGTCCTTGCAACCGCACTCAAGGATCCGGATCCGCGGGTACGACGATATGCCCTCACCTTGGTGGCACCGGCGGGGGCGGTGGCCGATGCAGAATGGCGTTCTGTTTTCCATGCATTGTCGAGCGATCCAGATGCAGGGGTGCGCTATCAACTCGCACGAACGGCCGTGCGGTTCGCGGATCCAGAGATTCAATCGACAGCCTTTCGCGGGCCACCCACGGATCTCGCCAATCCTTGGATGCGGTACGCAATGACGCTTGCGGTGGGGGGTGCGTCCCCGGATGCGGTCATGGCGTCGTTATCGGGTGACCCCGCGCAGGACGGGAGAGCGCAATTATTCGAAGCGGCAGTGAACGTGTGCGGCCAATCCACCAACCGCGCGTTGTTTCGCAGATTGATCCAGTCGCTCGCGGAGGAAACCGGGACAGGGTCCCTCGGGCAACGCCTGCTCTTGGTGGAGACCGGGCGGAGAAATCCAGAATTGATCCGGACGGATGCAGCGACGTTTCGGTCTCTGGAAGCTGCGACCCGTCCGCAGGCGGTGGCAGCCCTGCAGTCTGAACAGCAGGACCTGATGACCCGGAAGGCGGCCTTGTCATTGCTCGCGAGTGAGGCGGACGGCGGTGGGGAAGCACTCGGACGGCTGGCTCAGTTCCTCGATGCGCCACTGCCTCCGGCGCTTCAGTCCGAACTCCTTCGTAAATTGAGCGCTTCAGATCTACCCGCGATTGCGGATTATCTTCTGCGTCGATGGGAGACCGTGTCACCGGTGCAGCGGTCCCAGCGAATCGCTCTCCTGATTAGTCGGGAGCCCTGGGTGGCTAGACTACTCGACGGATTGCAGCGGGAAGTGGTGCTGCCAGCGGATCTTTCGCCCCGGGATCGCCAGCAACTGCGAGACCACGCGCGTCCTGATTTTCGAGCGAAGGCGATTCAGCTGCTGCCGATACCCGCCAGTCGGGCCGCAGTGCTGGAGAGGTATCGCGGGGTCACCGACTTGATGGGCCGATCCGAAAAGGGCGGAGTGTTGTATGACCGCTTGTGTGCGACCTGTCACCGCCTGCGCGGGCATGGGATTGCAGTGGGTCCCGATATCTCCATCTATCGTGGGAAGCCGGCTTCCGATTTCTTGTTGGCCGTTCTGGATCCGAGCGCGGCGATTGAGCCACGGTTCATGGGTCAAACGGTGGAACATCGGGATGGGCGGCTGCTGGCGGGACTTATACGAGATGAGACGGCGACGGGGGTAACGCTTGTTCAGCCGGGTGGGCAAACGGATCAACTTTTGCGGGCGGACATCCTCCGCTTCACGCCGATGATCGCTTCATTGATGCCCGAGGGACTCGAACAGGGACTGGAGATCCAGGATCTGGCGGATCTTTGGGCGTGGATTCGTCGAACACCCGCTCCTTTTGGGAACACGAGCGTTGCAGAAGGGTTGACGAATCAAGGGCGATTTACGACCCAGGGCGCGAGTCGAATCTCTCAATTGCAGGCCACAGAAACCCTCTTGCCTTATCCCTCGTGGCTGAGTGGATTGCCCATGTATTACTGCCGTCAATCCGACGGGCGCTCGCAGGTTCGCTGGCGAGCACGGCCGATTTCGGGAGGTGCGCCGGATGGTTTTCGCCGATTTCGATTTGCGGTGGGCATGGGCTTTCTATCCCAGCCGACGGGCGGCTTCTCCCTGGTGCTAAACGGGCGTTCCCCGCTAAAAATCGACGTCGCGTTGGAGGATGTGGAATGGGCCTCGACGGATGGCCGACTGCGGGTGCGTTACACTCCCGAGCAGCAGAACGAGGAAGACACCTGTGGAGTGCTGGAGATCGAATGCGAACCGTCGATGCTGGATTCAGTCGACAGCTGGGGGCATTTCGAAGTAACGGGAAGTGCGGCTGGAAGCCAGCGCTGGTTCGGGTTGTACGCGGTCCCCGGGACGGTCGAGTGATGGCCTCGCAATTCCCAAGCCCGTTGAATTCCTCCCCTCCGTACCTCCAATCGCGAGTCAATTTACCCCCGACTTCGTCCTCCGCACTTTGCCGCCTTTCAAGGGCCGCCTCCATTCGGTGCGGTCCGTCTGGATCCTTCGCCTCTACACCGTACTCAATCCAACCAGTCCCACGCGGGCAGGACGCCGATTTCCTGCCCGTCCTCTTTCAGGGCATCGCGTTGATCGAGGGTGAGTACGAGTAGTCGCCGTCGACGCGTCGTAGCGCCGGGCAGGCGGGCCGCCTTGAGGAGTCCCCGCAGTTCACGGACGCGGTTTTGGGGCGTCAGCTCCAGGCAAACCTGAATGGCGACCTCCGGGGTGACGAAATCACATTCCCATTGATGTATTTCCGCCGCGAATGCGGGCGCAAACCCGGAGCGGAGCAGGGACAACAATACGACATTCTCGAGTCGACGCCCTAGGTCCGGCGTCGAATTAGGTGTGTTTGCGGCGCGGAAACCCGGATCGATGGCGTAGTATTTCGGGGGACTCACGACCCGTCGTTTGAACGAGGTGCTAAACAATGGGACAGAAAGCAACAGCCAAGCGTCCTGAAGATATTCCACATAACGGGAGGTTTGCGTGACGGAAGGAATGGCGAGTCCCTTGGCCAACGATTGCAGCGACAGCGGCTGTCCGGTATGCGCGAGCAGGTGCAACGCAAGATTCATCAGGTGCCGCGAGTCCCGCAACGCGTGGCGCGTGACAATGTCGCGTTGGACCACGTCGCGCAGGAGTTCGCGCAGCAGCCCGGCACCGAGGGTCGGCTCCCGCACTGCGGCGGGGAACCCGCCTTCATCCAGATAACGAGTCAAGGTCGCCGCACAGCGTCCGGTGCGGCGCAGGGCGAGAAATTCACCGAAGGAAAACGGAAAGACTCCGGTCGAAAGGTGGCGGCCGGTGAGCTTGGAACCGAGTTCCCTCCCCAGGAGGGACGCGTTGGATCCGGTGACACATACGCGGCGCCCCGCGTCCAGCAACGCGCGCACGAGTCGCTGCCATTCGGGTACCTCCTGAATTTCGTCCAAATACACCGCCGAGCCCGCGTGCTCTGCGTCCAGCACTGAAAGTAGCGTGGGAAAATCCTCAGGCCCCATCCCGTAGAGGCGAGTGTCCTCCAGGTTACAGAAGACGGCGGTGCCGCCTGCTCGCCGGCGAAGTTGCTGTTGCAGGGTGCTCTTGCCGCAGCGTCGAACCCCCGTCAGCACCAAAGCGTGTCCCGGTGCCAGATGGAGTGATTCGGTCAACCGGCGGGGAATCTCGTCTTGCGACGGCCCCGCCCGATCCGGGGTTTGCAGCACTTGAATCAGTGTCTCACGTAACAACACGAATGTGTGTTAACATAAAGTACATTTGTGTGCAATCATGAAATAAAAATACAATCGGTCCCGCAAAAATAGAGGATAAAGGGACAGGTCAATAGGACCCACCGGTCAATAGGACCTCTCCTTAGTTACAATTCATCTGCGGTTGGTCTGAACGGTTATGCCCTACTGGGACCGCTGAGCTGGCGGGACGTAGTTTTGATGCCAGGTCTGCTGCCAGAGTTGCTCCAGTGGAACCAAGGAAACGTGGCCGTCGGCGTAGCAGATGTTGATCGCGGCGGGCAACCGGGCGCCTGCCGGGACGGTCCCCTTCGCGCTTTGTGGCCCTGAACCGTGCCGCGCGATCGTGATGACCGAGATGGTTCCATTCGGGTCGCCTGTCAACAGGTTCCGGGCGGGCTTGTCGGTAGCCTGGGGCCACACGTCCACAAAGGTCGAGTCGCAGAACATCGGGGTCGTCGCGGGGCTTTGAATATCCCCTTCTTTGCGAAACGCGTTTGCGTCGAGAGGCATTCCACTGCCTTGGCCACCCCAGCCTCCGGCATACATCCAGCCGTTAAGTCCATAACTGCCGGTCCAGCGCGGCTCCTTGGTCGTCGGATTCACTTCCGGGCTGTTGGGCCAGACCCAGGCGGCGGTGGCGGCGCCCAGGTATCCAGCCATATTCTTCCTATAGGGGGCGACTGGACAGATTCGCACTTTGTCCACGTTGGCATAATTCGCTATCAGAGTTTTCATCCAAAGACTGTCATTAGCGGTATACGGGAGAGCGTGTCCGTTGTCGTTCAAGTACATGAAGTTCGCCAAACCGATCTGCTTCAGATTGTTGACGCACATAATACCCTGCGCCTTGGTTTTTGCCCGCGATAGAGCCGGCAGCAGCATCCCGGCGAGAATCGCTATGATCGCAATGACCACCAGCAGTTCGATGAGGGTAAAAGCCCGGCGGCGAACCGCGCCCAGACTCGCGTGCTGGACGGCAGAATCAGGTTCGGGTGCTTGAATCCGCGTCGCATGATGTCGATTCATAATTGATAATCATTGGGTCGCCAACGCTTCGCGGCCAGGTTGGATTTGTGTCAAATACTTTTGGGTTTATCCATCACAATGCATCGGGCCAGATGGATTTCATCCGCCAGGCATCGAGTTTGTTCAGAAGGGCTTCCTGTCCCTGGGCGCGAACGGAAACGCCAATACTGTCCTTACGGCCTGGATAGACCCGCATGGCGAGGTATATCCTTCCGTTGACGAAAACCTCCACCACACTGCGGTCGATGAACACCCGCAACTTCAAGGGCTTGCCGGGGGTTGTCGCGGTGGGAGCCGTAGCCCAGTCCCGTAATCCCTGCTCCAGGACCGCTCTTTCCGGCGGCCGGATCCAGACGTCCGGATTCGTGCTTGAACGGGTTCCATCCAGGCAAATGACCGCCTTCGTGTCATACCAGACGCTCAGTTTCCGGTCGAAGTTGTAGAAGGTGATCGAAGTTTGCTCCTCGGCATTCGGTGAACGCAGCACATTGAGTTGCACCCAGCGCGACAGTTGCGGGTCGATCTCCGCCTCCAGTTCCATGGTGTTGCCTTGGATTGACTCCAGCACGAGATCCTTGTTCGCAAGCATGACAGTCTTGCCGACGTGCCGATGCCCGGCTCGCAGCGCGGCGACAGCCTCGACAGGTCCGATCCGGATCTGTGAGTCCGGCCCCAAGGTGAGCCGTTGCGCCAGGGACATGATCTGATCCCAGTCCGGGCTCGGCTTCGCGTCATTGATATTGAGAATATTGATGACCCCACCCTTGCCGTCCGGCGCGGCGGAGGGCGCGTGGACGCCTCCGGGGGAAACGGTTCCATGATTAAAGCGACCCATGGCGTATGGCTTGAATCGATGGCGTTGCTGGTTGTAGTCACCAAGAAGGTACTGACCGCCCGTCGTATGGCTGAAGGAAAGGAGCAAGTGCTTGTTGCCGATCGGGACAAAGTTAGGGCAGGCCCCGGCGTCACCGAGCGGAAAGGGATTCTCTTCCAGAAACCCACCTTGAGCCGTCCAGTCGACCAGGTTCTTTGAAGAAACCAGGCCATTGGCGCCCACCAGTCCGAAATAGGTGTCCTCTTCCCTCCATATGCACGAATCCCCGACTGGGCTCCTCACGGGATTTGCCTCGAGTTTTTCCCAGTTCAGGAGGAGTGGATCCTTGGAAACCGCGACCATTTGTCCCGCGTTGATGCCGGGGTAGAACGCAACGACCCGATTCTCCTCCACCACCGTGCCGCCGGAAAAACACATCTTCTCGGTGCCCGGATAGATGGCGTAAGGCAGATCCCGCCAATGGACCAAGTCATCGCTGACCGCATGGCCCCAATGCTGCCGACGTTGAGGGATGTCTTTGGGGTTGGGGAATTCATCGGGCGGATAACCTTGGTAAAACATGTGCCAACGGCCCTTCCAGAAGCACAGCCCGTTTGGATCGTTCAACTGGCTTTCCGGACTGACAAAGTGGTAGGCCGGGCGATAGCCGTCGTCGGCCAGTTTTCTGCGTGATTCCGCAAAACGAAGCATCTGTGCGTTCGTCTTTAGCTCCTGCTCCTGGTCCACCAGTGTATCGGAGAACAACTGTCTCGGCACAGGGGACGGAAACCTTTCCAGCCTAGGTTGCCTCGGCGTGACGCTCAGCGGGGCATTGGCGCTGGGCACGGAGCCGACGACAACGGAGTAAACGCCTGCATCGGTCATTTTCACGCGCCTGATTCGATGGCTCGCATTCGTCGCGCCGGGAATGAAAATGCCGTCCTTGCGCCACTGGAATGTTCGCTCGCCCGCCGCCGGGACGCTGAAGGTGAAGTCGCTTCCGGCCACAAGGGTGCCGCCGGAAGGCCGGGCTGCCATCGCGCCCGCCGGCACTCCTGGCACTCCATTGATGGAAATATTCGCCAGGCTGATATCGCCGCCTGGGTCCCCGCAAGTATCGAACCGGAAGAACAATTGATCACCTTGGGCGACGACGATTCCCGTCAGGCCGTTAGTGAGGCCGCTGCCGATGTTATCCAAGGCTACAACTTTCGTCGTGATTCCACCGATGCGCTTAATGATCTGGTATCCAATCCCATTACCCTGATCGGCGCCGCGGCCGAAAACATAGTGAACGTCAATTACCAGGCTGTTGGGAGCCGTCCAGCCAACGACCAACCCCGATGGGGAGGCTCCGCCTTTGGGGTGAAACATCACTTCGCCCGGCACCCATCTCGTGCCATTCCTGGTCGAAAACTGTTCCTTGCCACTGGTGTTCTTTCCAATTCCCCAGTAGCCCGCGCTGTCGCTCCACATCATCGGTGGACTGGGAAAATCCGAGCCCCACAGCGCGTTGGCGTCGCGGTTGATCGAAGTCAGGAGAGGAAACGTGGGAGAGTCATTGGCGAAGTCGTCCATTCGGTATGACCAGGTACTGGTGGCACGGTTGTCCGAGTATGAAAAATCATCTGCCAGCGAGTAGATCTCCGCCTGGGCGGTGGCGAGGAGCGCCGAAAGGCCCGCGGAGGCGAGGAGGCCAGGGAGGAGACTGCGCTGTCTTGGATCTTTCATTATTGATAGATGGCATGAAGACTGGCGGAGATAAAGGTAGATAAAGGGACAGGTCAATAGGCCCCTCTGTACTGAGGCACAACTGTCAGATACATTGTTAATTGTCATAAACTTTGTCTGTTGACGGACTTTTAACAAATGTCAGAGTTCAGTCCATGAGCACTGCAACCAAGACAGATTCCGTTTGGTTCACCACCAAGGGCCAGGTCGTCATCCCCGCCTGGCTGCGGCGGCAATTTCAAATTGAGGACGGCACCAAGGCCGTCGTGCAAGCCACCCCCGAAGGCATCCTGCTCAAGCCGGTCACGCGCTGGGCCATTGATCGCGGCTTCGGACTGGTGAAGCGCAAGCCGGGCGGCAAGTCCTTCCATGAAGAATGGGCCGAGCACAAGCGCGAGGAGCGGGAACTGGAGGATAAATAAATGGCCGCCGCCGTTCTTGATGCCCACGCCCTGCTCGCCTTCTTTCGCGGCGAAGACGCCGGCGTTCCCGTGAGAGAACTGCTCCACAAGGCCGCCAGCGCGGACCGCCCGCTGCACATGACCGAAGTAAACTACGCCGAAGTGAAATACATGCTGGTCAAAAAAGACGGTGCCGAAGCGTGGGAAGAGGCCGCGGACGTTCTGAAAAGTCTCCCGATGGAATTTCACCCGGCCACGCGGGCAATGGCCGACCTCGCCGCCGACTTCAAATCCCGTTTCAAAATCAGCCTGGCCGACGCTTTCGCCGCCGCGCTGGCGAAGGAGAAGAAAGCCGAACTCGTCACCGGCGACCCGGAGTTCAAGGCGCTGGAGAAGGAAATCAAAATCAACTGGCTCAAGTAGGGGCTCCTTCCATCGATACTCCTATGCCAATGAACGCCGTACAGAAGCGGGATTTGAAAATGTGACAAAATGTGACAGGTTCAATGTAGTTGAAATTCGGCCCACTGTAGGGCACGGGTCGAATCGACATTTAATAATAATAATGACGGCGGCCATGGACCTCGGCTCGGAGCGGGTGTTCGCTATTCACCGCGGGAACGATTTGCGGACGCCGGCAGAGAACACTGAGGCGGTGCCGGTCACCAAACTAAGCGAGTTGTGCGCAAGTATCGGCGGCGCATGAGCGATCGCCGACGAGATCCCTTATCTCTCACCCTTCCCCGGAAAAAAGACCCCTAGACATAGCCCGCGGCTCGGTGTAGTGTCGTCGGCATGCTTGGGGCGATCAAGATATGCGGTCGCTGGATTGAAAAGCAGGTCTTGGATCGACTGAGTCATCGCTCGCAAGGGCCGGCAGTACCGAGTCGGGTGGAGTTGACGGAAGAATTCTGTCGGGCCGTGGATTGGCATGATGCCAAAGGACGGGCGAGGGTGAGTTCGGCCAGTGTCGCTCTGGGCCGACTGGAGCGTCTGGGCTTGGTGCAACTGCCGCCGCGGGCGCCCCGGC
>CAMDJH010000155.1 GCA_945900455.1 Akkermansia muciniphila
TCACTTCCACGATGCTCTTGCCGCCATCGGCTTCCCGTAAAATGCGGATCTTCTGCTCCGTCGTGTGTCTCTTGCCTTTCATGGTCTGGGCTCTTTTTAGGGCCGCAGACTAACATTACAAGTGGCCCGGATTTCGGGGGATCACCGCAGCGGCGGAAGGCTTGAGCTCAAACGTGAAGGGCTGGCGGGGAGGAAACTGAATTATGGGCGCGGGTGGCCCGGCCGCAAACACGTGCCCCTGCCACTGGGCCGCGTGCGCGAAGGGGGAATGCGGAAGGCCTGCGACCAATCACCCACTCACGGTTCCCTTCTCCCGCAGCCGCCAATAAGCGAGCAACCAGGAGGACACGCTCACTTCGAAGATCGCGCCCGGGATCCGGTAGTGCGTCATCTGCTGAAGCTGTGTATAGCGCCGCAACACCTTTGCGGCTAATTCCGTGGCGCGAGTCGCGGGATGAAACTTCTCAACTATCGTCGCGCAGGCGGCAACCCGGGTCCCTTCGGAACTGAAGTGCGCCCGATCTGCGCCTTCATAGGAGGTGCCGTCCGGATCAATGTTTTTGATCGAACGGTACCAGAGCGATTCGATCAGTTTTGGGAGGCGGGGATCGTCAAGACCCTCCTTAATCGCCACATCGAATCCATCGATCAGCAGCGATGTCATGTTGAAGTTCGCCAGTTTTTCGTCGGTCGCGGAATCATCCAGAGCCCGGCTGAACTCCTTTAAGTGAGCGCGATAAGCTGCCTTGCCCGACACGTTCGACGCCAGCACCACGACGGGCACAAACAGCCCAAGCGCGTGATGATGGGTATCCGCCGTGACGATGGTGCGATGCCGGTAGGCATGCCGAAACTTCCGCGCGACGAAGAAGTCCGCCGCATCGACAAAGAAGCCGTCAATGGCATTCCGCTCCTCCGCTGACGCGTATGATCGCCAGCCATGGAGCGCCGCAATCGCCTTCGTATACTGATCGGGACTTATCTCGTGCGAGTAGCGAGCCCTGGCCACGCCACCAAACGGCTTCGGCAGGTAACCGGGCATGTAATGCCGCCCTTCCCGGATCACCGCCAATATTGCCCGTACACAACGATGCGCCATCTCCTGCGCTGCCACTTCGCCCGTGACGCGATGCCGCACCATCTGACTCAGCGCAAACTCCCCGGTCGCCATCAACGCATTCTCATACGCCAGACACCCTGACCAGTCCGGTGAGTTTTGAAACCAGTCGTTGAGGTCCCGCGGGTTCAGCTTGGTCAGTTGCTCTTTCGTCCAAGGTTGAAGAGTCTCGGCATGTAGCGCGGAACGACACAACCCGTCGGAATCCATCATCCGGGTGGTCACAAAGTCGTGGAACATCGCCGCAGCGGTGCCGAGTGACGCGTCCCCGGGTCGGGCGCCGGAACAAATACGCGACGAGCTGGCCACCGCCAGAATCGAGGCTGAGCTCTTGATGAAGGATCGGCGCGAGTGCATAGGCGTGATATTTGGGGTGGACTTTAGAAACGACCGGTCACGCCGGCAATAAATGAGGTACCCGGATTCTGCTTGGAAAAGCGCAAGCGCTCATTGACGTCTGCTATATACTCCTGACCCGGTCTGGCCGTCAGATTGGAAACATTTAGCTCCGCACTGTATCTGCGACTGAATGCATACTGCAGCTTCAGATCAATTTGCAGGAGGTCGTCGGTATTATAGTCCAACGAGCCCGATGTGCCAACAAAGGTTTTGCCCCGATAATTCGCCAGCGCCCTGACCTGCAATCCCCGGTTGACATATGAAATACCGGCGTTGACGACCCGAGGGCTCATATTCGGCAATTTACGGGAGATGGTGAGCGCGCCGAAGTCACCTTCAGTCTGAGTGTAGGTGAAGTTGCCCGTCACGCCGAAATGGCGCCAAAACCCCTTCAAGAAACTAAACTGCTGTTGGTAGTTGAATTCCATCCCCCGGACGCGGGCACTGCCCACGTTCTGTGACGTCGTCCGGATATAGCCTGCGTATAAACCCGAACCGTCAATGCCCTCTGCTCCCAAGACATTACTAAACGATCTGAAGTAGTCCTTGATTTCCTTCAAAAACACGCCGGCACTAACCAGTCCCGCCGGCTCGAAGTACTTTTCGATGTTAAACTCGAAGTTGTCTGACACATACGGCTTTAGTCCCGGATTTCCCACCGTGACGCTATAGGGCTCCCGCTCCTCGCTGAGAGATAACGTCGGCAGGATAGCATTTGTATTCGGACGCGTAATGCTGGCGTTGTAGCTCGACCTGACCAACAAACCATCCGTTGGCTCATAGATGAAGTGCAGGCCAGGGAAAACTCCTTGATGGGCATTTCTCGTTTTTCGGCGGGTCACAAAAGACCGTTCCGCTCTCGCCAGATTCGTGGAAACGTCACTGGGCAGGAAGCTGGCGCCGTTAATGCTATTGCCACCCCACGTGGCCGATTGGTTGCGGACCCAAGCAACCGCATCCGTACTGGTCCGCTCCACCCGGACGCCCCCGAGGACTCTCAACTTTCCCAGATCGACATGCCCTGAAATATAGGCGGCCTTTGTTTTATCGTTGATGTCGACATTGGAGGCATTGGAATTATTATAGTTGGCATAGGCTTGCGCCGCAGTTTGCCCCCAATACCCAGGACGGTCCCCTGTGACCTTTTCCTTCAGATCAACCGGCGGGAGAAAGGGGAACGGGCCATACTTGCCTTTCGTCAGTTGGTGAATTCCGGTCACGTACGGAGCCATCGAGTCGTCGGCATTTTCGGGGATGCCATCGGCACCGACCCACGTGAAATTTTCGTTCCAACGGCGGTCATAGCGTTTGTTATCACTTAGCTTCGCGCCGACCTTGATATAGGTTGGAACAGGCGTGGCAAAGTCCTTGCGGAAATCGGCGCGGTACCCGAACAGTTCGCTCGGCGCTCCCTTGGTTACGGTCCGGGACCACGTCGAGATTCTATAGGTCGAAGGGTTGTATATATCGGGTCCTGCCGTCTGGTTCAATTTCGGATACCATGCATCCTGACCGCGACGGTCGAATTGAAAGCCCAGTCCACCCGTCGCTGTCGCCTGGACGCGAGTCGAAAACGGATTCGCGCTGCGCGCGTAGGAATAATTTCCCTGAAGCGATAGCTTGGCGGTCTGATCAAATAGCTTAACTTCACCCCCGGTCGTCAAAGTATAGGTGGTGCTCTTGCGGAGGGAATTAGTGCTCGTCATGGTGGCCCGATTGTTCGCATGGGGCAGAACGGTGGTGAGGTCGTACGTACTATCCGGGGAGAACGATGAAACGTTTGCCGGGGAACCTGCGACCACGGTTGCGATTAAATCCTGCTGCAGGCGCTCTTGATTCGTCATGGCGAACCTGCCGTAAATATACGCCGTTGGGCTGATTTTGTAGTCCGCGCTGGCGCTGTAGGTGTACTTCTTGATGGGGCCGCCAAAATCGTCCATACCGAGAAACCGCATCAAGGGGTCGTTCGACGTCGGATTTACGTAAGCAGCCGACAGGCTCCCGCCGAACCCCGGTCCAACTCCTTCATCGAGCAGAATCGTGTTCGACTTCGCGACATCCAAGGTGACACCAAGATTGTTCGAACCGCCAAACACGCTGAACACGTCCGAATAGCCGAACGAAAGCCGGTCCAGTCCATTAGGATTGTTTCGGAATGCGCTACCTACCCCCGAACGATAGTTTCCGGTTACCCCTGCGTTAATCGTGATGTGCCGCCCGGTCCGATCAAAGGAGCGCTTGGTGACAAGATTGATATATCCCGCGATCGCGTTTGCATCCTGGTCGGGAGTGGGTGCTTTGATCAATTCAACCTGGCTCAAATTGGCGGTTCCGAGTTCGTTGATGCCATAGCCGCGGCCATCGCCGCCAAAGTTACCTAAGGACACGGCCACTGGGTTTCCATCCACCAGCAGGCTGGAAAAACCAGGGTTCATTCCGCGAATGAACACCTGGTTGACCTCCCCCGCGATTACGTTCACCGAAACGCCGGAAAGCCGTTGAATCAATTCACCGGGGTTGGCGGAAGGAGTACCAAAAGCGTTGGTCGATACCACTGTCTTTTGATTTTCGCTGTAACGCTGCTGTTGCAAGGCCAGGGCAGTCTCTTCCCGGAGGCCTTTGACCGTAAACGCGTCCAGTTTGTATATATCTGAAGTGAGATTGATCTCGCGGGTAATTTCACCACCGTTCTCAACGGCGACGGAGAGCGTGACGGTATCCAAGCCTGTATATGCAACCACGAGACTGTGGGTGCCGGCGGGCACCACCAGGGAAAATGTGCCGTCCGTCCCAGTGAGGGTGCGGGTGTTGGTTCCGGCCAGTTGTACGGACGCCCCACTCAGGTAGGTGTCGGTGGCGGTGTTTTTGACCCGCCCGATGATCTTTCCCGATGAGGCTTCCGTCCGCTGGGCGGACGCCGTGGACTCGGACGAAAACCCGCCATTTGGAGAGCCCGACACCAGAAAAAAGCACCCGACAACCAAGCCGACAAGGTTTCTGTGTTTCATATTAACCGTGGGTTTGTCTTCGCGTATGATTCAACGGGAACGGGAAATACCGGAACGGAAAGTGGGGGGAGGAACGGCCCGCAAGGGGCTCGGTCAGGGTTACTTGAGTAGACTGCCGTTTTAATATCTCTCAGCAATGTTGACGGCCCGGTCTAAGTGTTAGACCATAATGATTTGCCTTATGAGACCGCCCAACCGCCCTGCCCCCGCAGAATGGGATGAGATGATTTGTCGCCCTGCGTCCGTGGCAGAAACCGCTGTCCAGATCTTGATGCGGGCGCTGGAGACAGGACGGTTGAAAGGGCGCCTCCCAGGTGAACGGCGGCTGTGCATTATGCTTCAAGTCAGCCGGATGACGCTGCGACTGGCCCTGCAGGAAATCCAGCGCCTCGGTTGGATCCGGACAGTGGCGGGACAATTCCGGGAAGTCCTGAAGCCAGTCAGAATGAGGACAGGCCCAGCCTCGCCCCCGCGGGTCCTATATATTGCGCCCAGTCCGATCCGAGAAATGGAACCTTTCTTCGTACTGAGCCTCGACTATCTGCGCGAAATTTTGGGTCGTCGCGGCATATTATTGGAAACGGAGGTGAGGCCCGAATGCTACGGTCCGAACTTCCGGTATGCCCTAAAACGGCTTTGTGCGGTGAACCATCCCGATATCTGGCTTCTCGGACAGTCGCCACGGACGATGCAGGCATGGTTCCAGAGCCACGCCTACAAGCATGTCGTGGTGGGGAGCGCCTTCGACTCGAAATCCCACTCCTCGGTGGATTTGGCTCACGCGGCCACGGCCCGCCACGCCGCCATGACCTTTGGACGAATGGGCCACCAGCGACTGGCGGTGTTCGTTCGTGATTCGGGCCTGGCGGGGGATCAGCATAGCCTGGAGGGATTTCTGGCCAGCGCCTCCGGGCATGCGCCGAAAGCGCTGCAGGTGGACGCCTTCGTCCACGACGGCTCGCCCGCGGGTATTTTTCGCTCGATTGATCGCCTGATGAAATCGAATCCGCGCCCGACCGCCATTTTCTCCGCCGGGGGGCTGCAAACGGTGGCGATAATGACCCGGTTGGCCGAGCTGCGGGTTCGGGTGCCCAGAGAAATGTCCGTCATTTCTCGCGACGACGACCCGGCACTCGACTTTATCACACCGACACCGGCGCGTTATTCCCGGCCTTCGGAAGAGTTTGCCCGCGGAATATTCCGGCAGATCGAAAGGCAATTGAAGGTCAGGGAAGCGCAACCTCGAACCAGCCTTATATACCCGGAATTCCTTCCAAAATCCACTCTCGCCCCCCCGCCGGCGGGGTGAGCATGTTAATGTCGGCATTGCGCTCGATTCCTGGGCGCGATCGCGCCACTTCATTGTGTGCAGTATTTCGGTTCCTGCACCCGGAGGCAAAACGATGCCGGACGAACATCGCTACGCTGCTCGCCGGGCCGATTGTCGCGCAGACCGCGGAGGACGAACCGCTCCGACGTATCGAAGGATGAGGACGGGCTCACTTTCCCCAAGTCAGTAATCGCCAGTAAGCGAGCAGCCATGATGTGATACTCACCTCGAAGATCGCCCCGGGGATCCGGTAATGGAGCATCTGCTGAACTTGGGTGTAGCGCTGCAGGATCTTCGCCGCCAGCGCCGTGGCCTGCGTCGCGGGATGGAGCTTCTCCACGATCGGCGCACAGGCGGCGGCCCGCGTGCCCTCGGGCGTCACAATTCTCCGATCTTCGCCTGCATACGAGGTGCCATCGGGATCGACGTTCTTGATCGCGCGAATCCAGATCGATTTGATCAGCTCGGGCAGGCGGGGATCGTCACAGCCCTCCTTGATCGCCACGTCGAAGCCATCGATCAGCAGCGAGGTCATGTTGAAGTTCGCGAGCTTTTCATCCGTCGCCGAGTCATCCAGGGCGCGGCTGAGTTCCTTCAAGTGCGCCCGATAGCTCGCCTTGCCCGACACGTTGGCCGCCAACACCACGATGGACACGAACAGCCCGAGCGAGTGATGATGGGTGTCCGCCGTGACGATGGTCCGATGCCGAAAGGCATGCCGAAACTTCCGCGCGATGAAGAAATCGGCCGCCTCGACGAAAAACCGATCGATCGCGGCCCGCTCCTTCGCCGACGCCTGGGGTCGCCAGGCATGCAGCGCCGCCACGACTTTCGTGTATTGATCGGGACTGAGTTCGTGCGAATACCGCGCCCGGGCCAGCCCGCCAAACGGCTTCGGCAAATAGCCCGGCATATAGTTCCGCCCCTCCTCGGCTACCGCCAGCATCGCCCGCACGCCGCGCTGCGCCAGCTCGAGTGCCGACGTTTCGCCGGTCACGCGATGCCGCACCATCTGGCTCTGCGTGAATTCACCCGTGGCCATCAGCGCGTTTTCATAAGCGAGGCAGCCCGACTTGTCCGGGGAGTTCTGAAACATGTCCGTCAGCAACCGCGGATCCAGCTTGGTCAACTGCTGCTCCGTCCAGGGTCGGAGCGTCTCCGCATGGAGCATGGAGCGGCACAAGCCATCGCCGTCCATCATGCGCTGGGTAACGAATTCGCGCAATTTCAGCTCGGCATCGGCGAGGGAGGCGCCCGCAGGCCTGGCGGCGGCATACAATCGTGATGGACCGGCCGCCGCGGCGAGCATCGAGAGCGAGCCCTGGATAAAATAACGTCGAGTGTGCATAGGATGGAAGTCTACTTGATTGTCGCCACCGCCGCTTCCTGGAACGCGGCCCGAACGACGGAACCATCGCCATTCGGCAGAAACTTTACGCGCTGGATCAGCAGCACCAGAATCAGATTTTTCCGCGTGTCGATCCAGCCTTGCGTGCCATAAGCGCCGCCGTGGCCGCAGGTGCCGGGTGAGAGCATCGCGGTCACGCCGGTCGGCTCGCGCACCACGCCCCAGCCGAGCCCGAACGACATGCCCTCCACAAAGCCGGTCTTCAGTTCACCGGTCTGCGTGCGGGTCATCTGCTCGACCGCCGCCTTTGATATATAGCGCCGGCCGCCGCTTTCGCCGCCGTTGAGGATCATCCGGTAAAACTGCCCCAGGTCCGACGCGGTCGAAAACAAGCCACCGCCGGGCAACGGCGTCCGCTCGCGCGAGGTCAGCGAACCCTTCAGGTAAGGGTTGCCGATCTCCGTCAGTCCGCGGCCGCCTTCCGCGGGCTGGTACGACTTCGCGATGCGGTGGGCCTGACTCGCACTCGGCCAGAACGTGGTGTCCTTCATGCCCAGCGGCCTGAGCAGGCGCGCCTCGAGAAATTCCGCGAACGGCTGGCCGGAAACGACCTCGACGACGCGACCGAGGACATGGATGCCCGCGCTGGAATACGCCCACCTGCTGCCCGGCTCGAACTGCAGCGGTAGTTGCGAAAAAGCCATGACCAATTCCGCCAGGGAGCAGTCCGGGCGCGGCGATTCCACGGTGCCGATGCCGGAGGTGTGCATGAGCAGATCGCGCAACGTGATCGACCGCGCCGGGCGCTTCAGCGTCATCGTGCTCTTTCCCCGCTCGGCGATCATCCATTGGCCCTTGAACTCCGGCAGGAACTTCTCGACGGGTTCGGCGATGGAGAGTTTGCCTTCGTCCTGCAGCATCATCACGGCGGTCGCGGTCATCGGCTTGGTCATCGACGCGATCCAGAACAAGTCGTCGTTCCGCATCGGCCTCTTCGTTCCGAGATCACTATAGCCAACCGCAGCGAGGCTCGCGACCCCCTCGCGGCGGGCCACGAGGGTCACGGCCCCGGCGATGACGCCATCGTCCACAAATTGCTGCATCCGCTCCGGAATGTTTTTCAGTTTGGCCGCATCCAGGCCGAGCGCGGCGGGATTCGGTGGCGCGGCGAAGACGGCGGATAGCAGCAGCAGGCCGAAGAAGCCGGACCAAGCAGGGTAAACAGTTTTCATAACGCGAGGACTCAACTCCCACAAAGCTGGGCGATCAGGGGGAGGGGATCACCACTATTATACACAGCGACCCAATTCTTCGCGGGTGTACCTTCGGTCCCGCCGCTCACGCGGCGGGCCATGGCTTGATTGTAGCCCTGCGCGTGAGCGCAGGGACGCCTTGATCCGCGAACAAATCTGGTGCCAAGTATATCAGGCTCCGACGGCTTGCGCGTCATCTGCTTTGGGTCCGGCGGTGCGCCTCCCGGATCAACGGGGCGAGAAATTTCGCCGTCTCGCTGGCGATGACGTTGTAACCGGCCTGATTCGGATGGCGGTCGCTGAACCAACCCGGGAGGTGGCCGAAGAAGGCGTCGAGCCGGTTGTCGAGCACCACGATTTGGGGATCCGCTCCGGGTTGGAGGTAGGGCGTGGCCAGCGGGCGAAGCGCGGCGGGCACTTTGGAGAGCGAGTATCGGCGGTAGTTGAGCAGGTCGGGACCTTTCGCCAGTTCGGCGAGGTAGCGCGGGGTGGGATCGAAGAGAGTGAGCCCTTCCTCCGCCGCGATCCGGGCGATGAGGGGATTGATTTCGTCGTAGTGCTTCACGGGCCAGTTGGGGATCATCGCCATGGGGATCAACCTGGCCCCCGGATGATCCTGGCGCAGGCGGGCGAGCAGTTCGCGGTAGTCCGCCGGAAAATTCTCCGCAAAATTTTCGCGTTTGGAGGCGTCGTTGAGGCCATAACGAATGAGGATGTAGTCAGCCTTAGGTTTGGTCGCGACGGACTTGTCATAGCGACCGCTGTCGATGAGGCGCCGGATATGTTCTCCGCTCACACCCTCGTTGGTGACGTCCGTGGGCGGCAGGTCGGGCTCGGTGGCGAGCAGGATGCGGATGAAGTCCTCGAACTGCGGTTCGTCGGGAGTCAGCTTTTTCGGAATGCCGGCCTCGACGGTGCTGTCGCCGAGCAGGAGAATCTGGAGGCGTTTCGGGCCGGCCGTGGCGGCGCTGAAGGCAAAGGGCCGGCCGTCGCCGAGGATTTGGTCCGAGGTGATGGTAGCGCAGATCCGCTTTTCGATGTGCGTGATGAACAAATCCGTTCCGCGCTGGTGGCTGACGAACGGCCACCGTTGCGGGTTGTACATCGCGTCCGTTAGGTCGCGCATGAGGACGACGTGTTTGCCGTTCTTCGCCATCTGGCGGAGACCGAAGGGCCGGCCGGTGACGCACATGTTCACGTGCACGCCCATCAGGATCACCTGGTCGATGCCGCGCGCCTCGAGGAGGTTCCAGATCTCGACGCCGGAGTCGCTGATGGCGTCCTTTTCCTGATCGATGCGGAGCACGGCGATTTGTTTCGTCCACGGCGCCTTCGGATTCCGACCCTTGGTCCCCAATTCCCTGACCCATGCGGCGTGTTCCGCCGGATCGTCGTCCTCGCCGCCGTCGCTCTGATCAATAGGATAGATCGCGGTCTCCTCGGCCGGGATCTGTTTGCACCATTCGCCGATCTTTTCCGGGAGCCGGGCCGCCGGGGGCGCGGTTTTTGCCCGCCCGCGGGCCGGGGTGCCCTCGTAGGATTTCATGCAACTGCTCGGAGCGTGGATGATGAGAGCGCCAGCGGCCCGGGCGGTCTCGAGCACCGCATTCATGCGTGGTGCCATCTCCGCCTCGCGGATCACGGCGTTCTTGCAGTGATGGAGATCCCACATGTCGCAGACGATCACGGCAGTGCGCGAGGGAAGCCACGATTCGGCCACGGCCCGCTTCTCGCCGGTGCGGGAGCGGGTCTGGAGGGTGAGCGAGAGCTTGGTTTCCGCGGCAGCGCCGAGGCCGAGCGCCAAAACGAGGAATAGGGCGATCAATCTCATGGGGTCAGTATTGCCTGGTTGGGTACAGGAGAAAATCGTTCGTTGCGTGACTTGCGGAAACTGGTGGATGCGACCGTCGCCGGTGGGATGGCCGATTCCTCACTGATCCGGCGCGACCGGCTGGGTGCGGCCGGTCTCCGCTGCCGCGTAGGCGGCGGAGATTGTCTGGAGCACGTACAAGCTTTCCTCCGGGGCCAGCACGGGCGCTTCCATCCCCATGGCGGCTCGCATGACGTGTTCGAGGAGCCGGATGTTGCCGCCCGTCGAATTTGTTGGGGTAAAGCGATGGGATTCCGGCTTCCCAGACTTTGTGCTGTACCATTGGAGCGGAGTCTTTGTCCCCTGGTTCAATTCCAGCCAGCCCTCGGAACCCCAGATCTTGACGAGCAGATGCTTTCCCCGGTCGAGATAGTACCCCGAGGTCAGAGTGCCAAAAGTTCCGTTGGCAAACCGCAGGGAGATGGCCGCCGAGTCTTCGGTGTCGATCGGTTGTCCGCCGACGTTGCCGGCAAATCCGGCGACATGGGAGATACGCGCTCCGGTGACGTACATCGCCAGATCGAGCCAGTGGATGCCGAGCCACGTCAGGTGTCCCCCGCCCGCCCGCGCCTTTTGCGACATCCAGCCCTGCTGGTAGGCGGCCGACTTCACTCGCGTTTGATCCGCTATGGTATGGATCTCGATTCCGAAAACTTTCCCGATCTCGCCCGATCGGACGATTCGGCGCGCTTCCAGCACCGCTGGTTCCAGTCGGTTCGAAAGGGCGAGCATCAGATGGCGTTTGCTGGCGTTGGCCTTGGCGACCAACGGCGCGAAATCGGCGGGGCGGACGCAGGCCGGTTTCTCCGCCAGAATGTGGCAACCGGCATCGAGCGCCGCGTGGATCACTGGAGGAGCCAGCACGGCTTCCATCGCGACGAGCGACACGAGCGGCCGCTGCGCCTGGAAGAGTTCCTGCGGTGATCGAAAGGCCGCGACGAACTTTGACCCCACTCCGTTGCGGACGGACTCGATGGTACTGCCCTTGGGATCGCAGAGGTAGACCGAGCGAACTTCCCGCGTCTTCGCGAGAGCCTCGATGTAACCGCTCAAGTGCGGGCCATCCTCATGCGTGAAAAGGGCGACGTCCGCCTGAGGTGCGGTTGGCGGCGTTGACTCGGCCTGCATGATCTTGTCCGGCCGAAGCGCCAGCCAGGTAGTAACGCCAGTGGCCAATTGCGTGAATGTCCGGCGGTTCATGGTTCGGGCCTCTTTCTGCTGGCTGCTAACAAACAGGATCTGCTTGAAGGTGGGCCGTGCGCTCCGCGCGCGGCCTGGGCGTGAAACAGATGACCCAACGGAATATTAGCCGCGCGCGGAGCGCACGGCCCACCACGGATCGCGGCAACCCCGTTTCTTCCGGTCGGCGGCAAAACTTGTTTTGACCGGGGACTCTCAAGTAAGATGGTTCTGGTCATATTCACACGCAGCAGAGGCTTTCGAATCCGACCGCCTCCAGATCCTGGCGCAGGGATCGCTTCTCCGCCGGAGTCAGCGGGCACAGCGGCAGGCGCGTGGGGCCGCAGTCGATACCGACAAATTCCATGACCGCCTTGCCCGCCGTGAGACCACCCCGGCGGAAGACCTGGCTGAGGACGGCGTTCGCCCGAACCTGCTCGGCGCGGGCGAGCCCCATATCACCCCGATCGAAGGCTGCGATAATCCGAAGGAACCCGGGCGCGACATAATTGTAGGTGCTGCCAATCGCGCCGCGGGCGCCCAGGGACAAGCCGGCGATCAGGATTTCGTCGCGGCCAAACAGCAGATCGAATCTGTGGTCGCCGAATTCAAGACAGGCCGAATAATCCATCAGGTTTTCGTAGGTGAATTTGACCCCGGCGAGATTAGGGATGAGGTCCGCCGCCGCCTGCAAGAATTCGATCACGGGAAAATTCACGCCCGTCATCGAAGGAATATGGTAATAGTAGAAGGGTAATTCTGGCGCCGCCGCGGCCACGGCCGCGCAATAGCGGACGAGGTCGTTGACCCCGGCCGCCTTGAAAAAACATGGGGCGAGACAGCCGATTGCCGCCGCGCCGGATTTCTGGGCATGAGCGGCCAGCACCAGGCTGTCGGCCATGCCGGCATGCCCGACATGTACAACGACGCGAAGCGCCGGGTCGGCGGATTTGATCCAGGTCTCGGTGACCTGCTGGCGCTCCGCGGTGGTAAGCGAGAGACCCTCGCCGGTGGTGCCGCATACAAAGGCCCCGGACACGCGGTTCCGGGCCAGCAACTGGGCTTGCTGCTCGATGGCACCCAAATTCAGGGAGCCATCCGCGTGAAAGGCGGTGTATGGTGCGGCGATGAGCCCGGTAAGTCGGAAGGATGACATGGAAAAATCAGCGGGTCCCGCTCACGGCCGGTTTCCGGCCGGGCCGATCGTGTCGGTGGGACCGGAGAATCCGGGACCCCCAGCGCCCACATAGCCGCCGCTCGCACCGCGGGCATCCGAACTCACCCAGAAGGAATAGAGCGAACCCTGTTTTAGATGGAACCGAAACTTCACCGGTTTTCCCGCCAGCGCCCGGAGATCAGGCGCCTCGGTCCAGTTTACAATCATTGCCGTCTGGTCCGCCTTCAGGGGCGCGCAGTGCCCGCGTGAAAATGGCAGCAGAACGTTTCCCGCGGGATCCAGCACCTCCACCTGCAATTCTCCCGCGGAGCAGTCCGCGTTGACGAACAGGTGGCGGCCGCTGAATCGGAGCGGCCGAGTGGTCAAGGTTCCTCCCTGGGCGTCGGCATCCAGCGACGCAAATCCGTCGCGACGCAAGATGGCGAGGCCGGTGCTGCTCGGATCGGGAAACCGGCTGCCGCGAGAGAAAGTCGCTCCTCCCATGTAGAAATGCAGCTTGTCGCCGACGATCAAGACACACCCTCCGGCCGACTGTACATTGCCGTGATTCCACGCCTTGGGGTCTTCGGAGACCGGGAGGAAGGCCCGGCGGTCGGGCCGCGTCCAATGAAAGCCGTCGCGACTGAAACCGACCGTGACCTCGTTGATCTTGGGCCGCCGCTCTGTGTCCTGGGGGTGGCCGCGCCAAATTGAAAAGAGTCCCAGGATGACACTTTCGTACGCCACGCCATCAAGGTTGTAGAGCTGGGAAGGAACGAGGTCCCACGGGCGCTCGGGCAGGCGTCGGAGCTGGAGATCTTCCCGGGAAGGATCCAACTCGTCGGCACCCACCCAGAAGCGGACGTCATGAGCCCCGGACGCCAGGGCATTTTCCCAGACGTTGTCGCCGGGACGCGATCCGAAGGACAACCCCGATTCCACATCGGGAGATTCGTGGTAGCCACGGGCCCGGCCCACCTGCTCGCCGAACTCACGCAGGCTGAAAACCCACCGCTGCCGAAAGGGATTGAAAAACACGGTCGAGCGATCGCCGCAGTTGGACGACAGTCCCGTCTCCTGCCAGTGGATGCCATCGGCCGAGGTGCGGAATTGCATAAACTTGCGGTTTCCGTTTCCGCCGCCGGCACCGGGAAAGCGATGGGTCACGACGGTGAACATCTTGAACCGCCGTTCGCGGCTCGGCTCAAAATGATCGAGCCACACGGTGGACGAGTTGCGCGGAAAGTCGGCCCGAAATGGGACCACGATATTGGTTCCCGGCACCACATCTAGGTTCGGTTTTTGCCAGCGAATGCCGTCCGTGCTCGTCGCGTAACACGTCCCGGCCTTGCACCAGTACCACGCCTTGAAAAGGCGGTCGGCGGGGTCGAACCACACGCCGTCACTGAAGACGGCCGAGCGATTGTCCTCCCACGGGCGGTCCGGCGCGATCACGGGGCTGGCGGGGTGGTGGTTTGGGCGGTGATACGTCCGCTGTAGATCGGTCCGCTCGATCAGGAAGTCGTCGACCAGGAGCTGGCGGCCGGTATCGATCGGGATGATCGCCGGTGGCGATATCAGATACGGGGGCGTGGCCAGCGGTCGGCGGGTCAGTTCGCGTCCACCGGGGGGCCAGGGAGCGGGAAGTTCTATTCCGTTGTAAAGGGTCGCGGCGGCGAGCCGCGGCGAAAGCCAGCCGAGCAGGATCGCGCTCAGCAGGACCAACAAAGGCCGAAGGGGTTTTGTCGATGTCATGGACTTATTGCTTCGCCGCCTCCCGCAGTCGCCAGTAGGCGACGAGCCACGAGGTGATGCTAATTTCGGCCAGACATTCGGTTAATCCGTCAAAGGCGTGCCACATCTTCGAGAGATCGCGATTCCCGGCCAGAATCTTTCGCGCGAGGGCGGCGGCGCGGGTCGCGGGGCGCTGCGCATCGACGATGGTGGCAATGGCGGCGAGGCGGGTGCCCTGCGAATCGGGCACCGGCAACTTCCCAGGGATGAAGCCCTGGCCGTGATCGTCGATGCATTTGGCGCCGAGCTGCCAGAGCCAATCGATCATCCGGGGCAGACGAGGATCCCGCGAACCCGCTTGGATGGCGACATAGTACCCTTCGGCGATGAGCGACGTCCCATTGAAGGAGTTCAACTTTGGGTCTGCGAGCGCGGTGTTCATGGCGGCATCGAAAGTGGCCAAATGCGCGAGATATCGGTCGTCGCCGGAGGCCTTCGCGGCGAGCACCGGCAGGGGTACGAAAAGTCCCAGGGCGTGAAGATGCGTATCGGCGGTGACAATCGTGCGGTGCCGGTAGGCATGACGCCACTTTCGCGCGATGAAGAAATCGGCGGCGTCGATGAAGAAGCGATCGATCACCGCCTGTTCGGCCTTGTCCGCCAGGGGACGCCAGTCGTGGAGTGCGACCACAGCCTTCGTATATTGATCGACGCTCAGCTCGTGGGAGTTGCGCGCATTGCGCACGCCGCCGAACGGCTTGGGCAGCCACCCCGGCATGTAGTGCCGGCCTTCGTCGATCACCGCGAGAATGCCGCGAATGGCCCGATGCGCCTGCTCCCGCGCGGCGTTTTCCTTGGTCACGCGATAGCGGATGATCTGGCTCTGCGCGAACTCGCCGGTCGCCATGAGCGCATTCTCATACGTGAGGCAGCCGGCCTTGTCGGTCGAGTTTTGGAACATGTCCGTAATGCGCATCCGGAACTTGTCCGAAATGCGCTGTTGATCGGTCCGCGCAAAGTCGGCGTTCGTCCATGGGGCCATTGTCGTCATGCGCAACATCGAGCGGCACAATCCATCCGCATCGATCATACGCTGAACCACAAAGTCGTGCATCGTCTTTTCGATCGCCGACAGGTCATCGACGGCCGCCCCGGCGCGGGCATTGAGTCGCAGGGAGAGGCCCGTCGCCAGGAGAATAGCGATGAAATTTCGCCGGGAACAGTCTGTGACTGTGGGATTCATGAGGTGCTGTGAGCGGGTCCCGAAAACTGGGCCAGGTGGAGCGTTAGTCCGCAGTGTTGGTTGATGTGATGACTGCGGTGGTGGTTGGCAATCCCAAGCGGAGGGACGGACCGGCTTGGCGGTCCAGCCCGGAGCTTGGGATTGTTAAAGATTTCCCCGCGACGAAGCGTTGCGGAGAGAGATAGCCGAGCGAGCTGTGCGGCCGCTCGGCGTTGTAGTCCTGGCGGAAGTCTTCGATGACGACACGG
>CAMDJH010000156.1 GCA_945900455.1 Akkermansia muciniphila
GTGAGTCTTCGCGAAATTGGATAGAGAGTAAGAATCGAGAACGCGCCCGCTCCGCAATCCAGAATCCGACGTACCCCCCGTCTCATCTCCACATCTCAATGCGTCTTCCACCTGCATCGGCTCACTCAGTCAATTTCGCCGCGCCACAACATTGATTTGAATCCGGTACGTGCTGGGATTGTGGAGGATCCGGCGGAGTATCGGTGGTGTGGGTACGCCGAGGCGATGGCTGGGAGGCGACGGGCGATGGAGGGATTGAGAATGGTGGTGGCGGCACTGGAACGGGTGCATCCGGAGGCTGGGCACGGCGCAAAGCATCGGCCTGTGGCGGAGGTCCTGTCTAAGTACCGGCTATTCGTGTACGGGGAAGGAGAGGAACGGGATGGGGTTACGGCGGACGGTAAGCCCTTGAGGAAGGGATTTGATCGCGAAGCGGTGCTAAAGGTGGTGAGGGAGAGGGGACGGCTTGGGTTGGAGGATTTTCTTCGACTGCGAGTGAGGTATTTTGCGGATGGAGCGATCTTGGGGACGAGGGGATTTGTGGATTCTATTTTTGAGGGGCTGAAGGGACGGTTTGGGGCGAAGCGGAAAGAGGGTGCGAGGCGGGTACGGGGACTGACCGGAGAGCTTTATGTGCTGCGGGATTTGAAAAAGGAAGTGTTCGGGTAAACATGAAGATTCAGAACATTTCAGAGCGCATTTGAGATCTGACCCGCCCAATGGACCTGTTCCTTAATCTCCTTTATTTACCTCTGCCCGGATCCTTACCAGCCAGCTTGAGCGCCTCAAGGATCAGCTTCTCGGCCTCTTCCGGCCGACCCTGTTGAAGCAGCGGACCGACTTGCTGCATTAACTTTTGGATCGGCAGCACGTCCGCCCCGTCCCGGTGCATCTGCTCAGCAGCCCGTTGAATCCGGTGGATTTTTTCCATGAGTTGCGGCAATGGGCTGGGTGGGCGGCGGACAATCTCTGGCCGTTTTCCGGGATTCTCCAACTGCTGACGCGCGGTGGTATAGCGTTTACGAACGAATGTCTTCATCGACGCGACGATGTCCTCGTAGCTTTGCTCACCCGGGTTGGTGACACGCCGATGAGGAAATGGATCCGCGATGAGATCTGATTTGAGCAATGCATATCGGGCATCAATGATCCCGCAGAGACGTTCCGGTTCGAAGTATCGGTCGAGGATGATTCGGGCAATGTCGCGGTATTGTTGAAGCAACGCCGGATCCGCAATGATTCGTTCCAACAGTGGATTCGGCACTTCGCCGGCCACGGGCCAGGCGGCGTTCCAATCGGCGAGCACATGGATGTTTCCGAAGGCGATTTCGCAGAACCCAACGTCAAGATCCCACGGCAAATAACGCCAGCGCTCATGTTTCCCGTCGTAATACAGGTAATAGTTGTGAGGTTGCCAGCCAGTCAATTGGTCGAACGCGCCAGAAAACAGCATAACGGCTGTCACGCGAAGGAAGTCATTCACTTCCATTTTTGAGATCAAGTTCGCCGCGAAGTCCTTTTCGTTCGATTGATTGATCATCCGGATAAACTCGACCAGCCGCCGCTGTCCCTTCTTCGCGGACTTGGTCTCCGGCTGGAAGGTCCGTTCGTAGGCAATTGGATCGTCTCCGAGGAATTGAAGATTGGCACCAGGGCCCCCTTCATCGACCTTGAACAGCAAGCCGTTCGAATCGGGCAGATGGCGTTTGACGAACGACTCGTCAATCCGTTCAACATTGACATAAACTCCGTGATACTTGTCATTGAGAAACAGTTTGGCGTAATTGCAGCGATGCGTTTTGATTCCCTGGTCGCGAAGAATCTCGGTAATAATCGGCTCGCTAAAGACGCTGCCGAACTGGACGCCGTTATCCAAGGATACCCGCCGGAGTCCGAGGAATCGCTGATCGTCAGCGTATGCATCAAATTTTATCAGGAAGCTCCGCTTGTGCTGCTGTGATGGAGCAGACGAGCTATTCCCTTTGAAGCGGATTGCCACGTTTTCAATCGAAATATCCCTCCATCGAAAGGACGCCCGAACATAGATTCGGTCGGGCAAAGCGGCCAGCATGCGCGTCATTTCTTCTTCGGCGACTCGCAAGTAAATCGACTGAATTTCGTCGGGACGGTAGAAATCGCTGAACCCCGGCTCGCCGGACTGTGCAGGCACCACGTTCGAGCTCTGCGCCGACGCGACTTGCTCGGCGGCAATCATCACGGTGATCGCCAAGACTGTGAATAGGAGCCGAACGGCTCTGCAACGACTGCTCTGTAGGGTCATCGAGATGTCCTGACAATGTATCGATAAGGTCCTAATAACCGAACGACTCCTATCGATAACTAATAATAATCGTTCGGCGCTCTATTTGCCCCGAATCACCGCCACGACCGACCGGTCGGCAATGAGATACCGGGCCGCCACCACTCGAACCTGTTCCAGGCTGACGGCCTCGTAACGGGCGTCGTCTCCATCACTATGATCAAATCCCAGGTCATAGAGTTCATCCAAGGCCGCCGTCATCGCAAGATGCCCCAGATCCTGCCGCGCAATCTTGTTTTGGCCGATAATCTTGGCCTTTGCCCGTTCCAGTTCGGCCGCCGTCAGGCCGTCCTGACGGAGTGCTTCCGCCTGCGTCCGGAGCTCTGCCTCCACTTTCTCAACCTGGTCCGGAGCTGTGCCGCAATAGAAAGCGAAATAGCCGGGAACACGACCGGGAAACTGAGTGGTGCCAACGTAGTACGCGAGGCCGAGTTCGTCCCGGATTCGAAGAAATAATCGTGACCCCATGTCGGAACATGCTTCCTGAATGAGTTGAAGCACGTATCGGTCCGGTGACTCCATCGTCGTCCCCGGGAAGCCCAACGCGAGTACCGCCTGGTCTTTGTCCCGCTGCTCACAGCTGCGTCGATCGCCGACCGGGATCGTTGCAGCCCCGATGGGAATCTTGTCCGGGAGAGGGCCCGACCAGTTTTGGAATTGCTTTTCGACCGCGTCGCGAACGGCGGCCGGATCGATGTCACCAAAGATCGCCAACACGGCGTTGCTGGGCACCACGCGGCATTTGTGGAATGCCGCAAGCTGCTGCGCGGTCAGGGTTTGCACGGATGTTTCGGTTCCGAGGGCGTCGAGCCCGTATCCGGATTTTCCAAACATTCCGCGCCGCATGGCGCTGAAGGCACATTGCAGCAATTGGTCTCGCTGCCCGCGAATGCCCGCCAACTGAATCTCCTTCTCCCGGTCCAGAGCATCGGACGGCCACTGCGGGTTCAATAGGGCGTCGGCGAACAAATCGAGTCCGGTGGCAAAATCTTCCCGCATGACTTCGGCGCTCAATCCGAAGCAATGGTTGCCCGCATAAGGTTCCAAACTCCCAGCGACCGATTCGATCTCCGTGGCGATCTGCTCCGCCGTTCTTCGGGGCGTTCCTTTGACGAGCATTTTGGACATCAGCTGGGTGATGCCGTTGTTGTCGATCGATTCGGTCAGGATGCCTCCCCCGAGAGCGATGCGCGATTGCACAAACGGCAACCGATGGTCGGCCTTCAGCAGGAGACGTAATCCGTTGGGAAGCGTGATTTTTTGAACGGGAGACTCCGTTCGCTCGGAAGTGGTGCGTGTTCGGAGCGACCGGGCACCCGTCGGCAAGAGGGCAAAGGTAGTCCAGTTCTCCTGCTGTAAGTAATCGCCAGCCACCCGTTGGAGATCCTGCGGTGTCAGGCGACGGACGGCTTCGAGGTACCGCTGACTGAAGGAAAGGTCGTTTGCCAGCATCCAATTCGAGCCAAGATCTTGCGCCTGTCCCTCCATCGTCTTGCGCGTGGCCAAGGTGCCGGCCGTGAACTGCTTCACCGCCTTGGTCAGTTCAGCCGTCGACACGGCTTCCCGCTGCATCCGCTCAATTTCTGCAAGTGCCGCATCCCGGGCGGCCGTGAACTTCGATCCATCGACCACTCCACTAACTCCAAACATCCCCGCCTGCCCGGGTGCATAAGTCCAGGCGCTGATTGAATGGGCCAGCCCAGCGCGTTCTCGCACGGCCTGGTACAGGCGTGAACTTCGGCCGGACCCGAGCAGGGTGGACAATACATCGAGGGCCGGCGTGTCCGCATGCCGCACGTCGGGAGTATGCCAGGAAAGATGAAAGTGGCCGAGTTCGACCGCGGCTTCCTCGACCGTCTCTCGTGCCGACGTTTGACGGGGCTCAGACGGAAGGACCACCGCGGGCATCGGTCGCGCCGGGCTTCCCGCAAATGCCGCCTCAACCTGAGCAATCACTTCGGCGGGCCTGAAATCGCCCACCACGACGAGGAAGCAATTGTTAGGGGCATATTTTTCAGTGTAGTAGGTGGCAATGTCTTCGCGGGTTAACCGGTTGAACAAGTCGGGCAATCCGATGATTGGGAAACGGTAGGGGCTACGGGTGAATGCCGTTTCGAAAAGACGGCGACTCGCCCGGCGCCCCGGGTCGTCATTTCCCATGTCCATCTCGCGGCGGATCACGTCGAGTTCCTTGACCAGATCCTCTGCTGGGAGGGTGGCTTTCTGGAGAATATCGCAGAGGATGTCGACCGCCACTCGGCATCCTGTGTTCGGCGCATTGATCCAGTACACGGTACGATCGAACGAGGTGTAGGCGTTCATGTAGCCACCTGCTGCCTGCACTTCCTGATCGATCCGACCGGCTCCGCGGGTCGATGTCCCCTTGAAGAGCATATGCTCGAGGACATGGGATAAACCGGCTCCCAACCAGTGACCCTCGTCGATGCTGCCCGCCCGGCACCACGCCTGCACACTGACTACTGGGGCACTGCGATCCTCGTGGAGAATCAGCTGGAATCCGCTTTTCAGAGTATGAATTTCGCCGGGCGCTTCGTGAGAGTTCAATGTCCGACGAGTGTAGGGAAGGGAATCGTGAGTGAAAGAACGGAGTGACGCTTTAGGCCAGCCGTTCTCTCAAGAACTGGACGCGTTTGAGTTTTTAAACCCTTTCTAGGGCGATGGAACTGGCGCGACGGTCGCGGGTTTCGGCGGAAGAATTGTCAGCCAAAGGTCCGCCACCGTTTCAATTGGCAGTTTCGTGTAGCCATTCGGTACCCCGTTTTTGAGGGACGTGTTCACCAAGGGCATCACCACGAACTTCATCAATCCGGTGTTGGTGTCGGAGATCGTTATGCGCACCGGTCCACCCCAGGGCTTGGCGTTAACATCGGTTCGAAGATTGAGAGTGATCTCGGTACTCGCCGGTTCTGCCGGGAGATCAACGCCCTCGGCCACCACTCCCGTGGGGAGGCCGCTTAGCACCGCGCGCAAGGCACCTTTGTAGCCGTTTTCGCGGGTGATCGTTGGCTTTAGTTGGTTGGTTTTCCCCGGTTCCAGGGTGAATCGGTTTTCGGCAATCGTTCCGCGAAAGCTTGGTTGAACGTCGATTAGGCGAAGGTGATACCGGTAATCGTCGCCCCCTCGATGGATAACGCTTCCCACGGTCACGCCGTAGGTACCGTCGTCGGGGACCGTCCATTCGATCTGGGGATCGTCGGTGATACCGTCGTCATTGCGTGCCAATTCGGCACCCGCGGCGTCGGTGATCGCTAGCCAGGCGTCAAGCGGGAGCCCGAGCGATGCGGAGCGGAGTTCGAACAGCAACCGGTGACTCTTGTTCGCGCGAAAACGGAAGTGATCCTCGTCTCCAGCCCGCTGAATGGTTCCGGTTACACCCCCGGGGGCTTGGATGAGTTGTGCTTGAGCGAGCACGTCGTTGGGCTCTTTTTCGATCAATTCGGGGCCATCACTCACGGGCAATCGCAGGCCGTTTTCCCATCCGGGAATCTGAACGATCGTTTCGGCGCCGAGCGCGGGCGACCGTGCCGGATTGAACTCGAAGGTCGCATCGGCGGCGGCGGGGCGGTTCCAGCCGATCAACTGGAGCCGGGTGATGCCGGTACGGGAAACTCCGAGGGGCACCGTGAATTGGAGGCGAGGGCCCGTGGAAATTTCGAGGCGATAGACATGTGCGTCGCCCCCGGTGAATTTAATTTCAGAATTTGCCGGATAGGCGAAAGCCATCGCCTGCAGGACGTAGTCGCCTTCGGTTGCGGCGGTCCAGACGAGCTCGGGATCGAGGGTTCGCCCATCGTCATGATTCGCGGCGAGTTGGACGCCACGGGTGTCGATGAGGCGGAGTAAGGGATCGATTGGGGAACCGAGCGCATAGCCGGTGAGAGCTGCGAAAACGGTTTGTCCGGAGTTGAGATGAATGCGGAACGAATCCACGTCGCCGGATTTGTCGAACCGGCCATTGAGGATCAGGGGAGGGGGCCGCAGGAGTTGTGCGCTGGCGGGTGCGTCGTTGGTTTCTATTTCAGCCACGGACGGCGCACGATCGATCAGCAGGAATCGAGGTTCACTAGCGCCGAAGTCGTTGAAGGCGCGAATGAAGTGCGCGCCGAGGGGGACATTGGTCGTGGCGAGAACTTGGATCTGGCCCGTATTCGTGGAGAACGTAACGGCGAGATCGGGCGCATCGACCCAGAGTTTGGGTGGCCATGGGTCAAATTTTCCGATGAGCCGGACGGATTGAGTGGCACCCTGCGGAACGGAGATCGGGAAGAGAGTGTCCAGCGTGGGCGCGCCGGGCGCGCCGGAAACGCGGGCGCTCCCGATGCAAAGAAATAGCCCGTAGCGGACGACGAGTAGCCAGGGGAAACCGCCGCAAATTGCCAAAATGGAGCAAGGCGTCCGGAAAAAACGACTCACACGAAGAGTTCTTTGATGCGGTGTCCGTTGCTGACGAGTTGAACGGGGCGACCGCTCGGGGCATGAAGGACTTGGGTCGGATCAATGCCCATCTTTAAATAGAGTGACGAGGCGAAGTCTTCGGGGCGGTATATCTTTTCGGACGCATGGTACCCCTTCGGGTCGGTGGCACCGATGACATGCCCGCGGGGAACGCCCGCCCCTGCCATGAGGACGGACATCGCATGGGGCCAATGATCGCGGCCAGCATCTTTGTTGACCTTGGGCGTGCGCCCGAATTCCCCCAGGCAGACGACGAGCGTCGAGTCCAGGAGCCCGCGGTCATCCAGGTCGCGGATCAAGGCGGCGAGTCCGGTGTCAAGTCGTTTGCCGTGGTCTCCTTTGAAAGCGTCGAATATCTTGGTATGATGATCCCAGCCGCCATAGTAGACCGTTATAAAAGAGACGCCGACTTCGACGAGGCGGCGGGCGAGCAGGAGGCGTTGACCGAAGTCATTGCGCCCATAGGAATCGCGGACCTTGGCGTCTTCTTTTTGAATATTGAATGCGGCCTGAGCGGACGGCGATTGGACCAGTTGGATGCTGTTCTGAAGATATTGATCAAACGAAACAGCGGGATCGTCGGCGAGGCGGTCGGTAAACCGTTCCATCTGATCCAGGGCCTGCCGGAGTTCGCGTCGGGACGAGGCACGTCCTTCACTGATATCCTGGGGCAGCACAACGTCGCGGACCTTAAACGTTTCGTCATTGGGACTTCCGTTGATGACGAACGGGGAATTTTTTGCACCCAGAAAATTGGCACCCCCGCTCCGAGAAACTTGGGGTATCGCCATGTAGGGGGGGAGACCGTCGCGCAGGCCGCGGTGGTGGGAGACGACCGCTCCGAACGAAGGGTGAAACGTGACATAGGCCCCACAGGCAACCGGAACCGGTGTTGGCGAACCGGTCATCATGTAATGATTACCACCGCCATGGTTGGGGTCACGGTGGCAGATGGACCGGACGATGGTCATCTTGTCGGCGACCTTGGCCAGTTGGGGGACGGCTTCGCTGAAATGAATTCCGGGGACGGCGGTGGGGATTGATTTAAACTCACCCCGAATATCCGCCGGGGCGTCCGGTTTTGGATCAAACGATTCGTAGTGCGACGGACCGCCATCCAGCCAGACGAGGATGCAATTCACGGTGCGACGAGGGCCGACGTTGGGTGTGGCGGCGCGCAGGCGTTGAAGGTCGGAGAAACCCAGGCCGATCACGCCACCGAGCCCCAGTTGGAGAAAGTCCCGGCGGGGTATCCCGGCACAGTTGCGAGTCAATCCGGACATAATGGAGGATCCCAGTAGAGCATTTTTTGATGGGGAAGGGAAGATGGATTGTCTTTTGGGTCAATGATTGAAGACAAACTCCGGCGAATTTAGCAGCGACCAGAAGACATCCTCCGCTGCGGTTTGCCGCGTCGCATTCTCGCGAGTGAAGGCGACGACGGCGGCTTGGATCTCCGCTTTTTCGGGCGGACGGCTGAGAGCCGCGAGATAGAGTTCCGTGACAATTTCGTGGGCAGAACGGGAGCTGTCGGCGAGTGCCCGGATGCGTCCGGTTGTATGGCCGAGTTTGGATTGCAGATTCCTTGAATTCATGAGGTGCAGCGATTGCACGACACTGAGGTGTGTGTCCCGTTCGCACGGGCAGTCGCTGCTGGAATTAGGACGCCCGAAGGCATCAAGGAACTGTGAATCGATCTTATAGCTCCAGGTTTGAACGGCCTTGGAACCCGGGGGTAGGGCGAAAAACGTCTCGGTGACACCGGTGGCATCGCTAACGGAGTCAAGAAGCACTTCAGCAGGAAGGCGACGTCGGTAGGAGCGGGAGAAATTCCGGGTATCGGCCAGGTTAAACTCATTGGGAATCGAGCTGAGCTGGTAAAGCCGGGACTCCATGATCGTGCGGAGCAGGTGCTTGAAGTCGAAGCGGTGTTTAACGAAGTCGGCGGCGAGAGCGTCCAGGAGTTCCGGGTTGACGCACGGATTGGAGATGCGGAAATCGTCCACCGGATCGACCAGGCCGCGTCCAAAGAGAGCCGCCCAAATGCGATTCACGGCGGCGCGAGCAAAGAACGGGTTTTCCGGAGCGGTCATCCAGTCGGCCAGGGCCCGGCGGGGATCCTGATCCGCCGAAAGGCTGGGTTGGGGGCCACCGGGTGGGCGGGGGTTGAGAACCTCGCCGGACACGGGATGCTTCACGGAGCCACCCGGAGTGAAGTAGAACGTCTCGGTTCCCGCCGAAATGGGCGGGCTCAGTCCGGCACCCTTTTGTTTGAGCGGCGCGAAGTACGCGGCGAGCTGGTAAAAGTCCTCCTGACCCCATTTTTCATTGGGATGATGGTGACAGCGGGCGCATTCCAATCGTGTGCCGAGAAACAGCTGACTGAACATCGTCGTTAAGTCGGCGGGTTCGCGACGATCCCTGTAGATGACCGCCGGCCCATTGCGATGGTTGGTACCCTCAACGAGCAGAATTTCCCGCACGAATTGATCGTACGGCTGGTTTTTTTGGAACGATTCCCGCAGCCATTGGTCGAGCTGGAAAACGCTTTTAACGCCGACGCGGTCCGGGTTGGGGCGCAGGAGATCGGCCCATTTATTGGCCCAGAAATCGGCGTACGCCGGATCCTGCAGGATTCGATCGAGCCATCGAGACCTTTTATCCGGCGTTGTATCGGTGAGAAAGGCGCGGACTTCCTCGGGGGTGGGTAGCAGTCCGATCGCGTCCAGTTTGGTGCGCCGAAGAAACGTGGCATCGTTGCAACCTTCGGAAGGAAAGAGACCGAGTTGCTGGAATTGAGCGAGCGCGAGTGCGTCAATGAAATGGTTGGTGGAGAAGTTTGCGTAACGCGCCGCGGGGAGAAGTCGTTCCGCGGGAATGATGAGGTGTGCGTCCGCAACCAAGCCGGCGTATCGGGCGATCACGACCCCCTGTCCAGTGAGGTTGCCGATCGTGACCCGCCCATGATCGTCAACCGAGGCGATCTCCTTGTCACTGGATGCGAAGGCGGCCAGATGGGTGACATCGCGAACGCTTCCGTCGGAGTAGTAAGCCTGGATGCAGAGTTGTTGCGAACCCGCGTGGGGATAGCGGCGTGAGGTGGGGAACGCCACCAGTCGATGCAGTTCTGGTTCTTCCGGGCTCTGGTACGGCATGCCTTCGCGAATCCAGCGGACGAGCAGTTGATACGTTTCCGAGCCGGGTTCGAATCGACGTCCGCCTTCATGGGGCACAGTCCCCGTCGGCTTCTGCAAGAGCAGGCTATGCTCCGGTGCGGCGGGGAAGACGCGACGGCCACGGACATCGCGCACAATTTCGGCATGATCGGCCTTCGGATCGTAGGAAAACACTGAGAGTTTGAATCCGTTTTGGCCATCGGGCTTGGCGTGGCAGGCGCCGGCGTTGCATCCCGCACGACTGAGCGCTGGAAGCACATCGCGGACGAAGCTTGTGCCAGCCACGTCGGCGGGACGGACGGTTACCGGGATTTTTGTCTCCAAGGGTCCCAGTCGCGCCAGGATCGTTCCGGACCCGGGTGCGATCGCCCGGATTTCAGCCGGGCCGACAAACTCGATCGGAGTGCCCGCAACGACGGAAAAGGCGACATGGGTGCTGACGTCGATTTCGAATCCGTTGGTGGTCTTTACGTAAAGGAGCAGGAGTTGATGGAAACCCGGGCCCGCGAGGGTGATTCCCGGCAGGTCGGAATGCAACGACACCGCGCCCTTTGGCAGCGACTCTCGGCCGGGTACGGAGGCGGCGACAGGGGAGTTCGTCGCGTCGACGGTTGCTTGGAGGGCACGAGAAGTCGCCGGGGAAGGCGTTGCCGGGGAAGGTGCGGAGAGTGGGGCGCTGAACCCGATCATCGGCCCGGGTCGTTCCGGGGCGAGTCGGGCGAGTCGACGCCCCTGGGCATCGAGCAGGTACACGGTGCCGTCCTGGGTCCCGGCGGCTATCATGGTTGCATCGCGGCTCATCGCGAGGCTCGCAAGCGGTTCCTCAAGATCGATCAGTTTCTTCTCCTGCGCCGATGCAGAGCTTTGCTCACCCGCATGGGTCTTGAAATCCGTGTAGTGCCATAGGGCGCCCCCGTCGGTGGTGGCGACGATCGATTTCCCATCCGCGGACCAGGCGGTTCCGGAGAGGGCGGTGTTGTGGGAGCCGAGGGCGATAATTTTTTCGCGAGTCCCGATTTCCCAGACGATGAGCTGCTTGTCGGCGCCGGCACTTACGAGGCGAGAACCATCGGCATTGAAACTGATGGCGAGAATTTGAGCCGTATGACCTTCGAGGCGAGAGTGTTCCGTGCCGGATGCCACGTCCCAAATCTTGATCATGTGATCGGCACCGGCGGTGGCCAAACGGTGCCCATCGGGGCTGAACTCCATGTCGAGAATGGAGTCGGCGTGTGCCAGCCAGGAGTTCAGGGATCGGCCGGTGACTGGATCCAGCCGACGCACCGTGCCACTGTGCCCGGCTAGGCTGTCGGCAAGGACCATCGAGTGTGCGTCGGGCGCAAATTCAATGGAAGTTACCAACCCGGTGATTCCCGCAGTAAATTCCTGTTCCACGGAAAAGGGTTCAGGTTTCCAGAATCGGACCGACCGCAATCCACCGGACGCGAGCCAGCGTTGGTCACGGGACCAGGCGAGAGCGGGAATGGACTCGAGCTGGGCGGATCCGGCACCGAGCAGCCGATACTCCGGTGATCCCACATTGAAAACGGAAAGGAGCGGCCCGCGGACGACAGCCAGGAATCGGGAGTCGGGCGACAGCGCAAGCGCGAGAACCGGCCGGTAGTTGGGCGGCATTGGCCGCAACCGAGCGCTGTCCAATTCCAGGCGGCTCGCTGCACTGGGGCTTTCACTCCAAACCATTCCGTCTCGAACCCAGTCTCGCAGGGTTTGGATTTCCACTTCGGTCAACTGGGCTTTGGGCGGCATGTGAGGATCGGCTCCCGGTAGCAGCAGATCGAACAGGCGGCCACGGGGTTCGCCGGCGGCCACGGAGGCGCCGTTCTCTCCTCCGCGCAGCAGTGATTCACGGGAGGTCACAACCAAGCCGCCCTTCTTTTTCTCCGGGTTGTGACAGGCGATACAGTGGGTGGTCAGAATTTCCTGAGCGGCATCGGCCGATGTGTTCGCGGGCTTCGCAAGGGCGGCGTGTCCGGCGAGGGGCAAAATGACCCACCAAAAAAGCAGGCAAAGCGAACCGTTGGTCCGGTGCCTTGGACGGGCGCAGCCCCCGCCCGGTTGATGATGCCGATCCTGATTCACAGTGAAGACGCTGAACCCTAGCGGAAGTTCCCCCTACAAGGGAAGAGCGTCGGTGGCATAAAAAATGGCCGCGGAGCCCGGCTTTAATCTTCGTTGGAAGCCAATCCGCGAGTTTTTCCCAATGAGAGGATCCGACGATACTGCGCCGGGGTTAAGGGCATCACGCTCAGGCGCGAGTGCCGGACGAGCAAAATGTCCTGCAAGGTGGCCTCACGTTTTATTTCGTCCAAGGGTACGGGCTCGACGAGTGGCTCCACGGGCGACAGGTCGACCGCGCTCCAATCGCCCTCCGATGCGGAGGGATCAACGTAGGCTGCCCTCACCACCGTGGCGATTCCCACAACGCGTTTCTCACGGACGCTGTGATAAAAAAGGACGGCGTCCCCTTCCTTCATCGCGCGCAGAAAATTTCGCGCCTGGTAATTCCGCACGCCGGTCCATGCCGTCCGCCCATCCTGGACGAAAGTGTTCCATGAATACGTCTCGGGCTCCTGTTTCACCAGCCAGTGGTTGCGCGACATGGGTTGAGTATCGTTGGGCGCAATCTGTGGGCAACTTGGAACCACCTGTTTCCTCGGTGCCCTCGATCCAAATTAGAGACTGGCATCGGCATCGACGGCACGCTATTTGTCTGATTCCTGATCCCATGAAGACACTCCATCGGCTTATTGCCTCGACGCTCGCGGTCACGGCGGGCTTTTCTCTCGACCTCTCTGGGCAAAACTGGCCGCAGTGGCGGGGTCCCCACCACAACGGTTCCACCGAAATCCGGGGATTGCCGTCGAATCTCATCAAAGGGGATGCCACGTGGGTGCTCCCCTTGCCAGGCAAGGCGGGATCCACTCCGGTGGTGTGGGGTGACCGGATTTTTTTGACCAGTCCGGATGCCGCGAAGAATCTCCTGCTTCTTTGTGTGGACCGAACGACCGGCGGGATTCTTTGGCAGCAGCAGGTGGCGGTCGGGGACAAGGAGATTGGGCGTAACAACATGGCGGCGCCCTCCCCGGTCACCGACGGCAGTAGGGTTTACGCCCTTTTTGGTACGTCCGACATCGCGGCGTTTGATTTCGGGGGGAAACTGCGCTGGAGCCGCAACCTGGGGCGTGATTTTGGAAAATTCAGCGTCATGTGGATTTATGGATCAAGTCCGGTACTGGTGGGCGGTCAGCTTATCGTTCAAGTTTTTCAGCGGGACGATCCCTCCGACTACTCGCACGCGCTCGACAATCGGCCACGGCGCGAATCGTACCTTCTGGCCCTGGATCCACAGACGGGGAAGGATGTCTGGAGACATCTGCGCAAGACGGATTCCACCAAGGAGTCGCAGGAATCGTATGCGACGCCCGTGCCGTGGGAGGGAGCCCACGGCGCTGGATTGGTCGTCGTGGGCGGGGATCACGTCAGCACGCACCGCCTCACGGACGGTTCGGAAGTTTGGAGGGCGCGACTCTACGAAAAGCGGGATGATTGGTATCGGATTGTGACGTCGCCGGTGGTCTACGGCGGACTTATTTTTGCGAGTGGGCCGAAGGGGCAGCCGGTGGTCGCCTTCAAAGACGGAGGCGAGGGCAACGTAACTCAGTCCCATCGGGCGTGGGAGTTTACCGAAGCGCCGACCGATTGGAGTACGCCGTTATTGATGGACGGAAAGCTGTTTGTCATGGATGGGAACAAGAAGGTCCTGAGCTGCCTTGATCCGGCGACGGGTGCTCGGAAATGGTCCGGTCGCCTTGATACGGACACTCTTTGGACATCGCCCTCCGGGGGAGACGGTAAGATATTTGTTGTATCCGAGAAAGGATCCGTCGTCGTGCTGAGTGCGGGGGATGAGTTCAAGGTGTTGTCGAGGCTGGATCTGGACGAAGGCCCGGTCCGGTCCTCAGTGGCACTGGCACGAGGACAGGTATTTGTGCGGACGGCAAAGAACCTCTACTGCTTTGGGAGCGGACACTGACACCTCGGATGGTCAAATGACTGACATGTCAACGTGGGTGATCGCAGGAAGCGTCGAGCGCGGGACATTCGCTCGTTTGCGTAGGTCCGGGTCCTTCGTGAGGGCGACCTGATCCGGCGTGAGCTCATTCCAGAGGTTCTTCTTCACAGCAGACCTTGACCGGCATACCCCTCGAGGCGTCCGTCAAAAGTTTATTCTCTGGGATTTCTTTTCGAGCAGGAAATCCTCGATCTGAAGGTAATCGAGGTAGCAGCCTTCAATGGTGAAGAGTGCCTGTTCCAGACTCGACACGAGGGGGTAGCCGTGAAGGTTGAAGGACGTATTGAGGACTCCGCCAATCCCCGTGATCGCAGCGAATTGTTCGATTAAATCATAATACTCCGGGTTGTGTTCGCGCCGGAGAATTTGCGCCCGCAGAGTCTTGTCGCGTTGGTGAATGGCCGCTCGGAACTTGTCCCGCCCCTCCACCGTGCTGTCGAAGGCGGTGATCATGTACGGGGCGTTCACGGACCTGGGATTCACGAGATACTTGTCGGCATATTTGTCGAGAATGGTCGGGGCAAAGGGCATCCAAAAGTCGCGCATCTTGACCCGGTCATTGACCTCAAAGAAACTCTCCAAACGATCCGGGCGGGCGAGGATCGATCGGTTACCCAATCCGCGAGCGCCCCATTCGCCCCGGCCACAGAAGCGAGCGACGACTTTGCCATCCGCAAGGAGCTGGGCGACGTGGGCGTTGGGGCTGGGCGGCGTTGTGATGGCGTACTTTTGCTGGACCTGTTTCTCCTGAATGAATGCCTCAATGTCGGCCCGGGTGTAGCGGGTGCCGAGGTAGAGATTCTTGAGGGGACGCGGTTCCTGACCGGTCGCATCCATATAGTCTTTGTACGCGGCGCCAAGGGGCAGACTTTCGTCCCCGCAACTGGGCAGGAAGTGGATCCGTTCAATTTCCGGCATTTCCTGAAGCTTCTTGTTCAGTTTGACGTTCATGAACAGACCGCCGGTGGTATAGATGTTGCGGATGCCGGTTTTGGCAATGGCGTTCCGGACCCATTGTTCCACCAGCTCCTCCGTGGCCGTTTGAAGCGCCGCGGCAACGTTGTCGAATCGTTCGTAGGGAATGGTCTTCCGGAGATGCTTCTCGATCAGGTAGGTCGGATGCTTCGCCCGAAATTCAAGCCCGGTCTCATCGAGCCCAATCAGACCATCAAACATTCGGGCTTTCGTGGGTTTGAAATACTTGGGATCGGTCGAGTAGGCAGCCAGCCCCATGACCTTATACTCATGCTCCAACATTTTCATCCCCATGATAGCCGTGGTGCGCGCATAGAGACTTCCCGGCGAGTGTTTCCAAAAGGAGCGGGCAATTAGTTTCCAAGTGCCCTTCTGCACGGTGCTGATTTGTGAACAGAATAAATCGCCCGTGCCATCAATGCTCAATATCAGTGCCGGACTGTCGTCGCCCACGGGCCGCAGCGCATAATAAGACGCAAAGCAATGGCAATCGTGGTGTTCGAGATACCGGACCTTGCCCGCAGGGATCCCCAGGTGGCGCTCGCAAAGTTCGGTGAAACCCGCCTGCGTTTTGAGGGCATTTCGTTCGAACGTGAACTGGTTGACCGCCTGGATGACCGAACCAATCGGCGGTGATGTCCCCCAGCGAAAGTCGATTTCTTCGTAAACCCGACGGAATAGGCTTTGTTTGGCCTGGCCGTAATGGGCCATGTACTGAGTTCCTTCATCATCCGGTCCAAGTACCCAAATCATGCGCTGCCCCACCACCAGTCGGTCAATCGCTTCGATGGAAAGTTTGTGCTGGTTTAGGATCCACTGAATCGAGCGCAGGGGA
>CAMDJH010000157.1 GCA_945900455.1 Akkermansia muciniphila
TCCAGGATGGCCTGCTCAGCGGGTTGGAGGGGATCTCGCTTCGGTTTACCCATCCCGGGAGCATGGAAAACTTCGGGAAGGTTGTCCCGCAAAATCGATCATCCCCTTCAACCTCAATCTCTTAATCACTTTGAAAAGCGCGTCCTGCCCGTCCTCGTCGATGACCGTGCGAAAATCCGCGATGACGTTGCCCGGTCCTGCCGTCACCGGCGGGGGGATCACGCCCGGGCTCATGCCAATGACCCCGGTGCTGCCGCTGCTGCCCGGACTCCCAACCGCGATGAAAGGCCCCGTTCTCGGGGTAAGGCCGGCGCGCGCGTAGGGCACAGAACCGGCCCACTCGAATAGCTCGTCGCCCTGTGCGAGGTAGAGAGTGCCGTTCGCGTCAAAGGTGATGCCGTCTCCGCGGTTGCCAGGGACCTTGCCCAAGGCACCGAGCTTGCCCGTGGAGGGGTTGAGCAGGGCGAGCAATTTCTCGCCGGCTTCGTTCTCCACTATCGCGAAAAGCTCGCCTTCCTCATAGGAGAAGGCCGCCGAGTTGCCATTGGTCGGCGACTGGCCGCGATAGACTTCCAAACTGTCCGACAGCCCGTCGTAGTCGGAGTCTGGATTGGTGGGCAACGTTCCCATGGCAATCTCCACATTGTCGGGCAAAAGGTCGCCGTCGGTGTCGGCGCGGCGCGGATCGCTACCGTTCGCCAGTTCGTCGGCATCACTCAGGGTGTCGCCATCCGTATCGGCGAGGGCGGGGTTCGTGCCCAGCGCGATTTCGTCGGCGTCGGAAAGTCCGTCGCCGTCCGTGTCCGGACCACTGAGGAAAACGATGTTGCGGTTCAGCAGAGATTCGCCTGATCCGCCCAATTCGAGGGTGTTTAAGCCGGGGTAGAGAACTAGATTGATGCTGAAGGTCGGATGGAGCGGATCGCCGGTCAGGTAATAGTAACACTTCCGCGAGAGCGTGGTGCCGACACGATACACGACGATGTGGGGCCGGTTCGGGTCGAGCGAGAGGCCGGGCCGGCCGTCATACGAGAAGAACTCCGGGGGGCGTTTCGGTTCGAGCGTGAGCACGCCGAGCGTGACGACGGAATTGGTGAGCAAAGTCTCGTCGAAGAGAGCGCCTTCAAGCACGTTCATGCCTTCGGGTGGCGGTGCGTCCTCCGTGTAGGGCACTTCGGCAATGAGGCCGAAGCCGATGTTCTCGGGCCGCGTGGCGATGCCGCCCAGGCCTGCCGGACCGCCCAGGACTTGAATGCGACCACCGGCATTTGTACGGATTAACACGGACTCCCCCGCCAGGAGGCGAACAGCACCCGCTCCCCCACCCCCACCCCCCCCACCGTTGATTATCGCAAATATCCGCGAGTCGTTGCCATTGCCGCCGTTGGGTATCGCAAAGGCAATCTGCCCTTCCTCGCCACTGCCGCCGGGTCCTCCGTCAGCAATCACGAGGCTCGACAGTTCGAGACTGCGCGCCGAGACCAACCGAACCGCACCACCTCCCTCAGCCCCCGCACCACCACCGAGGCGAGACCCCGGGTCGCCATGAAACGCGCCAGACATGCCGCCGCCGCCGCCGCCCGACCCGGCACCGAACATCCGCGCCCAGTTCACGTTGTCGCTGATCGCGGCTCCGGCGATGCGAGACCAGTGGGCGGGAGCGCCATTCCAAAGGCCGGAAGCGCCGCGCCGACCGTCCGGCAGCTGTTCGAGCAATCCAAGTAATTCACCCGGCGCGTCCCCCAATTCGGCGAACGGGTCGTCGTGGAGATTTGCGATGATTGCGTCGAAGCACGTCACCGCGTTCGAGCCCAGGCAGCCGGCCACGGGAAGCAGTCTGACGAAGGAGTCCAAGTCGGCACCAAACGCACCCCGGTGCCCCACCCGCATCTGGCGCGCCGGAAAATAGTACTGCGCCACGAACTCGGCGTCCCCGGGCACTTGATTCCCGCCCTGGCCACCGCTGCGGAAGCGTCGCGGAATCTCCGCCACTCCGTTGATTCTGTTCGTCGCGCCCTGTGCGGCGCGGCCTGAAGCATCCACCTTGCCCGAAACTTGGATACGATGCGTGGCCCGCAAGTCGGTGACGTCGAACCGCAGATGCAGGTCAGACGTGATCACAATCTCTGAATACAGCCGCGAGAACGTGTGGTCTTCCGGCCGCGCACCCGCGAGATCCGCGGGCGTGAACTCAGGCAGGCCGTGCAGCAGCAGCGGGAAAAAGGCGTCCGGGCTGCCGCATTTCCGCAGGCGAATTCGCAGGGGAAGATCCTGACCTTCCCCCAGCGTGTGCAGAACCGGGCAATTCAAAAGGAACGCAGCGCGCGTGCCGTCCACGGCCAGGAGGCTGAGGCGCGCCCGCACCAATGGCCCGAGCACGATGCCGGGCATGTCCGTGCCGTCGGCGTGGACCAGATTCAGTTCCACGTCACCATCCAGGCCCGTGCCTTCGATGAAAATCGGCTGGAGTTCACCCTCGTAGAAACTGGTCGGCGTTACCCGCGTGATCTGCGGCGGCGTGCCGCCCGGGCACGGGATGCCAATGCCCGGGCTCGCGACGCGCGCGCCAGCGCTGGGAGAAGCCGCCGTTTTCCGAGCAAACAAACCGTAAAGGGAGAAGTGACTGACCGCCGCGCGGGCGCTTTGCCCGTCCGGCTCGACGGTGGCCACCACGCCTTCATCAAGCCAGACGCCGCCCGCCGTGTTCCGCCGCAGAAGCGATAGCGTTTCACCCGGTGCCAGCGAGCGCGTGAGTGGAACCCGCACCCGGACCGGCGCGGTGAACTGCGTGCCGTCCGGCCCAAGTTCGACCGCCCCGAGCAGTTGCGCGTTCGCCGGTGGAGCCGGCCGTTCTGCGGGGGCAAGCACGCGGATGGATACCGTGGAATCCGCTGCCAGCGCGCCCGGCGGCAACTCCACGCGGGCCAGCAAATCGTCCGACCAGACGACTCCGCCCGCGGCAGCGGTGACCAGCGCCGCGCGCCGCGCGATCGGGGCGGCCTCCACGCTCACGAGCGCCGTGGCGACCACATTGGTCCCCGGCAGCGAGACGGTCGCGGTTACGGTGATGTCCGTCGCTTCAGCCAGGTTACCGGGCGCGCGGAAGAGTCCGTCGGCACCGATGCTGCCGCCGCCGGTGACGGACCACGCGATGACCGCGCTCGCGGAGAGCCGCCGGTCGAGGTGGAACTGGATAGCCTGGTTGGCGAGCGCATGGGCGCGGGCAGGTTCGACGTTTGGCGCGGGGAGGACTATGAACTTGGCCTGGGCGGTGGCGCTCCCCTGCGGAGTCGTCACATCCACCGGGCCACCCGCTGTATCCGTGGGTACAACCACCCGCAGCAGCTCCGCGGTCGCCTCAATGATCGTGGCGATGCGTCCGCCGATGCGCACGCGCGCATTCGTGGGTCCGGCGTCCGCGAGTCCGTTCACAAAGACTTCTACCACGTCCCCGGGCACTCCGCTGAGAGGTTGGAAGTATTGAAGGGCGAGTGGTTGGACCGCGCCGGGCGGTACACTGTCGCCGAAGATCAACTGCATTGTCTGCGATCCGCTGGAATGTCCCGCGCGATCAAACGCGGTGACCTCCGCCGTCCAGATTCCGACGGGGGAAGCACGATTGAACCTCAATGGAAACAGCGTCAAACTCACCGGCCCCGGACCCGCTTCGTTCAGTGGAATGATCTGACCTTCGGTAGTTCCGTCGGGGCGGGTGAAGCGGATCTCGAGCCGCGCAAGGTCGGCGTCCGAGTCCGTGAGGGAGATCGCGAGCGGCGGCCGCAGCGTGACCAGATCGTTGAACGGCCGTCGTGCCGCCCCCTCCACGCCGCCCCAGGTCGCCCCCGTGATGGCTGGCGGCTGACCGCCGGTGTCAGCAGGCCGATTCGTGGCCTCGAAGGACACCACGCCACGCCCCGCGCCGGCAGAGTTCACAAGACGTGCGCTGACCTGTGGAGTGCCAATCGGCAGCGTGTCGCCGTCGAGGAAGAAGCCCACCGAGCCATCGGGTTGGCGAAGAAATTCGGCCGGAATGCGCCGTTCATTGTGCAGGCCGGAGCCATCCTCGACGATCTCCAGCAAGTCGCCGGCACCGAGCCCACCGGTGACGGTGAGTTCGACGAACTGATTTAGGCCCGGCGCGAGCGGACCGGGACGGGGCGTGACACCGGTGAGTCGTGCGGTGCTACCCCGGCTCACGAGCCGAAAGAACCCGGCGGCGCTGGTCAATGGGCGCGCAACACGATTCTGTCCGTCGGCGAGCGAGGGTGTGACCGCGACGTCGAGCCACGGGGCCCCTTCGAGAAAGGGTGCGCTCTGCAACACAAAGGTCCCCACGCGGTTTTCCCACGCCAGCACCACGTCCGTGTCCGTGGCCAAAGCAAACAGGGGCGGCGGTGGCACGGCCTCACCCCCGCCAGAACTCGAGCGCGTGACGACATTGAAGGAGCTTTCCGCGGTGCCTTGGAACGTGTCGAACACGCTCACGGTCACCGGAAATAAGTCGTCCAATTGCTGCACCGTGGGTGTCCAGGTGAGCAGACCTTTTGACGACACGGCGAATCCGTCCGGCCCGGCGACAAGGGTGAAGGAGAGAGGCTGCGACGGCAGGTCGGCGTCCGTTGCGGTGAGTTGGCGTGAGAACAGCTTACCTTCCTCGACGAGCAAGCTACCGATCGCTTCGAGCTGTGGCGGCACGTTCACCTCCGTGACCTGCACATTGAAACTCACCTGGTCGGAGTCCGTCGGCGAGGCGTTGCCGGTGGCGCGCACTGTGAACTGCCGGAGTTGGCCCCCGTCCAGTTCGCCCGGAATCCAACGGACCTCGCCCGTCGCCGCATTCAGCGTCGCGCCGAAACTCTCACCGACCCACTCGAAGCTTAATGTTCTACCGGCGGACAATGGCGCGACGGTTTCGATGCGAAAGGTGAGCAGGCTGTGTTCGCGCGCGGCCACCGTGTTAATCGGCTTGAGAGCAAAGCTTGCACCGATGGGCGTTACCGAGGCGAAGGTGGTACCGAGGCGCAGTTCATCGGCGCTCCAGGAGACGTTGCCGATGAGAGCGGGGGCAAGGGCGATTCCGAGGTCGAGGTCCTCCTTCACGGCGTCGGCAACGAGCGGCTCGGGACTGCCGGGTACAGGGTTCACGAACAGCGATACGCGGTCAGTGCCGGAACGGAACTCCAGTTTAACGACGATGAACGTGACTTCGTTCAACGTGACAGCCTTCGCGCTGGGGAACTGGAGGGTGCCGCCGCCGTTTTCGAGCACGTATTTCAGTGGGCTGCCGCCACCGGGCTTGCCCACAAACAAGTCGCCGCTCACACCGCCCAGCAACAGCAGACCGAAATAGCCGGTGGGGGTCAGTGCGGCATCCGGCCGAACGAGGAAGCTCACGTAACGAACGGTACCGTCCTCGCCAAGGGGAAGCACAGGGACTCGCAAGAGCCCCTGAGCGGCACCCGCCGCCGCGCGGGTACGGGTGCCAACGTGAGCCAGTCCGGCATAGGGAAGGTTGGATGTGCCCACCTGAAATGACGTGGACGGCGCCCCCGGAACGCCCGTCGTCCATGCACTCGCAAAACCCTCGCCGCCGGACCGCGAAAGCAGACTCTGACCCGCCGTGTAATCGAACGGTTCGTAGGCCAGCAACCCTTCCGGCGTCGCCCGGACGATGAGATCAAAGGTCGCGCTCACGGCTACGCCCCCCGGTGGCGTGACGGTGGCCGTGATAGCCGACGTTCCGCCAACGCCGCTGGGCGGGCGAAATGTGACGCGCCGATTCCCTCCCGTGCCCGAAACCACGATGCGGTCTGGCGGCAGCAGGCCGGCATCGGTCGCCGTAACGGCGAGAGCCAAGGTCGCGGGGTTACCGTCGGGCACGGCGTAGAAAAGCGGCACCGTGATTTCCGCGCCGGCGGTCACCCGCTGCGATGCCGTCCGCAGCCAGGCGACGGCGGGTCCAGGGGTCGACGGCACGACATCGGCGAAACTTTCCCCGAAGCGGATTTCATCGAAGCGCATGGCCGAGGTCGCATTCACACCGGACTGGACCCGCAACCGGTCGAACCGGATGTCCGCGCCGGTGCGGGCGGCATCGGGCGTCGTCGGCGTCAGGCCGGGAGTTGGGTTGACGAACAGCTCGACGTGGTCTTGCGTACCGTTGACACCAAACCGGAACCTCAGCACGAGCAGTGTCGTTTCGCCGGTGGCGATGGGCGCGTTGGTGGCGGCCGTGATGTTGCCGGGAGCGGCTCCCAGGTCGAACAGTTGCAGGCTCCAGTGGGAACCACCCGACGTACACCCAATAAACAGCTCCTGGGCGCCACCGTCGAGGAGCGACACACCACCGTAGTCAGCGGACGTGAAATTCGTCTCGCGACGCGCGAGGAAGGACAGCCACAGCTCAGTTCCGTCGAGGCCGAACCGACCAGCGGTGCGCAGAGTTGTAAATCCGGTGGTCGTGAACGGACGGATTAGAGGGAGGTTACCCAGGGCGAGCACGCTATTTCCTGTCGCTGCCAAACCGGGAAAGGTCCCGCCGGGCGTGGTGATCATCACATTGTTCGCTCCCGACCATCCCGACTGCCAGCCGGTCCCGCCGGTGCGGCCGTTCAAGGAGGCGTTGGCGGTATACTCGAACCCCTCGTAGCTGATCAGCGCCGCTTGCAGAGGCGTGGCAAACATGACAGCTGCGAGGAATGCGAGTTGCCACGCATCCCCAAACCGCGAGAACGATGCCTTCGACAAGACACCACCGGGGAGGGTTCGCGGAACGCGGTTGGAGTTACCTCGGGGTTGAAGCTCAGCGAAGGATTTCATGAGTGTTCGGGAAGAGAGCAATGATCCCTCGTCCGCATCAAGACTATTAGCGCGAAACACCCGTTATATACCCCGGCTTGAAAGCGCCTCGTCAAGAGTCGGACGCCGGTTAGAAGCATCACCGGCGAGGGCGAGGCACCCAGGGGCCCCTGATCCGCGGATAGGAAATTGAATTGGTCGCCACCGACTATTGGGGAATGAGAACCACGGATAAACGCAGATTCCATGCCCTTTCTATCCGCGTCAATCCGTGTTCATCCGCGGTTCTCCTTATCCGCGGATTTGGGCAGGGGCCGGCGCCGCTGGACACGGCCCAAGGAAAAGTGGACACTCTCAATCTGGAACTGCTTTTCGATGGAGGGCGATCTATGAGGTTACGAGGTCTCGGCGAGGCCGGAGCGAGGGAAACCGTTTTGGTGACGGGCGCGAGCACGGGGCTCGGTCTGGAGCTCGCTCGGAAATTGATTCGCGAGCGGTACCGGTTGGTGTTGACCGCGCGGGCGAGTTCCATGGCGCGATTCAGCGCGGAGGGGATCCTAGCGGGCGACCAGGTGATTTTGCGACCCCTGGATGTAACCGTGGCGAGCGAGCGAGCCGCCGTGGTGGCGGAGGTAAACGATCGATGGGGCGGCGTGGATGTTCTCGTGAACAATGCGGGCGTGGCGTATCGGGCGGTGGTGGAACATTTCCGGGAACCGGAGGCGCGGGCGCAGATGGAGATTAATTTTCACGGGCCGATGGAACTTATTCGGTTAGTGCTGCCGCGCATGCGGGAGCGGCGGCGTGGGCGAATCATTAATGTATCCTCCGTGGGCGGGATGATGGCGATGCCGACGATGGCCCTCTATAGCGCCTCGAAGTTTGCCCTTGAAGGGGCGACGGAGGCGCTCTGGTACGAGGTGCATCCGTGGAACATTCACGTGAGCTTGGTGCAGCCAGGGTTCATTCATTCGGCATCCTTTTTGAACACGCGTTTCACGGCGCTAAGCCGTCACGCCGCGGCTGATCCGGCGGCGGCGTATCACGGAGAATATGCGCACATGGACCGGTTGATCGCGCGGCTAATGACCCGGACGGGCGCGCGTCCGGAGAACGTGGCGGCGGTGATCGTGCGAACGATGCAGCGGCAACGGCCGCCCTTGCGCGTGCCAGCGACCTGGGACGCTCATCTGTTCGCCTGGTTGCGACGACTCCTGCCCCGACAGCTATATCACGGAGTATTGTATCGCTCACTCCCATACGTACGGGCGTGGAGGCGAGTAGGCGGCGAGCCCGAGACAAAAAAGTAACGCCCACGCCGAGGGTCCGTCCCGTGGACTGCCCGTGAACCGACTCCCTGGGAGCGCTGGCATCCTGCCGGCGAGCCTGCAGAGAGAACAACACCCGCCGGCAGGGATGCCGGCGCTCCCAGGTTCTTGGTCACAATTCATGTCCATTTTTTGGAAAACTTTCCTACCCATGAACCGGCGCCATTTCACAATTCGAAGACGAAGAACGAGCGCGACGGACGAGGACGATTTGAAGGACCCCATTGCAGCGCTTTCGTCCTCGTCCTCGCCCTCGTCCTCGCCCTCGTCCTCGTCCTCGTCTTTCGTCCGTCGATGGCGACGAACAGCACACCGACCTATGTGCCAGGACGCTTGGAGCGTGGTTGATTGAAACACCAGCCTCCGACGCCACCCAGCGCCTTCTTAAGCCAGTCGCGTCGTGTCACTCAGAGCCGCCAATAGGCCGGCAAGTCCTTCTTCGTCTCCAGGAGGATATCGCGAATGGCGGCGCGCGTCTCCGCCGAGAGCGACTTGAACTCCGGGGACACGTCTTCGCCCGACAGCACCTGCCACAGCCGGCGATAGAGGTGCCGTTTCGCCCGCAATGGCAACGCCTGAAAACTCGGCGAATAAACCATGAAACTGCAGGGGTACTTGAAGAGCTTCGTGCGGAGATCGAATTGATGGAGCGAACGCCCTTGCGAGTCCACCGGGCCGAGCGACGCAAACTCTCGCGCAAAGCGCGATTGCCCCCCTACGGGCGCGGTAAGGGGCGCTTCCTCGACGAAGAGCAGATACTTCAACACGGCTTCGGTTGTGGGATGGGTGCGCTCCAGCGAATCCGCTTCGGCCAGCGCTTCGGTATCGAGCCGGAGTCGCGTGAGAAGATTCATCAGTTGAACCTGGTGATCGAACACGAGCAAGGCGACGACGTCGCTCGACGATTCCGGATACTTGCGGATGTCGAGGTAGGGGTTGAGGTCGGTCACGCGGGCACTCGCGTCGGTCGCCGCCGCGTGCCGGGCGGCATCCTCCGTGCCGAAGAGATTGCCGCGATGGTGCTGCCCCCCGGTATCGCCTGTGACATAGTAACCGCCCCAACGTTCGGCGATCGGCGTACGATGGCTGACCATCAAGCCGCTCAGGACGTCCACATCGCCATCGCCATGCGTCAGGAATGAACGCACCATCCAACCGGGTGCATTCAGAGTCTTGGACGACGAATGACACTCGAGGCAACGGTCGTCACGCGTCAACTGCGGATGCGCTGCCAGCTTCTGTTCCAGGGTGTAAAATACCACACCCAGCTTTGGGTCGGCGGCGGCGATTTCAATCAGGTCCGCTCCCGGCACGTAAGCCAGCGAGACCGAATCGTTGAAGTAAAGCGCGCGCGGGTTCTTCGGCGAAATGTAGTTCTTATTGGGAGAGGTCTTGGAAGCGACGAGCAATTGCGACGAGGACGGGATTTTCAATTCACGCAGCAACGCCGGCAGGTATCCGTGGGGCGTCGAAAATTCGAGCCGCGCCTCACTCCGCTGCACGCGGGCAAGCAACACTTCGACCACACCGCTGGCGGCCGTGGATTTGTAGATTGCCAGATCCGCCTCCGGTCCGGGCCGAAACTCGGCGGCCGGCACCGTTGCGGCCAGGGCGCTGGCCGCCAGCCACCCCGCGAGCAACCCTCCCACTGCGAGTCGGGTGACGGCGCGCGATCGCAGCGCGCGGGACGATGTCTGGAGCGAAAGGATTCGTGCAGTCATAGCGGTGGGGCATTCGACCACAGTGTGCGGAAATAGGCACGGCGATTCTTGCCTAAGGCCGGCCTTTTCTTGGCTCCGGCCTTCCCTGTTCAGCCCCACTTCTCGGTTTTCATCTGTTCCTTCGGCAAGCCGAGGTCGTGCGTCACCAGATGTTCGATTCCCTCCACCATTTCGTTCGTGCCGCAGGCGTAGAACACGGTCTGGGCAGGATCGCCAACAAAGCTCTTCACCCAGTCCGGCGTAATGCGTCCCCGACGACCCGGCCAGGGATCCTCGGGGGTCAGCCGAGTGCACGTGACATGGAATTGAAACCGCGGATTCGCCGCTTCGAGTTCGCGGAACTCCTTTTCAAAAATGATGTCACCCGTGGTGCGGACCGTGTAGAGGACCGTGATCCGGGTGTCGAGATTCCGGCGGGTTGCTTCACGAACAAACCCACGGAACGGCGTCACTCCGGAACCGCCCGCCACGCAAATCAAGTGCCGGCCCGGCGGATCGAATACCGGGAGGAATCTACCAGCGGGCGGGATGACAAACAATTTGTCCCCGGCCTCGGCCCAATCGACGATACTCGTCCCCATCTTGCCCTCGCGCTTGATGGTGACCTCGTAGTGTCCCTTGTCGAGGGCGCAGGAACTGAGGGAATACGCGCGTTTGTACTTCGTCTTGTGCGGCCAATAGAGCGTGATAAACTGGCCGGTTTTGAAGTCACCGGGGTCATAGCCTTCGGGCCACTTGAGCCGAAGCGTCTTTACATCCGGCAGCTCCAGGGTCGCCGATTCGATAAGCATTTCTGCGATGACCTTCGCCATAGATGATGAGTAGGGATCCTGTAAATTGCCGAAGCGTGCCGACTATGCCGCATGCATCCAGGGTGTAAAGGCACGGAGTTTCTTTTGTTGAGAAAATTTGAACCACTGCCGGGGAAGCATCAGGCGCTCCTTGAATCCCCAGCGACAACGGGTACCCTCACGCCGTGAGCGATCTTCTCTCCCAGCTGAAACAGCAAAGCATTGTTGTGGCGGATACCGGTGATTTTTCCGCCATGCGGAAGTACCAACCTCGGGACGCCACCACCAACCCCAGCCTGCTGCTCAAAGCCTCCACCATGCCCGAGTACGCCGACCTGGTTGCCCGCACGCTCGCGGAGGCAAAACAGGAAGCGGACGCCAGCGGGAACGGGAATCCCGTGGCGATTGCCCTTGACCGCCTCGCCATCGCTTTCGGTCTGGAAATTCTCAAGATCGTCCCGCATCGGGTCTCCACGGAGGTGGATGCCCGCCTGAGTTTTGACGCCACGGCTTCCGTTGCCAAGGCGCGCAGCTTGATCGCGCGGTACAAAACCGCCGGAATCGGGCAGGAACGAATCCTCATCAAGCTCGCCTCCACCTGGGAGGGCGTGCAGGCCGCGCGACAACTGAAGACGGACGGGATTCATTGCAACCTCACGCTGTTGTTCAGCTTTGCGCAGGCGGTTGCGTGTGCGGAGGCGGGCGTTCAGCTCATCTCTCCCTTCGTCGGCCGCATCCTCGACTGGCACAAGAAAAAGAACCCGGGCAAAGAGTTCCCCGGAGGCGACGATCCGGGCGTGCAGTCCGTCCGGAGGATTTATGCGTACTATAAGCAGCACGGGTACCGGACCGAAGTGATGGGAGCGAGCTTTCGAAGCATGAGCGAAATCATGGAGTTGGCCGGCTGCGATCTGCTCACGATCAGCCCTGCGCTGCTCGAGGAATTGCAGCGCACGGAGGGCGTGCTCTTGCGAAAGCTCGACTCCGCTTTTGTCGAGAGCGAGCCGCAGCCGAAGATTTCCCTCGATGAAAAGGCGTTTCGCTGGATGCACAACGAGGATGCGATGGCGACGGATAAGCTGGCGGAAGGCATTCGATTGTTTGCGGTAGACACCGTCAAACTGGAAGGGTTTGTGGCAGAAAAACTGCGCTAGCCATGGGTGACGGGGCATGCCCATCCTGAGCTTTCCTGTCCCATTTTTTCGATCGCCCCATGCTCCCCGAAATTCCTCCCCACTTGCTCGCCGGACTTCGCCGCATCAAGTTTTTCATCTGTGATGTGGATGGAGTCCTGACCGACTCCACCGTGGTCATGGGGGAGAGCTTTGAAGCGAAGACGTTTCACATCCGCGACGGCTTCGGACTGCGACTGCTCCAGTCGGAAGGGGTTCGCGTGGGCTGGATTTCCGCGCGCCCCTCCACCGCCACCACCGAGCGGGCCAATGATCTCAAGATCGATTTTGTTCGCCAGTCGACCAAGCCCAAAGTGGGCCTTATCGAGGAGCTGCTCGATCAAACGGGCATCGTGTGGCCGGAAGTCCTGTACATGGGGGATGACGTCGTCGACCTCGGTGCCATGAAGCGGGCGGGCGTCGCGGTGGCGCCCGCAGACGCCATCCCGGAAGTTTGTGCCGCGGCCCACTACGTCTGCCGCCTCGCGGGGGGCCGCGGAGCCGTCCGGGAAATTGTGGACTTGTTACTGCGCGCTCAGGGTAAATGGGAACCGTTGATCGCCAAGTTTTCAGAGTGAATCCCCAGTGCCCCCTCACCCCATAAGGATGGCGTTGAACTCAGCCCTGCCGTCACTGTCCAAGGAAAGCGATCGTCACCCGATCGGTGCCGCCTCACATACTGTGCTTCCGCGTTCCTCCACATCCCTGCCCCCAGGCGCCCCGCGGAATTTCTCCGTGCGCCGTCGCGATCACGTCGGCGCCAGCGTGTGCGTCGTCCTGATCGCGGCCGGAATTCTAACCGGGCAAACGCCGAAGAACGCACCCGCGGTGGGCCGGCGCATAAGTTTCTACCACAAGGAAGGCGACCGCAATGTGGCCCACTTCACGGCTGCCGAGGCGGTTCCGCAAGGGAGTTCCATTTACCTGACTCGAAATTTCCACATGGAAACCTTCCGCGAAAAGGACGGATCCGAGGAGCTGCTGATCGATGCTCCGGAGTGCCTTTTCGACGTGACGACCAAGCGGGCCTCATCGCCCGGCCCCATCCGGGTCCGTCATGCCGATGGCCTCTTTATTCTCGAAGGCGTCGGGTTTCAATGGAACCAGGAGAATTCACGGCTTGTCGTTTCCAACCAAGTCCACACCGTGATCCAAAAGATGTCGGTAATACCCCATTCTCCATGAGAGCCCTTCACGCATCCCTAACCTTCGGTGGACTTCTGTCGGCCGCGCTGCTGATTGCCGAACCCGCTGCATCCAAGAATCCGGCCGCGACAAACAATGTGGACATCACGGCCCGCGGCCCGTTCGAGTACGACCTGAAGACCGGTCGTCTGCACTGGTCCGAAAACGTCGTGGTGGATGATCCAGGTTCGTTTCACCTGACCTGCGAGGACCTCGTCGCGGAGCGGTCTGTCACCAACCGCCGGATCGAGGTCATCATCGCGACCTCCAACGTCGTGGTCACCTTCGTCGAGGGGGGTGTGACCAGCGAAGCCCGGTGCGGTCGAGCCGTCTACTCGGCCGCCACAGACACCTTTGAATTAACCGGGGACAGCCCCGTGGTTCGCCGCCTGGAAGCATCGAGTTGGGCCGACACCATTATTTTCAATCGGAGCACGGGAAAGGTTCAGGGAAAAGGCAACCCCCGGATTCAGTTTAACGCGGGGGCATTTCCCAAAACCAACCCGCTGGGGCCAAAATGAAGATGCCGTTTCTCATCCACTCTTCCCCCGAATCCCATGGATGAACCCCGGCTCCTTAAAGTCGAGAAACTGGTCAAACAATACCAGGGCCGCCGGGTCGTCAACGGCGTTTCCGTAACGGTCAATCCAGGTGAAGTCGTCGGTTTGCTCGGCCCAAATGGGGCCGGAAAAACCACGAGTTTTAACATGATCGTGGGAATCGTCCGGCCCGAAGAAGGTCGGGTGTGGTTTCAGGAACGGGACATCACGTCGTTGCCGATGCATCAGCGGGCCCGATTGGGCATCGGCTACCTCACCCAAGAGCCCAGTGTCTTCCGCAAGTTGACGGTTGAGCAAAACCTGCTGGCAATTCTTGAAACGTGCAAGGGCTCCGCCTCGGAGCGTCGCATCCGCCTACAGTATCTTCTCGATGAATTGGACCTCAGCCGGCTCGCCAAGAGTCACGCCTACCAATTGAGTGGTGGGGAGAAGCGCCGCCTCGAAATCACCCGAGCACTCGTGACCAGTCCCAAGCTGCTCCTGCTTGATGAGCCCTTCAGCGGCATAGACCCGATCGCGGTATACGAGGTCCAGAAGATCATCCGACGCCTGCGGGAACGGGGCCTCGGGATCTTGATCACCGACCACAATGTCCGCGAAACCCTGAAGCTCGTGGACCGCGCCTGCCTCATCTACAAGGGCGAAGTGGTTTACGAAGGGACGGCAGAAAAAATGGTCGCCGATCCCAAGGCCCGGGAAATCTACCTAGGCCCGGAGTTCAACCTGTAGTCGCGCCGGCGGCGGTGTGGAGCCGATCTCTCAACCGACCGCGCGGGACCCCTTCGCACGTTGCCGTTCCACGAAGTTTGCCATGCGTTGCATGGCGATTTGCAATTGATCAAAAGCGGTCGCAAAGCAGCACCGCACAAATCCCTCACCGCTGGGCCCAAAGGCACCGCCGGGCACGCACGCAACTTTCTCCTCCTTCAGCAAACCCAAGGCGAATTCCTTGGAGGAAAGTCCCGTGCTGGTGATTCGCGGAAATGCGTAAAAGGAACCCCGCGGCAGATGACACTCGAGGCCCATTTCGTTGAGGGATTTCACGATAAAATTCCGACGCAACTTGTACTGCTCCCGCATCGCCGTCGCCGCCGGTTCCCCATTCACCAGTGCCTCGATTGCAGCCTCTTGTGCAATGATGCTCGCACACATGATGGCGTACTGGTGCACCTTCATCATCGCATCGATCAGCGGAGCAGGGCCACACGCATAGCCAATCCGGAAGCCGGTCATCGCGAAGGCCTTCGAAAATCCATGCAGAAAAACGGTGCGCTCCGCCATGCCGGGCAAACTTGCGATGCTGGTGTGTTCTCCTTCGAAGGTCAGTTCGCTGTAAATTTCGTCGGTGAGCACCAGCAGATCATGGCGGCATGCCACCTTGGCGATTTCCAACAGTTGCTCGCGGGTCATGGTGCCACCGGTAGGATTGGTCGGGAACGAAAGCAGCAATACCTTGCTTCGGGGGGTGATCGCCGCCTCGATGGCCTGGGCGGTCACGACAAATCCATTTTCCGGCCGGCAGGCGATCGGCACCGGACGCGCGTGCGCCAGAACAACGCTCGGAGCGTAACTCACATAACACGGCTCGTGGTAGATTACTTCATCTCCGGGATTGAGAACCGCGCGAAGCGCGAGATCCAGTGCTTCGCTGACGCCGACGGCGACGAGCACCTGGGTCTTCGGGTCATAGTTTACCCCAAACTTCCGGTCCACGTAGGTGCTGATCGCCTCCCGGAGCTTGAGAAGTCCCAGGTTCGAGGTGTATTGAGTTCGGCCCCGCTCCAAGGCGTAAATGGCCGCTTCGCGAATATGCCATGGAGTGACGAAATCCGGCTCCCCCACACCGAGCGAGATGACGCCAGTCGTGTTTTGTACCAGTTCAAAAAAATCACGGATGCCGGAGCGCGGGATTCCCGCAACGTGATCCGCCACGAAATTGCGAGTCTTGATGGATGAGGACATGGGAGATTTGGAGCAAAGCGTTACGGGTCGGGAAAGTGGATTTCCCGGGCTGCATCCGCGAAGGCTGTGAAAGTTCAGCTGCGATGCAGACCGGTGGGCGCGGCGGCAGTAGCCCGGGCCAGACGGGCCAGTGCCACCACGCCAAGGACATCGCATGCCGCACACGTCATGGTCCTATTCCGCGACGAGATCCCGCCGGAAGTCAAGGCTCGGGAGTGGGGCACCCCATTCGGGGGTGCATCTCACGGAAACGGTGGTTTTCGAGTCAGCGATTGTTGAACGGAAGAATTCTTCATTTTTCCCGGGACTCTGATTTCGATTTCTGAAACGCTCCGCGG
>CAMDJH010000158.1 GCA_945900455.1 Akkermansia muciniphila
ACCGTTCGCATCGCAGCGTCCATTTCGTTCACGAGGAATGTCAGTTCACTGATCTTTGCGCGCGTCACATCCCGATCCCGTTTTGCGACATCGTATTGCGCCTGGCTGGCGAACTGGGAATCGGGTTTGGGAGCGATGGACGAATTTGCATCGCCCCCAAACAGCCGCTCAAGGCGTGCAAATTCGCTCTCAAAGTAGATGAGTTGGGATTTCGCAATCGCGAGTTCAACTCGTTGACTCATCCAGTCCATCCGGAGCTGCTCGTAATTAATTTGATTGTTTTCCTTCCGAAGCCTCGGTTCGACCGTCATTCGAGCTAGGTCAATCCTCGCCTTGCTGAGGTTGAGTTGGGCTTCCAGAACCTTCGGATCGGCCACGACAATCTGCACAAGCGGTTCGCCCGCGGCAACCGCCTGGAAGTGACCCGCGTTGAGCAAGACGACATGTCCTGCGTGAGAAGAGGAGATCACGGCACGAACCGCCTCGACCTCGCCGACCAATGTGGCGAGGCCGACGTAATCCCGCCAGATCATGGCCGTCGCCCCGAGCACGCAGGCAAACATGAGGGCTGGCAGATACCGGACGCGGAATTCCCGCCAGGCCGTTCCGGGAGGTGTCGGGATGGGAGTTAGCTTGGCCATCGGTCAAACTTCGGATTCATCCTCAGCCTTTAGACTCGTCACCCGAGAAACACCGGGCAGGGCTTTGAGTTCGCTCACCAACTCCTCCACGCGGGCGGCGTCGCGAAGTAGCAATCGGTAGGAAAGGTCGGTGCCGTCAAAGCCCGCGTTGGCTCGCTGGCTGGCAAGGTGAGTCTTGCGGCTATGACGTTCCAGCAAATCGGCGAGATCCAATATTTCGGCAGCGGGCCTTCCCCAGTGAAGGTTCAGAATCAGGTCATAGCGGTGGCGGCTGCCAAAGGCCGACCAGTGGAGGTAGAGCATGACCACGGCAAACAGCCCGACACCGATCACGGCGGTGGTGAATTTTCTCGTCCCGGCGGCCATGCCTGCGGTGATGCTGGCCAGAATGTAGGCGGTATCGAGGGTATCTCGCAGGACGTTCCGGAAACGCACGATGGCGAATACGGCCATCATGCCGAAGGCGATCATCATGTTGTTCGCCATTACCAGCATGACGAGCGTCACGATCATGCACAGCATGATCAGCGACGTGACGAAGGATCGGGAGTAGCTTAGCCCCGAGTGGCAGGCCATGTACACCCAGGCGACGACATGACCGCAGAGAAAGCCCAACATCAAGCTGAGCAGCATCGCTCGGATGTCGTCGGGTGCGGTTCCAAAGTCGCCGCGAAGTATCCAGTCAGTCATTTAAACGGGTACGCTACGGTGAAGGATATTTTGGATCCGGTCGATCCTTTCCCGCTTAAGCTCGGAGGCCGCGGCCGAGTTCAGGGGATCGGGAGGGCGGGTTCCCACCGTGTAAAATTCAGCCTCGCCACGGTTCGCGACTCCGTCGGCGTATTTTGAGGCAGAGCCTTGACGAAGTCCAAGCGCCCGCACCATCTCGGAAAACCAGCCGGGGAATCGGCCACTGAACTTTAGCTCGAGGATCGCCAGGTCGCCATAGACCCGCGTGGGCTTGTCGAATGCTGCGCGGAAGCGTGTCGTGAAGTCCGGCTCGATGTCGACCCGGCGGTCCAGGGTCACGCGAACCGAATTGTCCGTCGGGCTGATCCAGGCTTCGCGAAGATAACTGACGTGGGCGCGGGGCGTGGCTTGGTCGGCGATCATCAATTGAACAAATCGTTGAATAGCAACTAATTGTCTTGGGTCACCCGATACCAGCTGGCCGGGGCTTGGATGATGGCCATGGAGAATCGATTCGACAGCGAATCGTTTCACGCCACCGCGCTGCTTCAGAATTGAATCGTTCATGCGCCGCTTGATCTCAAAAAAGATTGGCGCGTTCGGGTTATCTTCGTAAAAGCGCAACCGAAGCTTGTACCGGTTCTTGTCGCCGTTGATCGTTCCCCAATAGATCTTCAGGTCATCGGAATCGAGGTACAGGTTGTGGATCACATACGAAAAGTTCGGCTGTGCGGCCCCGTACTCGTCCAATTCGAGATAGCAACGGACAAATTCGCGAACCAGGAGGGCGGTCTCCTCCGGGATCACGTACTTCAGCTCCCATCGCTGGAGCTGCATCTTATCTTCTGGCATACATAAACGCGCAATGCGCAACGCAACAACCGATCCGGACCGACTTCGACCGATTGCCACCAATCCCGGACTCGGTGAACCACCGCTCCGGCCTTTCCGAACCGCCGCGTCCTCGCTGGTTTCTACCGTGCCCTGAACCGGCAAGTTACCCCCGAACACAGGGGAAAGTCACGCTCAGTTGATTCAACTGTCAAGAGAGTCGGGGCCGTTCACCCCGAATTGGAAGCAAATCTCATACCGAGCTCCATAGAAAACCCGGCATTTCCAATTCGGTCTGACACGCGAGGATCTCGGACTGAAAGCAAAGCCATTCCTGCGCCGATCCAGAAAATGTACTTCGACCTCTGGAGAGCATCTGGATCATCAACCTTGCTAGACACCCGGGTTGCGGATCCTAGGCTCAGCCACCGATGATTTCGCATCCGGATTGTCCTACCCCGCCCGGGTCTCCTCCGGCGGCCGTGTCCATTCCTGCCGGCAAGGGACTGATTTTCCTGCGCCGGCTCAGTAGCACGGTTGTCCTTTGGGGTATCGTCTTGACGGCAATCTTTTCGTCGGACCGATTTGTTCGGGAGTACGTTTTCCTGGGTCTCATGATGCTCCTGGCTTGGGCCGGCCTTCGTGAGTTCTACGATCTGGTTGAGCGTCGCGGACTGATCTGCTTTCGTCGCTGGGGGGTTCTTCACGGGCTATTGCTCATGGGGGCGACATTCTATTACCTGACCCACGCCACGGGCCATCAGCGACTCCCCTCGAAGGCGAACGATTTTGAAACATCGGTCCTGGTGCTATTTGTCCTGGGCTTGTGTGTCCGGCAGCTTGCGGCCCGGAACAATCCCGCGGGTCTGACCGCCGTTTCAACGACCTTGTTTGGTCTTCTCTACGTTCCGTGGCTCCTGAACTTTATTCAAAAAATCACCTTTTTCCCCGGAATCGACGGTCGTTTTTACGTGCTGTACTTCATCGTCGTGACCAAGTTCAGCGACCTGGGTGCCTACGTGACGGGTTCGATGATCGGCCGTCACAAGATGATCCCGCGCATCAGCCCGGGAAAGACCTGGGAAGGCTTCGGTGGAGCCTTGGTGATTTCCACGACAGCGAGTTTACTTTTCGCCAACGTTGCCGGAGATAAGCTGCCTGGTATGACGGCGATTCACGCGGCGGTGCTCGGAGGGGTTCTGGGCTGTTCAGCGGTCGTGGGCGACCTGATCGAGTCGGCATTCAAGCGGGAGGCCGGTGTGAAGGATTCGGGCAGTCTCTTCCCGGGAATTGGTGGTATTCTCGACCTGTTGGACAGTCTACTCTTCAACGCCCCTCTGATGTACCTCTACCTTCGCCATGTGATCGCCCGGGGTCTGACCGACATTCCGATGCCGGGTTACTGACCCTTCCTTTGCGCCGTCGGCCGGCGGGTGGCCGATTGCGCCGTCACGTGCGATGTGATGCAGTGTGATCTCCGTTCGCCGATGCCTGTTACCGATTTCATTCGCAACAAACTCTCCCAGGTGCCTCATAAACCCGGCGTGTACCTGCACAAGGATCGCTTCGGAACGGTGATCTACGTTGGGAAGGCACGGGATCTCCGACGCCGGGTATCTCAGTACTTTCATCCGTCCCGTCGGATGGGCTGGGACTTGAAATTCAACGCGCTGGTGGATGCGATTTACGATTTCGACTGGCATACGGTCCGGAACGAAGCGGAGTCGATGCTCTTGGAGGGCCGGCTGATCAAAGATTTCCAACCGAAATTCAATATCGATTTTCGCGATGACAAACAGTTCCTGCTGTTAAAGGTGAATCTGAATGACCCGATTCCCCGATTCACCCTGACCCGCCTTCGGAAGGAAGATGGCGCTCGATACTTTGGCCCCTTTGCTCACAGCGGCTCCGTTCGCCGGGCCCTGATTCTGATGCGACGGCGGTTTCACCTGCGGGGGTGCCGTCCATTGACGCCGACAGAGGCGGATTATAAGCATTGCCTCTACGGAAATCTGAAGCACTGCACCGCACCGTGCATCGGAAATGTCAGCCGCGAGCAGTATTTGGCCCAGGTGCACGCCGGAATTGAGTTCCTGGCGGGCCAAACGGGTGAACTCCGTGCGGAGTTGGAGGCGGAAATGAAGCGGGCCGCGGCGGGTTTGGAGTTCGAGTTAGCCGCTCGACTTCGGGACGCCTTGGAGGATTTGCATCGGACGACGGAGAAGACGGAAAAGTTTGAACGAATACCCTATAAACTGCCGGTGGCGATCAACCCGGAGGCCGATCTCCGCGAGCTGGGTCGGGTCCTTGGTTTGCCTGGCCCGCCCCAGCGGATCGAGGGATTCGATATCTCAAACATCAGCGGCACATTCATGGTGGCGTCAATGGTCAGCTTCTGGCACGGCCGTCCGGACCGTGCGGGTTACCGTCGCTTTCGCATGAAGACGGTCACGGCTCAGGATGATTTCGCGTGCATGGCCGAGACGGTGCGGCGTCGCTATTCACGTCTGAAGCGCGAGTTGGTGGGCGGTGGCACGGTTCGGTGCGCGCCGTCCCAGGCCGCGGCGGGAGATCCAGGGGAGTTGGCAGCGCCGTGGGTGCCGCCGCGGCCGGAGCTGCCCACGCTCCCCGACTTGATCCTGGTGGATGGCGGACGGGGGCAGCTGAATGCTGCGTGTGCCGAATTGAGCCGGCTGGGCCTTGGGCATTTGGCGGTCATCGGCCTGGCAAAAGAGAATGAGGAGATCCATCGGCCGGCCCAGGCGGAACCGTTGCGGCTCGGGCTCGATCACGCGGCATTAAAGCTCCTGCAGCGGGTGCGAGACGAATCTCATCGATTTGCGAACACCTACAACGCGACCTTGCGGTTGCGAAAGATCAGCGAGAGCATTTTAGACGAATTCAGCGGAATCGGTGAGCGTCGGAAGGCGGACCTTTTAAAACGCTTTGGCTCGGTCCACCGGCTGCGCACCGCCTCGGTGGAAGCAATTGCATCCGTGCCAGGATTTGGAGGAAAGATTGCCGCCGAACTGAAGGCATTTCTGCTTGCCCGGGAGCAAGATCCGGGCTCGAGCGGTGGGACTGGACCTCGACCTCACTGAACCCGGGCGCGCCAGTAGCGACTTGTCGCGGTTGACGCAGGATACTCCAACGTGATGGGCTCGGCCCCGAGCGTGGCCGTCTGTACTCCTTGCCAGATTGAGGTCAGCGTATCGGCCTGTTCCACGAGTACCTTCTGGCCGGCGGTTCCGGTCAGAGTCAAACGAGCAACTCCGTTGCGGGCTACGGAAAGAGAGAGGACGGGACCCTTGACTGCCGGGCCGATCCCATCCACTGGATCGCTCAAGTCCGGCAACCCGTCCTTGTCGCTGTCATTGCCGTCATGAATCTCGAGCACCCAAAGATCATACTCATTTTCGAATGGCGTGGTCGGGTCGCCATCGGCGAAGAAAAAACTCCCAAAATAATTCGTCAACTGGCCTCCACGGAGCAACGTCAATGGATCCTCGGCCCCGAGTTCATAGGAACCGAGGACGTTAAAATTCTGATTGCCGGGACCTTTCCATTGGCTGGGCGCGAAGCTGAGTTCGTTTTCGTCGAGGCGCGCGAGAGGGAACGGGCCCTGGAACTTTCCCGCAGCCCCCACTCGTTCGAGATCCACGGAGGCGAAAACATTGGTGCCGGCATTCGTGTAGGTGAGTGCCCCGTGGTACTCAAAAATCTCGAAGCTGTGGGTGAAAGTTCCCAGCGAACCCAGTCCATTGACATTGACCTGGATCTTAACGGTTCCCGTGGTGGAATCGGCGGGCCGGCTCCAGACGGCGGTTGCCGTTCCCTGAGTGATCTCCATCCCGTCGTCGAGACTAAACGTTCCGCTCGTCTTCATCGAAGCGAGTTCCAGGGACACATCGAAAAAGTCTGGGAGACCGTTCAAGTCAAGATCACCGGGGTCCGGCACTGCGATATCGAGTGGGGCCCTGAGTGGCTCCAGAAAACTGGGTGCATCGAGGATCAGCAAGGTGTTGTAGAGCGAGGGGCCGGTCCCGGAAACGGCCCATTCGTTGTTGATCCGATCGGGATCAACGGAGAACGAGAGAGAGGAAGTCTGGCCCAACTGCTTGAATGTGCCGGGCGATACTTTCACGCTCGTGCTGTATAACCACGTTTCCGCGGTCTTGGCCGCGAGGCGGAGAGGAAGGAGACTGAGTGCGCAAAGGATCCAGCCGATTCCGTAGGACTTCATTTTTCCACAATGCGTGTGGTGACACAGACCTGCAAGGGGCAGTTTTGGAACCGGCGCCGGTTGGGACCGGTCCGGTGTGTGGGAGGTGACAACTCGTTGAGTTCCGGATTTTTGGTACGATCCTTCTCCGATCCTACCGCAGGGAAATAGTACACGGCTACACTTGACGGGTTGGCAGTGGCTCCCGAGTTTTGACCGATGCCGATTTACGAATTTGCGTGCCCGAAATGTCGACGAATTTTCAGTTTCTTGGCACGGCGGGTCAACCCAGCCAAGTCCCCGCGTTGTCCCAAGTGCGGCTATGCACGGCTGATTCGCGAAGTGAGTCAATTTGCGATGATTCGAGGGGTGGCGGAATCGAGTGTTGCTCCGAATTCTCCCGAGGAGGCGCCAGGAATGCCCGCTCTCGATGATCCCAGGGTGATGCGTGCGATGTCCGAGATTGAGCAGGGAATGGATCAACTGGACGAAAACAATCCCCGGCACATGGCGATGTTATTGCGCAAGATGCAGGCGGTGATGCCGGCGGGCGCCGTGCCGAAGGATTTTGATGTGGCGATCCGGCGGCTGGAGGCGGGGGAGGATCCTGAAAAAATCGAGGCAGACATGGGCGATGTGCTGGCTCAATGGATGGGTGGGGAGGACAAAGAAAACGGTGGAACCGGGGGAGGGGGAGGCTGGTCGCGGGACAGTGGATTATACGACTACTAGGAGCGGAAATGATTGTCCCGTCGTTCACGGCGGTGTCAGGTTTAGCCCTTAAAAAACATGGAATACGAAGCCGTAATTGGGATCGAGACCCACGTCCAGCTGAAGACTCGATCCAAAATGTGGTGTGGTTGCGCGAATGAATTTGGCGCCTCTCCCAACACGAATGTTTGCCCGGTTTGTTTGGGCCTCCCCGGAGTGCTGCCCGTCGCCAACGACGAGGCCTTGCGTCTGACGGTGCTCACGGGGCTGATCCTGAATTCGAAGATTCCCGCTCATGCCAAGTTCGACCGGAAGAATTATTTCTATCCGGATTCGGCAAAAAACTACCAAGTAACCCAGTATGACCGACCCTCGACCGAGGGGGGATGGTTGGAATTTGAATTCGATGGGCTGGGCTCGTGCGATGGATTGGCGCGGGTGAAGATCACCCGGGCTCATCTCGAAGAGGACGTCGGGAAAAATGTTCATTTTGATCGGTTCAGCGGCGTGGACTTTAACCGGGCGGGAGTTCCGCTTCTTGAAATCGTATCGGAGCCCGATCTAACCAGTTCGGCGATGGCGTACGAATATCTGACCGCCCTGACCGCGGCCCTGGTGCGAGGAGGCGTGAGCGATTGTGACATGGAAAAAGGAATGGTCCGTTGTGACGTCAACGTGAGTGTGCGGCCGAAGGGTTCTCGGACGCTGGGGGCAAAGGTGGAGATCAAGAACATGAACACCTTTAGTGGAGTCCGACGGGCATTGGACTATGAGATTCCGCGGCAGATGGCAGCGGTTGCGGCCGGCGCCACGATTCCGCAGGAAACGCGCCGATGGGATGAGCTTGCGGGAATTACCGAGACAATGCGGAGCAAGGAGGATGCTCACGACTACCGCTATTTCCCGGAGCCGGACCTGATGCCGTTCGCGCCGGTCGACACGTGGCTGGAGTCGGTACGGTCCCGGCTGGTGGAGATGCCGCTCGCAAAAAAGAGGCGACTAATCCGGGAGTACGGCCTTCCGGCGGGGGATGCGGAGGTGCTGACAAATGACTGGCCGTTGGCGGATTATTTCGAACAGGCGGTTCGGAGCGGGAAGAACTCGAAGGGGGTGGCCAATTGGGTTATCAACAACCTTCGCGCCCGGTTGGGACCAAGCGGTAGCGGTTTGGTGGACGTGCGATTTCCCATTTCAGCGATCGGCGAGCTGGTCGAACTGGTCGACTCAGGAAAGATCAACTCGAGAATTGCCCAGGAAGTCTTCGAAGCGATGTTTGAGCGGGGCGATTCGCCACGGTCCATTGTTGAGCAGAAAGGGTTGATGCAGGTCAGCGACATCGACGCGATTGAAGCGTTCTGTCGAGAGGGGATCTTGGGGAACCCGAAAAGCGCCGAGGATTTTCGCGCGGGCAAGCCCGCTGCCCTGAATTTTTTGAAGGGGCAAGTGATGAAATTGAGCAAGGGTAAGGCAAATCCGGCCATGGTGGGGGAGGTTCTCGAGCGCTTGCTCCGCGGTTGAAGAGCGGTTCCAGGGGCGTCTTTCGGGGGGGGGTTGGCCTACTTCATCAGAAAATCTGGGCTATTCATGGCGTCCGAACTCGGTGAACACGAGGACCTCACAACTGAGAATTATCCGATTGACTCCGAGTTGCCTCCTCAATAGGTTGGCGGCGTTCTAAATCGAAATTTTCTCATTCGCTTAATCATGAAGACGCTTGGCATCTCGACAAAAATGGCCGCCATCAGCGCTTTGATCGGGCTTTCCACCTCTCTCCTAATTGCTGCTCCGCAAACCGGTTCCGCGAAGGTGACTTCCATTAAGGGTTCCGCCACGGTTGGTGGCGAGGCTGCGAAGGTCAATCAGGTGGCAAAGGCCGGCACGCAGCTGACGACGGGGTTGGATTCCTATCTCGACCTTTATTTGGGGGTCAATGGGCCGACGGTACGGCTCCAACCCGATTCGCGGCTCTCGTTGGACGACCTCACTTACGATGATGCGGGCGCCGAGCCTGTGATCAGCACAAAATTGGGTCTCAAGGCGGGCAAGGTCGCAGGCTTCGTCAAGAAGACATCGGACCAGTCCAACTACATCGTGGAAACTCCAAATGCGACGGCTTCTATCCGAGGCACGAAGTACCTGATTGCCTCGGATGGTTCCGTGTACGTTTGGGAAGGCTGTGTGATCGTTTCGTTCCGAGGTATCAATTACAATGTTTGCGCCGGTCAGGCGTTCGATCCGGCTATCCCCGGTGTGGTTGATAACCCCATTGGCACGTGGCCCGGTCCGCTGAGTCCGTCCGAGTTTGACAAGGTTCAGCAAAAGGCCGAGCCGTTGACCCCGCTGTCGCCGATTGCTCCCGGAGGCACCAAGGCGCTGAATCGGGACAGTCTGGGTCGCATCCTGAAGTAATTCTTTTGGAATCCCGACCTTCCGGGGGTCCGTTAAGTTTTCTCAGCCCAGGGCAGCGAAAGTTGCCCTGGGTTTTTTATTGGTGACGAAGGCTGGTCAGAGATTGCGATCGCTAACGCCTTCCGGGGTGGCCCTGGGAGCTGTCGTGATCGCCTGCGGCCTGGTGGCGCTCTCCGAATGGTCGGCCAATCGTTCGGATTCGGCCGCCCTGAGTGGGCGTTTGGCGGATCTCGTTCAAAGGCTCGATCTAGCCGGTGCCTTGGAGCGAGTCACCTACGATTTCCGAATGAAGCTGGCTGCTGGAATGTCCCCGCACGTGGCTCCGGAGCTTGGCTTGGTCTACGCCGACGATAAGTCCATCCGCGACCTCGAGCAGGGCGAAACTCTGCGTGGAGAGTATTACGGCCTTTTCTGGCCACGATATGTTTTCGGGCGCGTTCTCCGCGAATTGCGGGCACAGGGGGCGATGGCTGTGGGATTCGATATTCATTTCAGCGACGAGCGATTTGATCATCAGGCTCTCCCGGTCCCTTGGAGCACAGAACCGGTCGATTCCGACGCTTTCTTTGCCCAAGAGTTATTGAATTCGACGAATACGGCCGTCTTCCTCGCCTCCGTGTCCAACTTGCCGCCGGCATTCAAATTTAGGTACCCGCCCACCCGGCTTGGGGACGTCATTTCCGTTCGTGACGTGGATGGTGTGACGCGCCAGGTGGCGCCGTTTAATGACTATCATGAACTTGTTACTCCAACGCTGCAGGGATTCGCCCGCCTGCGGCAACTCAGTATCGAACTCGATGGAAGAACAATCATCCTGAGGAACCTAACCACCGGTGCCGTGAGCCATCATCCAATCGACGGCGATGGCAGGATCGCCGTTGAAATCCGACCGGGCGTGAGTCGGATCTATCCTGCTGTCGAGAATCCGCGGGTCTGGCATCTTGGGGTGGTAGTTGCCGCCTGGAAGCTCGGGATTGATCTTGGCCAGGCGGTGATTGAGCCGGGCCGGATTCGGCTTCGGAGTAGGCAGGGCGGGGAGCGCATTCTTCCGATTGATGGCGGCGGGCGGTTTCTTGTCGACTGGGCCACTCGAACGCTTTCCACCAACGTGTTTAAGGAGTCATTAGAGACCGTGCTCCGGTCGGATGTTAGACGTCAGCAGGGTGAGACCAACCTGCCTGCTCCCTGGCGCAACCGTTTGGTTTTTGTTGGATCCCTGGGCACGGGCAACAATGTTCGGGATCAAGGTGCCACTCCGATCTCCCCTCGGGATCATCTTCTCGGTACGTACCTCAACGTGGCTAACATGCTCCTGTTGAACCGGTTCGTCCAGAGGCCGGCCATCGGATGGCGGATGGGGATTGTGGCCCTCCTGGGGGTGAGCGTGGCGTGGCTGAACGTTCGCATGCCGGTCGAACGTGCCGCGTTGGGTTCCTTTCTCCTAGGTCTGGTTTGGTTTGGATTCGCGTGTTGGGTCTTCGTTCAGCATCGATGGTGGCTACCGGTGGTTCATCCGATCATCGGTGGGCTCGGTTTGGTTCAAGGTTCTCTCCTGCTTCACCGGGTTCTCTTTGAGCAGAGTGAAAAGCAGCGGGTACGGGCGGTGTTCTCCAAGATCGTGTCCCCCGACGTGGTTAATGAGTTGTTGGAGGCGAAGCAAATTGGCCTAAGCGGTACGCGTCGGCAGATCACAGTTTTCTTCGCCGATGTCCGAGGATTCACCTCCCTCACCGACCGCTCCCAAGCGGAGGCGGAGCGGTACGTCCAAGCGCACAAGCTGAGTGGTGCGGATGCCGAAAAGCAGTTCGAAGTGCACGCCGTGGAGATTCTAAATACGGTAAATCAATACCTTTCGGTGATTGCGAATGTGATCAAGCAACACCGGGGAACGCTCGACAAATACATCGGTGATTGCGTCATGGCATTCTGGGGCGCGCCCACCCCAAATTTGGAGCATGCCGCCGCGTGTGTCCGCGCCGCGATCGATGCCCAAAGGGCGATTCAACGACTCAATGAAGAGCGCATGCGCGAAAACGAACGACGACTTGAGGACGCGGGACGGAGAGCGGAGAGCGGAGAGGAACCTATGCCGCCATTGCCGGTTCTAATGCTTGGCACCGGGATCAACTCAGGCGCCGTGACTGTTGGGCTCATGGGGTCTGAGGCGCACCTCGTGAACTACACGATTTTTGGCCGAGAAGTGAACCTCGCCAGCCGGCTCGAAGGCATCTCGGGTCATGGCCGGATCATCATCGGAGAAACCACATACTCGGAATTGCAGCGGACGGCTCCAGACCTTGCCGCGCTGTGTCGAGCTCACGAGCCGGTGGCCGTAAAAGGATTCCAGAAGGCGGTGCCGATTTATGAAGTCCGCTGGCGTCTGCAGTCGGAGAATCCTTCGGACACCGTTCCGTTGGGTGAGGAAGAGCAGGTCGGCAAATCTAACGATTCGGATGCGAATCGGGGGTAAACTTCATGATTGAAACTGCCGCCCCGAAGCCATTGGAGAGTCCCCAACTCGCATCGGGAAACTCTAAAGGGCCCGATGCGAGTTGGGAGGTGTTGAACGCTGTGATGCCCCAGGGCAGCGTCATTTTGCGTGAGCGAATTGATCGGCGACGACCTTCCAGTTGATGAGATTCCACACCGCTTTGAGGTAATCGGCCCGCTTGTTCTGGTATTTCAAGTAGTAGGCGTGTTCCCAGACGTCGACTCCGAGGATCGGTGTGCCTTCGGCACCGGCAATGGCTTTTCCCATGATCGGATTATCCTGGTTGGCGGTGGAGACGATTTCGAGTTTGCCGCCATGAACCACCAGCCAGACCCATCCAGATCCGAAGCGTCCCAGGCCTGCCGCTTCGAACTTCGTCTTGAAATCATCAAAGCTTCCAAACGCGGCCTGAATTGCCGTCGCGAGTTCGCCCGTCGGGCTTCCGCCGGCGTTTGGCGCGAGAAGTTTCCAGAAGAAAGTGTGGTTCCAATGTCCCCCACCGTTGTTGCGTACGGGGCCTCGGATCGCATCGGGGACTCCGGCGAGATCTCGAATCAGGGCATCGATCGATTTTGATTCGAGAGCCGCATTGCCTGCGAGGGCTTTGTTCAGGTTGTCCACATAAGCTTTGTGGTGGCGTCCGTGGTGAATCTCCATTGTCGCCGCATCCACGTGCGGTTCGAGGGCTTCCTTGGGGTAGGGCAGGGGGGCTAGTTCGTGGGCCATGGTAGTATTGGATGAATTTAAATATCCGGGCAACGTGAGTCCGGCGCGCCTAAGCGCGACGGATGCGCTGATATTAGTCGACGTTCCGAGAGTCTCAAGTCTTCGTCATTCCAACGGATGCCCTGTTTCGCAGATTCCGATCGGTCGTCCAAAGGAAACCGTGTTCCCGGGGAGCCCTTTGGGTGTAGTCTCCCACGATCGACTGGCTTGATATGGGACGTGAAATTCTGATTATCGGCGGCGGATTGATCGGTCTTTGCACCGCCTATTACTGTGCGCGGCGTGGTGACCGTGTCACCGTGCTCGACCGGAATTTAGAGCAACGGGACGGGTGTTCCTTCGGGAATGCCGGGATGGTAGTTCCGAGTCATTTCATCCCGCTGGCCGCACCGGGCATGGTGGCTCTCGGACTCAAATGGATGTGGAATCCGGAGTCTCCGTTTCACATCCAACCGCGGCTGGACTGGAATTTATTGGCCTGGGGTTGGAAGTTCTGCCGGTCCGCCACGTCGGCGCACGTTGCCCGCGCCGCCCCGCTGTTACGGGATTTGAGCCTCGCCAGTCGGGCTTGTTTCGAGGAACTCGCAGCGCTTTCCGGAAGCGACTTCGGACTCGTCAAGGACGGCTTGCTCATTCTATGCCACTCCCGGCGCACGCTTGACGAGGAATCCGACACGGCTCAACAGGCCATCCGATTGGGCCTTCCAGCGCAGGTCTTCGACGCTCGACAGACGGCATCCAAGGATCCGGCTGTCCGAATGGATGTGGCGGGGTCCGTTTATTACCCACTGGATTGTCATCTGTCTCCCCACCGCTTCATCGCCGAATTACAGAGGCAGTTGAACGTGCTTGGGACACGCTTTTTGTGGAATACACACGTCGTGGATTGGAGGGTCTCAAACCGCCGGATCGTGGCAGTTGTCACCAATCAAGGCGATGTTTCGGCCGACGAATATGTCCTATGCGGTGGGGCATGGTCATCGGAATCCGCCGCATCGCTTGGGTTGTCGCTGCCCATGCAGGCGGGCAAGGGATACAGCCTCACCTTGACCCGACCGCGTCAGATGCCGCGGTTCTGTGCAATTCTTAGCGAAGCCCGCGTGGCCGTCACACCGATGGGATCCAGCCTGCGTTTCGCGGGGACAATGGAAATGGCGGGAATGAATGAAGACGTCAACCCGGTTCGGGTGCAGGGAATCGTGAACGCGGTCCTGAAGTATTATCCGGAATTTGTGCCCGGGGATTTTGCAGGCATCCGACCCTGGTGCGGCCTCCGGCCCTGTTCGCCGGACGGGCTGCCGTATTTGGGGCGTTTCAAGAACTATGACAATCTTTCCACAGCGACGGGTCATTCGATGATGGGGGTGAGTTTGGGACCGGTTACCGGAAGGCTGATGGCACAGTTGTTGGCGCGCGACGAGCCGCAGATTGACGTGGGGCTGATGTCCCCCGATCGCTTCGCGTAAGCGCCGCCGACTTATCCAGTATTGCCTCGCAGCGGCACAACGTGTGCCCACCCGGCGTCCCCGAACCGGGAGCGGAATGAGGCCGCGGCTTTTTTGGCGCTGGATTCACCGGCAAAGAGACCAAAGGTGGTGGATCCGCTCCCAGACATCAGACTGGCAAAGGCATCATTTTCCCGCAGATGATTCTGGTAGAGCTTGAGGACAGGGTATTTTTCGAGAGCGGGTGCCTCCAGTGAGTTGTAGAGGTCAGCGCCTGCCGCAGCAAGGTCTCCCATCCTCAAGGCATTGGCCACTGCTGCCGCCCGACCGGGCTTGCCGTGAAGCGCCGCTGGATAACGCGCCAACTGCTGGTATGCCCAAGCGGTCGAAATTCCGAACCCCGGATGAAACAGGAACAAAAAGCAGCTTTCCAGAATGAGGAATCGCGGGATTGGGGTGATTTGCTCACCGCGGCCGACGGCAATGGCCGGGAATGGTTGCAGGAAAAAATTCACATCCGAACCAAGGCTGGCGGCAAGGGTGTCCAGTTGGCTGGGGGACAGGGGATGCCCGAAGACCTCGTTGAGGCCGAGGAGGGTGTGGGCGGCGTTCCCGCTGCCGCCACCGAGGCCCGCAGCTAGTGGGATCTGCTTGTCAAGGTGAATGGCAATACCGTCCGGGATCCCTGCGAGGTCGAGGAAACCCCGGGCCGCTCGGTGGACGAGGTTGGATTCATCCACGGGAAGATCCGGATGACTGCAGGTGAGGTGGATACCGCGGGCACGGTGATCAAACGTCAGTTCATCGCACCAGGGGACCGGTAGCAGCAGCGTCTCGAGTTCATGAAATCCATCCGCTCGACGGCCGAGAATGTTCAGGACGAGATTGATCTTGCAGGGTGACGATCGGCGGTGGCAGGGCATGGCAAAAAAAACGCGCCAACCGTTGAGTTGGCGCGTGCAAGAAAGTTAGATCGAGGGTCACTCAAATACTTTGAATCGGCTGCCCGGGAACATGGAGCCGGTTTCCCCACCGCTGAAAGAGAGCGAGTGGTCGGTATTCATTAGCGGGCCGTCTCCAACGCCCGGCTTGTAGCTGTCGGGGTACACCGGATGTTCCGATTTGAAATAGGACTTCGTCGGGATAGGGAAGGTAAGAACTTCGAAAGCACCGACTGCGGTCCGGGCAACCGATCGGTTAAACCCGTTCACAAGTCCGCGCGTCCGGCCCGAGGCAGGCCCGTAGGCGAGAGTATGCTGCTCGACCGAGCGGCTCATCTCGCCCAGGCGGGCGAACTCGGTCAAATTGTTTACACCGCGGCCAAATTTGCGTTCGGCCTCAGCGCAACCGGTGAGGCCGACGGCCAAACCGGCAAGAAGAGAAAGCTGGATCCAGTCTTTGCACATAACGATTTCGGATTGAGGTCGCTAAGACTATCCGGGCCCGAGGGAGTGTAAAGGGAGAATTTGCCCAAAGATATCCCCGGGTGCATCTCACGGAAAGGGTGGTTTTCTCGAGTGACAGTAAGA
>CAMDJH010000159.1 GCA_945900455.1 Akkermansia muciniphila
CGCCGTCAATCGATCCAAGATGTGAAGACTTACCCATCGTCCACTAATCCGAACTGCATCCAACACGCCATCGAGTCTTCATCGTCACGACTGATTTGTCTAGCACTCATTTTCGTGGGCAACGATGAGTCGCTTGCCGGCGCACTCCAAAACCCGCCGGCACTTCCGAAATGGAAACCCCGCTTAATTGGGGTCACACCTGCACTATTGACATATTGAGTTTATCGAAGAGTGCAGGTTTGACCCCACTCCCCTATTGGGCGAAAGTCGCGATGTGCGAATCGTTGCGCATGATGGGACGGCCGTCGTACGTGGACTCTGGCGCGGACGGGGCACGGCCAAGGGCCAAGCTTACGACGAGCTGAGCCGTTACACGACGACCTACGCAAAGCTGGGCGGACAGTGGAAAGTCCTGTCAGATCAAACCACCAAGATTAGCGCAGCGGCGGCCGTTGCTCATCTTCACGAGCGCGTCACGAAGGCTAACGACGAAGCGCACGCGGCGGGCATGGTGGCCCTCTTCACTCAAGACGCGTGGGGGATCTGGCCCAACCAGCCGATCGTGCAAGGCCGGGCGGCCATCGAGCAGGATATGCGTGTTTACTTTAAGAAGATTGGCGCGGAGAAAATTCACACCGAAGTTACCAACCTAGAGGTCGAGGAATTCGGCACCTGGGCATACAACCTGGGACGATACAAAGACATCAAGGCCGATGGGACGGTCATCGATGAGGGCACGTTCGTCGGCATTTGGAAGATCGAGGACGGCCAGTGGAAACTCTTCCGCGACTTCGGAACATCGAGCCTTCCCAAGAAGGATAAGTAGGCGCGTGTCCATTTCATCCGATCGCTGCCGGCGTAAAAATTGCAATGGGGTCAAACCTGCACTAGTGACACATTGAGTTTGTCGAGGAGTGCAGGTTTGATCCCGCTCGATTCCCTGTCAGGCTGGAGGCTATAGGCCGGAGGTTGCAGCCTCCTGCCTTCAGCAATCCGCAGTGGACAAATCAGCCCGCCCGTTTCTACGGGAAGCTTGGGGAATCTGAACGGTTGCCTGTTTTTGATCTACGCCGCGAAGAGGACCTTTCACGGCGGGTCATGGCGCAACATCGACCTTGCCCGGCTCACGAAGGCCGATGCCCTTCCGTTGTGTCAGGGTATCGCCAAGTTCGGCGCGCATCCTTTCGGCGAAGTTTTGGAGCCGAGTGACGATGTCGGAATGCCGCGAGGCGACATCCTTCGTTTCACCGAGATCGCGGCGAAGATCGTAGATTTCCGCCGATTAGGGTCAAACCGATCGACCTGTCCCCTTATCCAATGAGAAGGTCTCAAACTGGCGGTCGCGACCCGATTCCGGAACCTCCTCCCGACGGCTGTCCCGGCAGGGGGTCGCCTTCGAACGCGATGACAATTGGCCGGAGTGGCTGCCCCTGAAACGTGAACCCGCATGCGATCATGTGTCCGATCCGGGTCCCATCCGGCGGCGGAATTTCCCGCAGCGTTTGGTGTACCTCCGGATCATAAGGATCACCGGGCCGGGCCTCGTGAGACACCAAGCCGACACGTCGACACGTATCCAGACAGGCGGCCCGGAATTGACCCAATTGCTGGATGAGTTGCGGTTGACCGGACCGGTTTGCGGCGTGGAAAAGGGCGTAAGTATGATCGATGAGGTGGACGATCACCTGCAGCAATTCGCCTTCCCCTCGGCGCAACTTGTCGAGTTCGAGCTGCATGGTCCGGGCTCGGTGCTCCTGGGACTTGGTCATTAATTCCCCAAATGCCTTTGCCTCGGATTCCATACGCGCGGAAATCTCGCCGGCACTCTGCACCGCCTGCGCCGCGGATTCATTGACACCGTGCCATTGATTGGTGGCGTTGCGAATCTGGGCGGCGACGACGCCGAGTTCCTTCAATTGATCCGTCGCTGCCGCCAAGTTGGCCAGTTCGTACAACTGCACGGCCGCGCGGTGATCTCGCAGAAACGGAATCACGCCGAGGACCGCCGCCACAATGCAAAGCACCGACACCGCCCCGATCTCCCAACGATTTAGCGGCAGCACCGCATGGGTCACCACGTAAAAGGCCAACCCAACCAACAGGAGGTCAAGAATGAGAAACGGCCACTTCGTCACCCGTGGCGGTGCGTCATACGTCATGACGACCACTTTAGAAACCGGCGAGCCCGTCGGGGAAGCGATTTTCCGCGATGAATTTCCGGGTCGGTCCGGATTGATCTCTGGCGGAAGCTTGTCGAACTCTTCGTTCGTCCGGTGACGGCACGCTTCCCAAGGCGCCCCATGACGGTATTATCACCGCATGAAGTCCTACAACAATTGGATCGGCGGCCAGTCCTTGCCCGCCCAGAGCAACGCGCGATTCGTAACGCATAATCCTGCCGATGTGCGCGAAACCGTCGCGGAATACCCCAAAAGCGGGCAGGCCGAAGCCGCGGCGGCGATTTCCGCCGCAAAAGATGCTTTTGGGAAATGGGCGGCGCTCACACCGGTTGCCCGCGGACGAATCCTGGCCAAGGCGGGGCAAATCATCGAGGCACGAAAGAGCGAACTGGCCGAACGGCTGACCCGGGAAGAGGGGAAAACCCTGACGGAGGCCACCGGCGAGGTCCAACGGGCGGCGGACATCTTTCGATTCTTTGGTGGCGTGGGATACACCCATGGAGGACAGGTGATTCCGCATGATCTCCCCGGCAACCTCTTGTACACCCGCCGTGAGCCGCTCGGCGTCGTGGCACTCATTACTCCCTGGAATTTTCCAATCGCAATTCCGGCCTGGAAAATGGCACCCGCGCTGCTGGCGGGGAATTCGGTGGTGATCAAGCCCGCCTCGGCCGCTCCGGCGATGACCTTTGAACTCGCCCAAGCACTGGATGAAGCAGGCCTGCCCAAGGGCGTGCTGAATGTGGTGGTCGGAGAAGGCCGCCCCTTCGGCACTGAGATTGCCCGCAATTCAGCCATTGCCGCCTTGAGCTTCACGGGTTCGCACGCGGTCGGTTCAAGCCTCTACCAGGCGCTCGCCCCGCGGATGGTGCGCACCCAACTCGAGATGGGGGGAAAGAATCCGACAATTGTCCTGGCGGATGCCGACCTCGATCTCGCCGCTGGTCTCGTCGCCCGAGCGGGCTTTGGTCTCACCGGTCAAGCCTGTACGGCGACCAGTCGAGTCATCGTTGAGCGATCCGTTCTGGCACCGTTTCTCGAGAGACTGGTCAACAAAGCCCGCGCTTGGAAGGTGGGCCCCGGGCTTGCCGCTGGCGTGGACATGGGACCCGCCGTGAACGAAGCCGAGCTCCAGGGAAACCTGGACGCCATCCAGCAAGCGCTCGGCGAAGGGGCCAACCTTGCTTGGGGGGGTGCCCGGCTCACGGACGGAGATCTCGCCCACGGCTGGTTCCTCCAACCTGCCGTGCTCACCGACGTCACACCCTTCATGCGCATCGCCCGTGATGAAGTGTTCGGCCCCGTCGTCGCTGTGATGGCGGTCGATGATTTCGAGCAGGCACTCGCCGTCGCCAATGGAGTCGACGTCGGACTCAGTGCGACGCTCGTCACTCGCGATCTCAAGAAAGCGCTTGTCTATGCCGAGCGAATTGAAGCGGGGGTCGTCAAGATTAACCAAATCAGTACGGGGCTCGCCCTGCAGGCTCCATTCGGCGGCGTCAAGAAATCGAGCACGGACTCGTTCAAAGAGCAGGGTGCGGGTGCGGTCGATTTCTATTGCCGCACCAAGACCATCTATCTTGATTATTCCGCCTGACATCGTCCGGAAATCTCCGGGAGTGCCCGGCCGATGAGCGACACACGATGAGGCTCGAGGACTCGCCGTCCGCCGCGGTTTCGCGGAGCCGCCTGCCGGGATCCCGCCCGCGCACCGCCGCCTGCTTGCTGGCCTTGGGCGTGCTGGTTGCGATGTTCTTTGCCGAGCACATCTTTGTCGGCCGTTCCCTCCTGCCGCTGGATGTATTAAATGAGTTCCTGCTTCCGCGGAAGCAAAGCGGGCCGGTCGACATACAAACGCATTATCCCATTGATGAAGTCACGCAACTAGCCCCCAACGCGATGTTATGGCGCGATGCGGTGAGGAATGGACGGCTGCCGTTGTGGAATCCGTTTATCCTGGGTGGTCAGCCGCATTTCGCCAACTCGATCTGGGGAATCTTGACCCCCTTCAAGCTCCCGCTGTTGCTGTTCGGAATTGAACGCGGATATACGCTGGGTTTGGTGTTCCAATTCTGGCTGGCCGGGGCACTGATGTTCACGTACCTCCGCGAGACCGGCCGAACGCGCTCCGCCGCGTTCCTGGGCGGAGCGACGTGGTGCCTCTGTTCCAATTTTGTGATGTTCCATTGGCTCTTCCTCAACGTATTCCTATGGATGCCCCTGGTGTTGCTGGGCTGGGAACGGGGAATTGGCCAACCGGGATGCGCCCCGGACGACGGATCGCCCCGAAAACGTGGCCCGCGACCACGCTGGTTCCTCGCCTGCGCCGCGGCACTCGCCCTCGCGTTTCTGGGGGGAAGCATCCAATTCGCCGCCGTGGCCGGTTTATGGTGGGCCATCTATGCCCTGGCGGGAACACTGCCCGATTGCCGAAATGCCGCCCGACTCCGGTTGGGCTGGATGGCGGCCGTCGCCCTTCTCGCCGCTCTTCTGGCCGCCGTGCAATTGATCCCATTGCTGGAATTCCTTCCCCGGGAAACTCAGCGCCTGCAGTACCTCGATCCCGGCGCTTTCGGCTGGAAACATTCCCTGCTCGGACCGCTCGCCATGGTTGGGACATTTGTGTTCCCAGGACTCGCCGGTTCGCCGCAATCCTTCGATGTTCTCAAGGTTTTTCGCGCCAGCCAGATAGATTTCAACGGATACCTCGGCGCGACGGGTTGGATGCTCGCTCTCGTCGGTGCTTTCCATTGGAGGAATCCCCGCCGTCGCGCCCTTCTCATTCTGGCTGGAGTCGCGGTTTTTCTTGTTTTTTTTTCCCCGCTCCAACGATTTCTATATCACCGGTTTCTACTGCTCACCGTGTTCGCGGGCGCCGCACTCGCCGCCGCGGGACTCGACCTCTTGCGGAATTGTCCGCCTGTAGCCCGCCGGCCGATCAGTCGGTTGTTTACACTCGGCGGAATTTTGGCGGTTGGCCTCGCCGTGTCCCTCATTGTGGGATCAACCTACGTGAAATCGCACCGGGCCGAACTCACGGATCGATTGACCCAACGCATCGAGTCCGCTGCCGGCGACAACGCGTTCCGCGATCGACCCGCTTGGTTGCGCGGCCGCGTCCCCCGATTTCTGGATCACTACCGAATCACGAATCCGGTGTTCTTATTTCCCATTTTCTCCCTGTGCAGCGCCGCCGCCGCCGCCCATGCCTGGCAGCGAGGCCGCCTCACCGACCGCCGCTTTCGCGGAACCTTGCTCGCCTTATGTGTGATCGAACTTTCAACGTCATTGCGTGATCGCGTGCCACGGATCGATACCGTCCAGCATCCGTTCTATCCCGTGCCCGCCGTATACGTCCCCATTCTCCAGGATCCGGAGGTGTTCCGCATTCACCGTTGGATGCCGGATAACTCCCTGCTACTGCGCGACAACATTCCGTGGGCGTACCAGCTCTCCACGGTCACTGGTTACGATTCTCTCGCACCAAACGGATTGCGAAATTTGCCCCTCAGTGAAACCAACGGCTTTAGCCGGGTGCTCGACCTCCTCAACGTAAAGTATGTCCTCACGTCCATCACCCAAAGTCTCCCCGAACCCAGATTCTCCCGACTGATCGCCGACCCCACCGTGCAGGTGTGGCAAAATCGCGACTGGCTCCCACGCATCCAGGTCGTCACCCATGGCATTCTGCTCCCGGCACACGCCGACCTAATGACGCAGATCGCTTCATCGACGTTCGACCCTCGTCGGGACGTTTACCTGGACTCGGTGTCACCTCCTGTCACCGATTTCAAACCGGAAGATGCTACCCCGACCGCTTCAAGCCGCGTGCTCCGCCAGTCGCCGGGCTGGATCACGGCCGACGTCGCAAGCCCGGTCGCAGGCTATGCCGTGTTTGCCGAAACCTATTACCCCGGCTGGACGGCCAGCTTGGACGGAAAAGATCTGCCGATCCTCCGTGCCAACGGCGTCATGCAGGCCGTAGCCATTCCCGCCGGACGTCACCATTTGGAATTCCGGTTCGCACCGGGATCGGTTCGGTTCGGCGCGAGTGTTTCCGCGATCACGCTCGTGTTCATCGGATGGCTGGTCCGAAAGCTGCCGGCGATTTAAGAAGTCTCCCGCCGTTATTGACTAACGATCTGCCTTTATATTGTGTTAAGTGAGGACGGTCCGTCACACTTCATTGTAAAGAAATGAGATGTCAGCTGTCCCGGGCATCCCGTTCAGTGAGGTGCGCTCGGGTAAATCCTTCATTGCGGAGCGTAAGAAACCACAAGACGAAATATCATGAAACTGCAACTTCTCGTTTCCTGCCGCCATTGGATCCTCCTCGGATTGGTAATGATTGCAGCCCGGTCGCACGCTCAGCCTTCGGCCGTTGCCGAATCGAGGTTTTGGCGACCCGACGGCCCCGTCAACGCCATCCTCGTCACCAACGATACGGTTTATCTTGGCGGCCTGTTCTCCTACATCGGTCCGTCGACCGGAAGTGCCGGTGTCGTCGACGCCACAACCGGGGACATTCAGACAGGGTTTCCTCGCGTGGAAGGGATTGTATACTCGGGCGCACCCGACGGCGCGGGCGGCTGGTATCTTGGCGGAGCCTTTACGTCCGTGGGCGGCCTGCAGCGAAGCAACCTCGTGCATGTGCTTGCCGACAACACGGTGGATCCGAAATGGGTGCCCCAGGCCAACGCCAGCAACCTGGTGATTCGGGTCTCGGGCAACACGGTGTATGTGGGCGGCGGTTTTACCCGGGTTGGCGGCAAGACGAGAAATCGTTTGGCCGCTCTGGATGCGGTAACCGGACAAGCCACCGCCTGGGATCCGAACGTTGGCGGGGGCGTGGTGGCTGCGATGGCCCTCTCTGGAAACCTGATGTACGTCGGCGGCGGCTTCACCACCCTGGGCGCCCAGAACCGGGCTCGAATTGCCGCCGTTGACTTAACCACCGGCCTTGCCACGAGCTAGAATCCGGGCGCAGCCGGCGCGGTCAACACTCTGGAAATTTCGGGAAATACGGTGTACATCGGAGGTGCATTCACTACGGCTGGCGCGCGCCCGAGAAATCGCATCGCGGCGTTGAGCGTTGCCGACAACCTGGCGCTGGATTGGAACCCTAACGCGAATGGGGTGGTGAATCGGATCGCGGTGGCGGGCGACACGGTGTTCGCCGGGGGCACCTTTGGCAGCATTGGCAGTCAGACCCGCGCGTTCCTGGCAGGATTGGACGCCGCCACCGGGCTCGCAACGGCATGGTCCCCGACACTCAACGGCGCCGTCCAGGAAATGCTCGTTCTCGGCAACGACCTTTACGTCGGTGGCGCTTTTTCGCTGGTGGGCACGGAAGCCCGGCGCGGCATTGTAGCCTTCGATATCAACACCGGCGAGGCCAGTACCTGGAAGCCGCAGACCGCGATTCTCGCAGGCGGTGCGAGCATCGTCACGGCGATCAGCCGCAGTGGCACGAAAGTCCTTCTCGGCGGAAACTTCAACAGCGTCGGTGGCGTCATTCGCCGGAATGCCGCCGCTCTTGACCCGTTAACCGGGACGGTAACCGAATGGATACCCGATCCCAACAGCACGGTAACGGCCCTCGCTTTTGCCGATGAAAGAGTATTCATGGGCGGCCTCTTCACGAGCATTGGCGGTCGCGATCGTCGTCGCGTCGCTTCGGTAAATCCGACGAACGGAGCCGCGAGTGCGTGGAGTCCAGCCGTGCTGGGACGCGCGACCCTCGCGATCAATTCGCTGCTGCCCGCACCCCCCAACTTGATTTATATTGGTGGCAATTTCACGAATGTGGCAGGAACTCCACGCAATGGCCTCGCTGCGGTGGCCCGCAGTTCGACGGGTTCCGTGGATGCGTGGAATCCGAATCCACTCGCGGCAAATGCCGCTCAGAGCGCTTCGGTCAACGCGCTGGCTTTGGCGGATAACCTGCTCTACGTCGGCGGAGATTTTGTCTCCATCGGTGGCCAACCACGGGCGAAGTTGGCGGCGGTGGACATCAGCACCGCGATCGCCGGCACCTTTAAGCCGGCCGTCAATAATGTGGTGCTCGCACTGGCGATTTCTGGAAACACACTTTACGTGGGAGGAACATTGACGAACGTCGGCGGGCTGGTTCGTGGACGGATCGCCGCCGTAGATACGACGACCAGCTTGGCCACGCCGTGGAATCCCGATGCCTCGGGTGCCGGCACGAGCACTCGCGTCAACGCATTGTCGTTGGCCGCCAACGCGGTCTATGCAGCCGGCAACTTCACAAGTATCGGTGGCGATTTTCGGAATCGTGCCGCGGCGTTGAGATTCTCCAACAGCCAGGCTACCGGCTGGTCCCCGGAGATTGACAATACGGTGCGCTCGGTGCTGGTGACCGAGAATGCCATCTATCTGGGGGGGGATTTTACAACGATCGGCGGAAACAAGCAGGCTTACTTCGCGGTGTTTAGCACGGCACCCGCCTTTATCAGCGGCACTCAGGAAGTCCTCGGTAACGGGATGTTTCGCTCGCAGCTCCGGACCGGTGAAGGCAGACGATTGATCGTCCGCTCCACCGAGGATTTCGTTACGTTTCACAACCTGAGCACAAACGAGCCGCCGGCGGTCGCGCCCATCCTATTTACGGATACTCCGGAACCTGGCAGCCGACTGCGGTTTTACCAAGCCATCGTCGAATAGCGCGCACGAATCCCAAACGGCGGAGTCCCTTTCCGCGGTGAGACGAAGCGGCACGGGCTGCGCCTCAAAGTCAGTAGTCGAACAGGGCGTCCTCAGGGAAAAATCGTTGCACTTCGGTGGCGGCAGCCTCGACGGAATCGGAAGCGTGACAGACATTGGCCATGACGTCCTTGCCCAGATCACCTCGAATCGTCCCTTTGGCCGCCTTGGTGGAATCGGTCGGACCCAACAGATCACGAACTTTTTGGACCGCATTCGGACCGCGTAAAGCCAGTGCGATGATCGGAGTGCTTTGCATGAACCGGGCGACTTCGGGGAAAAACGGCTTGGCCGCAATGTGGGCATAGTGTTCGCGGAGGAGAGCGTCCTCGAACTTCAGCATCCGAAGGCCCCGGATTTTGAGGCCGGCAGCCTCAAACCGAGTGAGGGCGGCCCCGCAAAGGCCTTTCGAGATGGCGTCCGGCTTAAAGAGAATCAAGGTCGTTTGCAAAGGCATAAGATCCGTCGGCTGTAGCTGGACGGGCGGCCGGTGTCAATTCCCGGCCATCACGGAAAGGTTCGAGTTGAAATGCAAAGTGCCGGAGGGAGAACCGCGGATTCACACGGATTGACGCGGATAAGGGGAAGCCGTTGCCGCTCACTTTCTTAGTGAGCGCCTGGAATCAGCGTTTATCGGCGTTCATCCGTGGTTCCAACTCCGGTTCATTGGATTACCGGAATATCCAGGCAGAGGGCCTGGTGAGGCCATTTGTTGAAGGAGTGCGGTGCGTTAGGAGGGAAATGAATCATTCATTGAAAACGTATGTCTAGCAGATAGACATATTTCATCAAACAAAGGCTGAAAACTGAATCTTTTCAGATTTTTGTCTCACACCCACCGAAAGCAGGTCCAAATCCTTCCGATTGGAATCTTGCCTCGGAACGGTCTCATGCAACAATTAGGCTTTTATGGCACATGTGAAATTGCACATTCCCGGACCGGTCGAAGTCAGCCCTCAGACCTTTCAGGCGTTTTGCCGTCCCATGATCGGTCACCGCGGCCAGGGCTTTAAGGACTTGGTCGCGACGATGCAGCCGCAGCTGCAGACGCTGCTCGGGACGAAACAGCTGGTGTACCTGTCCACGTCGAGCGCCTGGGGAGTGATGGAGGGCGCGGTTCGAAACTTGGTGTCCAAAAAGGTTTTGAACTGCATGTGCGGCGCGTTTTCCGACAAGTGGTTTGATGTTTCGAAGCGGTGCGGCAAGGAGGCGGAGGCGCTCCAGGTTCCCTGGGGTTCACCGATCCGCGCGGAGGAAATCGACCGCCGCCTGGCGACGGGCCAGTTCGATGCCCTCACGTTGATTCACAACGAGACGAGCTGCGGCGTGATGAGTCCTCTCCGTGAGATTGCCGCCCTGAAGCGCAACTACCCAGAGGTCCTATTTATTGTGGATGCGGTCAGTTCGCTGACGGCGTTGCCGATCGCTTTCGACGAGCTCGGAATTGACGTGCTGCTGGCGGGGACTCAGAAGGCGTTTGCGCTGCCACCCGGATTGTCCGTGTTCACGGTGTCGGCATCCGCCCTCGCCAAAGCGGCGTTGGCGAAGGACCGCGGCTATTACTTTGATTTCGTCGAGTTTCAGAAGAATGCGGTCGACAACATGACGCCGAGCACACCCAGCATCAGCCATTGTTATGCACTATCGGCGAAGCTGGACGAGTTTTTCGCCGAGGGCTTGGAGAATCGGTATGCGCGGCACCGGCAGACAAATCAGATGACCCGCGACTGGGCCGCCCGGCACGGATTCAACCTGTTTCCGGAGGTGGGTTACGAATCCATAACGCTCTGCTGCATCAACAATGGGGCTAGGCCCGGCGGGCGAACGGTCGACGTCACCCAGCTGCAGAAACGGGTAAAGGATCAGGGATTCCTGATTGATGGCGGCTATGGGAAAATCAAAGGAACGACATTCCGGGTGTCCAACATGGGTGACGAGACCCCCGAGAGCATGAACCTTCTCTTCGCGGCCATGGATGCGGCGATGAAGCCGCTGTGAGGTCCGCCCCCGAGGCGGTTCCTTATTCGGGGGATGCGATTCCCGCGCGACGAAACATTTCGGCGAGCGTTACGGATTCTCCATTGCGTCGTTTGCTTTCGTCGGCCGCCTCCATGAAGGCGAGAATTTCGAGGGTTTCCGCCGCTGCAACCGGAGCGGTGCGGGTTTTTAGAAATCGGACGATCTCCACTACCAGCGGCGCATAACCGTCGTAGGCTCCGACGACCATTTCGCCTTGGGTACCCTGGGCCTTACCGGTGTAGCCCTCAGCTTCGCGAAACGTGCCTGTTCGCTCGTTCTTCCAAGTGCCGATCACTTGGATTTTTCCGTCCGCGGTCAGACTTCGTTTTACCGACAGACAGCCCTTCCCCATGACGGTGAATAGCGATTCCACTCCATGGATTCCGTACCAGAATAAATCCGGGTGCGTTTTCTCGAGGTGAGCCGGGCTGGAAGTGACGGCGTTGGTTACGGTGCCAATTGCACCGCCGCGGACGGCAAGGGTTTTCGTTGCAAACCGGAGCGAGGAGGCGCTGAAGACCGGGACGTTCGCCTCACGAGCGAGTCGGAAGATTTCAGCGGCGTCCTTCAGCGAAGCGGCCATCGGCTTATCAATGTAGAGTGGTTTGCCAGCGGCGATGACGGGACGGGCTTGGGCGAGATGCGGACGGCCATCGACACTTTCCAACAGCACCGCATCCACATTCCGGCAGAGCTCTTCGATCGTGTCGTAGAGCTTGACCCCGTGTTTTTCGACCAGCGTCTTGGCGTATCCGTCGACGCGGGACCGACTCGATTCGATGTCCGGACTTCCGCCTCGGAAAGCACCGACGACTCTGGCACCCGAGACGTGATTCTTTGCCGCGGGGTCGTCGGTGAGCAGCTCGATCACGGTAGAGCCCGGCGGACTGGCACTCGGGGCGGGTTTTCTTGCCGTGGGGTCGTTGAGGATCGCGGTGAAGGCCGTGACGTGCGAGGTGTCGAGGCCAATGATGCCGAGGCGAAGATCGGCCGCGCGAGCCGTAATCAAAGCCAGGCCGGTTGCCACAAAAAGGGCGCAGCGGGATTTCATAGGCGACGGTTTTCGCCTGCGGACGCTTTCACGGCAAGCCTGGAGACGGAATAATGCCGAACCAGCGAGACGTTCCGCAAAATCCGCTTGGGGAATGGGGAGTTGTCATTTGGAGCAAATCCGCCCGCCGAACGAGTCCGTGCGCGCCGTCGAGCCCGCTGGCACAGCTTAACGCCGAGGCACTCACGGTACCGTGGCGCGATAGTACAAGTGATGCACTCTGGGGAGTGCGATGGGGAAGGACACCGGGGTCCCTCCGGCACCGGTTCCGGAGGAGAGTTTATTCCACGTGACGAGATCGGTTGACGTGTAGAGCGAAAACGCCTGACCCAGGGTCGCGGTGACCAATACTTGAGTGCGATCAGCCGACAGGCTCATCGTTGGAGGGGCCCCACCCGACCCGGGGTCCGTGGCTTCGGGGTCATTGATGGGGAATTCCGTCTCTGCTGTGACGGAGCTTCCCAGGACGTAACCGGGCATAGCATTAGTTGAAAAATCACCGCTGCTAAAGGTGAGCCGTGCGAGATATCGACGGTTCGCTCGAAGAGTCCCGCCAGGGATAAGAATCGAGGTGTCGGTGGGTTTCAACTGGATCGGCACGCACATATTTGGAGCGATGAACACGATTTTCTTCGAACAGACGCCTTGGATGGTGAGCGAGAGGGAGGGAGACGTTCCGGAAACGGTAAGAGGCTTCCACTTGAGCAGGAATGAATTCACGACGTCGATCGTCTGCGCCTCCGTCAAGTTGGTGATTTCGGGGATATTGCCGGCCGAGGACGGCATATTGGCAGACCCCGATTTGGAGCCGGAGTTGTCCACCACATTGAACCGGTACAAGCCGGCTGGATAGTCGGCGTCCATTCCGGCCAGGGTGTCGAAGCCTTCAACAAAGCTAAAGATTCCACCAAAGCCGGCGTTGGCCAGCGCGATCGTTGGTTTTCCTGGAGGCGTGACCGTTACAGACGTGAGGAGGAAACCGGGCTCTGGAAGAGCGAACGCGTTGAATTCAAATGGCTTGTCGGGGGCACTAGGCTGGGCCGGCTTCGGAGCTCCGGGGAGAAACTGGCGGTAATCCTGTTGGCGCGAGACGAAGAGGGAACCTTTGGTCTGGTTCGTTCCACCCGGATCACCATTACCAGAGCACTTGGTATCGATGGCAGGCCCGTCGATGTCGCTCAGGATGTCCAGGGGACTGCATGCCGAATTGGTCGCGCCGCCGCCTCCCCCCCCAGCCGCGATCTTGAAATTTCCCGTCCGCATCGCGAGAGCCTCCCCGGCAGCACTCTTCAATGTCATGAAAGCGCCAGGAGGATTGAACGTCCAGGTGTACTGGGTGCCGGGGCTAAAGAGCCCGAAGAATTCATCCGGCTCCATCGTGAGCACAGTCGACTCCGAATCCCAGGATGGGGAAAGCGTGATGGAAGGAATAAAACTGATCGATCCAACCAAGCTGGCGAACCCTGGAGAAAGGGTCTCCTCGTCCATCGGTTGGTCGAATGTGAATACAATCGATTCTGACTTGGAGACGTCAACCGCTCCGCTGACGGGCAACACGGAGACGAGAACCGGTGGGGCTGCGAGCAACGGGGACACGCAAACCCAGACGGTGGCAACCCAGGCTGAAAGCAACGAACGGCGGAGATGAAAGTTTATTTTCACGAAACCATGCTAACATGCTTCCAGCCACTTTCACCTCACAAATATTGCTGAAACCTGCACCAAATAGGTCGGCTCGTGGGCATCCGGCATTTCTATAATTGGACCCTCAGAGGGGTTTGCCGGTGTCACTCTCATTTCCAAGTCGGCGAAACGTCTCGGTGCGATATCAGGCAGGAGTCCTCAGGCTGTCTTCATTGTCCCAACGCCACCGCTACCGCACCGTCGACGCCCAGCAGCAGCACATCGGGCAAGCCGTCGCCGTTCACGTCAACGATGCGCGCGGCGATGGGTTGGATGGCGAGATCGATGACACGCGTCATATCGTAATGGTCCAATGAGCTGAGGCGTTGGAGAACGAGTGCCCGCCTGCCGTATTGGTCTGGCATGATCACGTCGTCCAATCCGTCGCAAGTCACGTCGCCCACCGCGATGCGGGGGAACGAGCCGAACAAGCCGGCATTGAATACCGCCAGCGACGGGCGGAAGGTGCCATCGCCGTTTCCGGGGAATACGCGGACAAAGCCGCTGTAACCGGACACGAACAAATCGGCAAGGCCGTCACCGTCGAAGTCGCCGAGTTCCATCACGTTGCCACCGCTGAAACTCGAGGGAATCTCGTGAGACACGGTCCTGGCACCGTCCATGTAGGTAGCCAGAACTTCACCCAGGCAAATGAGGTCGTTGGCGGGCGCGTTGGCCGGGCCGTTGAGGTTGGCCAGTTCCACCAGGCCGATGCCGAGATTGTTGGGAATGAGAGTTTCTGCTCCTCCCGGGCCGTTGCCCTTGAACGTGCCGGCCGCATCGCCGCGCAGGAGGAAGGCAGGGCCGTTGGCGAAAATGAGGTCGTCCGTGCCCACGCCGTCAAATGGCCCCGCCGTGAAGCCTTCCGCCGTCGGGATGATCTGGATGGGAGGCAGGGGGGCGGCAAAGTGCCCGTTCGCTGTGCCGAGCAGAACGGAGACCCGCCCGCCTAGACCCAAGAATCCACCATTGTCCCAAGCAACCAGCAAGTCAGGCAAGGCATCGAGATTGTTAGCCTGCGCGAGCACGAGCTTGCCAGTGGCACTAACCTGGCCTTGTCCGAGAACATGCCGGACCAAAGGGATAAATTTTCCAGTGCCATCGCCGTGGAGGATGTGGATCACCACGTCCAGCCCGTCCACGCCCACGATCGCGAGGTCATTGTGGGTGTCGCTGTTGAAGTCGGCGGCCAGAAAGCCTTCCGATCGGAAATTGGGTCCGAGCGGGCCATTGCCCGTTAGAAGATTTAGACTAATACAGCCGCCCACGGACGGCACACGCGCCAGGCGGGACACCGGCGCGACGGTCGATGGTAGCGGGATCACGGTGGTGGTGCTGGTGGCGGGCTTCAATTCCACTCTCAACAGCTCGCGCGTTGCCGTGGTGACGATGAAACGGTTCGTGCCCGCTTGGATCAGCGCCGTCGCGTCGGCGCGCCCCAGCGGGTAAGCGGTCCCCGTCACGCCCCCATTGTAGGCGTCCAACTCCTGCAGGATGTCGTTGCCACCGGCCGCACCGGCCAACAACGCGAAGCGTCCCGTTTGCTTGCTGAACGCGAGCGCCTTGATAGCGGTGCTGGCATGGGCGAGGGGGTTGGTCACGTTGACCAGAGGCGGCGTAAACTTATTGAAGTTGGCGAGATGGAATGTCTGCCCCACGACGCCGGCCGCCGTGCGCACGCCGTTGATGCGGAGCTTTCCGCCGGGCAACGGGTCGTAGGTCAGCGGACCCGCCTCGACCGCCACCGTGAAGGGTCCCAGCACGTTTGCGGAACGAATATTGCCAAGCTTTGAAAACTTGAGCACCCCGTCCTCCAGGACGCGCCTTTCGAGTTTCATAGATCCAAGAGCTGAGGGTGTTTGGCAAAGATCATCGCCTGGAGGCGTTCTCGACCGCCCCGGGCCGAGAGTAAGCGCTTACGGAAACTCTTCGTATTATGTTTGGTCTTCGGGTTGGTCTTCC
>CAMDJH010000160.1 GCA_945900455.1 Akkermansia muciniphila
GGCCGCTCCGCCATTACTTCCCGCAGCGATTATGAAATAGCCTACCCACACAACTCGCAATCCAGTCCCGTTCAGAACCAGAAAATCCCTCCCGTTCCTCCACATTCAAATCTGACTCTAGTTCCACAGAACTATGCGACGCGCCACACGAAGAGGAGGCCTTGCCCGCTACCGTGGAGCATCTACACTTGGAACTCCGCCTTAACGCCATCCCGCACGAAATCGTGGTCGTGGACGACGGCTCGACAGATCGAACTTGGCTGGTGTTGCAGGATCTCCGGCAGCACCTTCCTGCGCTTCGGCCCGTACAGAACACTGGCGAGCACGGCTTTGGCCGGGCCATCACCTTCGGCATTCGCCACGCCAAAGGTGACGCAGTAATCATTATGATGGCCGACGAGTCCGATGACGCGCGCGACGCCGTAAAGTATTGGAAGCTTCTCAGCGAAGGTTGGGATTGTGTATTCGGCAGCCGCTTCATCAAGGGCGGTGGGGTGATCGACTACCCGCGCTTCAAACTCGCCATGAACCGCACCGCGAATTTCTTCATCCGCACCTTGTTCCGGCTGCCGCTGAATGACGTCACCAACGCTTTCAAGGCTTACCGTATGGCTGTCATCCGCGGCTGTGAACCGCTGATCGCGCCGCACTTCAACCTCACGGTGGAGCTGCCTCTCAAGGCCATTGTACGCGGCTACACCTGGACCGTGGTGCCCATCACTTGGCGCAATCGGCGCTTCGGCACGCCCAAGCTGAAACTCAAGGAAATGGGGAGCCGCTATTTTTTCGTCGTTGCTTATGTCTGGCTCGAGAAATACTTCAGCCGTGGAGATTACCGAAAACCAGTCTCACGTGACCGATAAGGGCTGCAACGGATCAGGCCCTGCTGCGTCACAGATCCCGTATAGCGACAGCCATGTGCGGATCTTCAGGGTTTCCGGCCTAAATCCAGACCGACCTCAACTACGCAAACTTCTATGCGGGTCCACTGTCTTCCGTGCTGCTGAAGTGCCGGCCGGATCCGAGTTTTGTCTAGGGGTAACTTTTTCAATCCGGGGACGCACGACCCCGCAGTTTTTCACTCGGCCACAGATCGTTTCCGCCAGGATTGATAGATCTCCTGAAACGTCGTCGAAACGTCTTTCGTGATCGACCAGCCCGGATAATGGGCCTTCATCTTCGTCAGGTCCGAGAGGTAACACATATGATCGCCCTGCCGGGGCTGGTCGACGTACTCCGACTGCATGGGCTTCCCGGAGATCGCCGCGATCAAATCAAACGCTTCGAGAATCGAGATGGAATTGGCCCGGCCACCGCCGAGATTGTAAACCTCGGCGACCCGCGGTGAAGCCACGAAACGCAACATGAACTGCACCACATCACGACTGTGAATGTTGTCGCGGACCTGCTTGCCTTTGTAGCCAAAAATCCGGTAGGTGCGCCCCTCGAGATTACAGCGAATCAGATAGCTCAGGAAACCGTGCAACTCGACGCCGGTGTGGTTGGGACCGGTGAGGCAACCACCTCGCAGGCAGCAAGTGGGCAGGCCAAAATACCGACCATACTCCTGCACCATAACGTCGGCCGCCACCTTGGATGCCCCAAAGAGCGAATGTTTGCTTTGGTCGATGGAGAAGTTCTCGTCAATCCCGCCCGCGTAGGCCGGGTCATCATAGTCCCAGCGGCTGGCAAGCTCTCGCAACGGAATCCGGTTGGGCGCATCGCCATAAACCTTGTTCGTGCTCATGTGGACGAAGGGAGCTTCCGGGCAGGCCTGTCGACTCGCTTCCAGCAAGTTCAGGGTACCGACGGCATTGACGTCGAAATCGTCAAAGGGCCGACTGGCGGCAAGGTCATGGCTCGGCTGGGCCGCGGTGTGCACCACCGCATGGGGAACCACTTGGCGAAACAAGTCCAGGACCCCGGGTCGGTTTCGAATATCGATCGAATGATGCTGGTAACGCGGCTGCTCGCGCCGCAGACGTTCGACATTCCAACGGGTATCACCCTGCGGGCCGAAGAAATCGGCCCGCTGATTATTCTCCAATCCATGCACCTCCCAGCCTTCCGCAGCAAATCCCTCCACCACTTCACTGCCGATCAAACCGCCGGAACCGGTCACCAAGAGTCGTCGCGAGGCCATTCTAGAATAAAAAATTCAGGCAATTCTTTTCCCGAGGTTTATTGATGGGCATTTGCTTATCGCTCAAGCGGCTCGGGAGATTTGATTTTTTGGCAAATGGACTTTCGCGACACGGTCCGCTCCCTGAATTGGCCTGTCAAGGTGCTTTCGAATTGCCTTGTTTGACACACTGGCCACCACGCCGCACAGCTTGACGATGAACGTCACGCTAAATTCCGGGTTTGGGGAGTTTGTCCGCCGTAAGGTGGAAGGTGGCGATTTTCGGTCGGCAGCGGACGTCGTCTCGGAAGGGCTGCGCTTATTGCAACAACAGGACGAACCGTGGAGTAGCGCTTCCCCTTCCGTCGTCATCGATGCCTGAAATGCGTTGGCAGTTGATTGACCTACACAACCCATTGATGCTGACGGCGCGAGGCGTGGCGTGGTAAAACCAGACGCGGTCGAGCAATGGTGCGAGGTGCAGGGTTCGAACCTGCGACCCCTTGCGTGTGAAGCAAGTGCTCTACCACTGAGCTAACCTCGCATTGCGCCCCGCGTTCATAAAGATCTGCCCGGGCTTTTCAAGGACGAAGTTCCTGTCGGCTCGGTAGCAGTTGCGCGTTGCCCGAAAAAAAGTAGCCTTCCCACCGCGTGTACTCCACCTCCATGAACCTCGCCAAAAAGTTTGTTCTCATCACCGGCGCCTCCAGCGGATTCGGCGCGGCAGCCGCCCGGGCCTTCGGCGCCGCCGGTTGTCACTTGCTGCTCGGCGCCCGACGCGTCCCCAATCTCGCAACGGTCGCCGAAGAGGCCCGGAAAGCCGGTGCCAGCTCCGCCCGGTTCCACGCCCTTGATGTCGGATGCTCCGCCCACGTCTCTGCGTTTGCGGACTGGGTGAAAGCGTTGACTCCCTCGGTGGATATTCTGATTAACAACGCGGGCGGTGCCCATGGCCTGGACCCCGTTGCCACCGCCCAGGACGCCGACTGGGAGGCGATGGTTCAGAGTAACCTGCTGGGCCTGCTGCGCATGACCCGCGCAGTACTCCCGCTCGTCCCGCACCATGCCGGCGCCTGGATTCTCAACGTCGGATCGATCGCCGGGCGCACTGCCTACGAAGGCGGTGCTGCATACTGCGGCGTCAAGGCCGCCGAGTTAAAGATCACACAGGCTCTGCGCCTCGAACTCAATGGCACCGGCATTCGCGTCGGAACCATCGACCCAGGCATGGCTGAAACCGAATTCTCGCTCGTCCGTTTCAAAGGGGACAGCCAGCGGGCGGACAAGGTTTACGACGGTACAAACCCGTTGGTCGCCGAAGACGTAGCCGACGCCATGGTCTGGATGGCCAGCCGGCCACCCCACGTGTGCATTGATGAATTGGTGATCAAACCCACGGACCAAGCCGCGATTCACAAGGTCTATCGGCGAGCGGTCTGACTGAAATCACCCCTTTAAAGACCGCAGGGCCCTCCCGCCACGGATCACCGAGTCGCTTTAACCACCTGATCCAACGTCCGCATGGTTTCATCGAGAGTATACTTGAGATAGCCGTCCTGGGGGTGATTCAGGGTTTCCAGAGCTACGTCGACCGCCTCCTGGGTTCCAAAGAAGCTACACGCCCGGACTGCCTCCAATCGAACGCGCGGATGCTCGTCGTTGGCTTGGATCTTTAACAACGAGAGCGGGCCTGCCACACGATCGCGCCAATAACAAAGAACGCGCGTTGCCGCCGCCCGCGCCCGCGGATCCGGAGAACGGAGCATCTTCCGCAGGAGGGGCTCATTGATCACATTGAGATACTGGTGAACCCAGAGCGTTTCGAGCAGGTGGTGCTGGTATTCCGGATCGGCGGCATCCAGCGCCGCGGTCCACGCGCCCAGCGCGGCGACCACCTCACCGGCGTTGCGCCGGTTGAGTTCAACCTTGGCAAGATGGCGGGTGGTATCCTCCGGCTCCTTCAACGCGTCGAGCAGGCTCGATATTGGAGCGCCCGCAATCGGAGGCGCCTTGACCAGCGGCCGGCCGGGATAGGTGATGCGGTAAATGCGACCGTGCGTCTTGTCCCGCTGCGGATCACGCAACGAATACTGCATGTGCCCGATGAGCGGCTCGTGCCAGTCAATCACAAACAGCGAGCCATCCGGCGCAAATTCCAAATCCACCGGTCGGAAATTGGTGTCGCTTGAGAGCAATAAAGGCTCGATCTCGGTGCCCGCAAAACCCGATTCCTTGTCCACAACCTTGTGCTGGAGAATGCCCTGAATCCCGATGCAATTGTTGAGCAGAAAATTGCCCTGCGCCTCCGGCGGGAAGTGACGATTGGCAACGAAAACACACCCGGACGTCGGCCGAACCCGCATCTTGATGAATTGCTCCATCGTCCGGTGCTTGTCCGGGTAGATCGTCCGCCCCGAAAACGCCGTGGCAAAATAATTAGCCCCGCCCGATGCATCGGCGATGAACGTCTGGCCCCACCGGTCAAACGTGATGCCCCAAGGGTTGGCAAACGGGTAGCTGACAAACGTATCGAATTTCCAGGAGCGAGGTTCGAAGCGATACGCGCCGGCGTTGTGATTCCGCACCGGGCCGTAGGGTGTTTCAACCTGCGTATAGAAAAAGGTGCCTTCCAGCATATACAAGTCTCCACCGGGCCCCACCGTGAAGGCACTGATCGAATGATGCGAATCCCCCGAATCGAAGCCGTGCAAGACTCGCTCCCGTACGTCCGCCCGATCGTCACCATCCGTGTCCTTGAGGAACATCAGGTCCGGTTGCTGCGCGACATAGACACCTCCATCGGCAAATTCCAATCCGGTCGGGACGTGGAGGCCGCGGGCAAAGATCGTGGACTTGTCGGCTCGCCCATCCCCATCGGTATCTTCCAGAATGAGAACCTTGTCATCGGGATGCGATTGGCCGTTCAGGGTGTCTTTGAGCGGTTGGTACTGCGGGTAGCTCTGCATCGTGCAAACCCACAGGCGGCCACGCGTGTCAAAGGTCATCTGGACCGCGTTGGCAACTTCGGGAAACTGCTCCTCGGACGCAAACACGTCGATCTTGTATCCGGCGGCCACTTTGAATTTTTTTAACGCTTCACGACTGGAAAAGTAGACCAGCTCACCCGCTTCGCCGCTCTTGCTCGTCATGCCCTGAGCGGCCACGCCAGTCGCCTTGCTCTTGTCGACGGTCCGGGTGCCAAAAAACGTTTTCACCGGCAGAAACGGCGGCGCATTGCTGTCGTCAATCTTCGCGGTGACCGATTGTCCCTGCGCAATCTTCCAAATCCGCGCGTCGCGATTGGAACACAGAACGTCAAGAATCTGCCGCTCACGTTCCATCACGTCCGCGTTGGTCTGATCCCCATCGGCGAACTTCAATCGGGAGCGCCCGCCGTAGATGTAATAGCCATTGACCGACCGGTAACGCATGAACCACTGGTAATTTTTTTCGCCAATTTCGGCGCGTAGAGCGGCGTTTACGCCCGTCGGTGCACCGGCCGGTCCGAACAACGCGGCATCCAGCATTTTCCCCACTTCCAAATGGCCGAGTTCGTTCAAATGCACCCCATTGATCGTATGCGGTGTCTGCCCGCCACCTTGCTTGAACAGCCGGAGTGACGGATTGAACAGGTCGACAAACAGCACCGAGTGCTTCGTTGCCGCATCGCGCATCGCCGCGGTATACTGGCGGAGGTTCTCGTTGTTGGCGTTCCCATCCGGAAGATTCGGATTTCCGAGGTTCTCATGGGCAATCGGCGAAACGAGCACCAGGCGAGGCGCCCCCTTGCCCGCGTAATTCTGCCGGAGCGTATCCGTGATGAATTCGTCGAGGTCCGCTCTGAATTTGGCCAGGCCGGCGGGCCCGGCGAACGACTCGTTGAAACCAAACATCGCCATCACCACGTCCGCCTTGCTGTGGGTCAAGTGCTGATGCGGCGTGCCAAAATCCCTGGATCGCGGGCGCCCCCGCGAAGCCTTGTCCCCCTTGGAATGGCCGTCGGCGACTTCGAATTCCGTCTTAAAGTCCAGTTCGTCCGCCGACCACCCGAGGTTTCGAACGACGAGGTTATGCTTGGGAAAACGCTGGTGCAGGAGCGATTCCCATTGATTGTCGTGCTGCATCCGCTCCGCCAATGCGTTGCCGATCAGGCAGAGATGATCCCCGGGCTTGAGCTCCAGCTCAGCCGCGAATGAGGAGCTCAGGACCAGCCAAACTGCGGCAAATCGGGGTAGGAAAAATTTCATAAGGATAAGCGCCTAAGCTATGAGAACCGATACGAGCACGTCAAATAGTCACTTTGCACCCAAATCCGCGGATAAAGGAGAGGAGAACCGCGGATGAACACGGATCGACGCGGATAGAAGGGGCATGGAATCTGCATCGATCGGCGTTGATCCGTGGTTCTCATTTTCAGATTCCTATCCGCGGATTAGGGTTGCACCCATAAACTATACGCCCCGCGTTTAACTTAAGTGAAATCGCTTGCAAACCTGCGCGTATCAGGGAATCACCCTTTCTGTGATCGGAACGCTCCTCGATGAAATGGCCGAAGCCCGACGGCAACGTCAGCCCCACTGCCTGATTACGATCGCGGCCACCCAAGGCTCCGTCCCCCGTCGCGCGGGCACCAAAATGCTCGTTTATTCGGACGGGAAGATCACCGGCACCGTCGGCGGCGGCCGGTTTGAATCGCTTGTCATTGCGGACGCCATCGCGTTGCACGGGCAGAGAGACCCGGTGCTAAAATCCTATCCGCTTCACGATACCGCCACGGATTCGTTCGGGGCCATTTGTGGCGGAGAAGTAACCGTGCTGATCGAACCCCAATTGCCGTCTCCCACCCTCACCCTCGTCGGTGCCGGTCACTGCTCCCGCGCCCTCGCCCATCTGGCGCAGACCTGCGGCTGGCACGTGACCGTGATCGATGACCGCGTAGAAGCCGTCGCAGACTTCCCGGCGCGGGAACGCCTCAGCAGTCCGCGAGCTCCCGATTTCATCGCCGCAAAATCCTGGCGGAACGACGACGCTCTCGTCCTCGTCAATCGTAACTATCAACTCGACCGCGATGCGCTGGCCGCCGCGCTCAAGAACCGCGGAATGGCTTACCTGGGTATGATGGGCAGTCGGCGGAAAGTCCGCCGCGTCCTGGATGAGCTGCTCGCGTCCGGTTTCCAAAAAACCGACTTTGCCGGCCTCCGCGCTCCGATCGGTCTTGACCTCGGCGCCGATCACCCCGCGGAGATCGCGGTCAGCATCTTCGCGGAGATTCTGCTCGTCTTCCATCAAACCTCAGGCCGACCGCTGCTGCTGCTGGAATCGCTCCCCTCCAATCCCGCCGCGCACGAGCTGATTCCCGTTTAATGTGCAAGGGTTGCCGATGAATTTCTCCCTCACCCTTAATCGCCGGCATTGGTCGGGTACAGTGGAGGATATCAACCTGACACTGCTACAATGGCTTCGCCGGCGGGGCCTCACCGGAGCCAAGGAAGGGTGTGCCGAGGGCGATTGCGGTGCCTGCTCCATCGCTCTGTTGGAACGCGACTCCCACGGCCAGTCTGCATGGCGTTCGATCAATTCATGCCTCGTTCCCGTAATCACTCTGCAGGGCCGCGAAATCGTGACCAGCGAAGGCATTGGCTGCTCCGCCAAACTCCATCCGGTGCAGCAGAGCATGAGCGATCATCATGGCTCACAATGCGGGTACTGCACGCCCGGATTCATCTGTTCTCTTTTTGAAGCGTGGCACCGCCACGACCTGACCACTCAGGCCCAACTCACCGAGCAACTCAGCGGCAACCTCTGCCGTTGCACCGGCTACCGGGCGATCCAGGACGCTGCCTATGTCGCGCTCAAGGAGCGATCCTTCGAGGACGCTCACACGGCCGCCCTCTCGAGGCCAGCCACCCTGCCCGCGCCCATCACCCGGGATGTCTTTCATCGTCCCGACACCTTGGGAGCCCTCCTCCACCTCCATGCCACTCGCCCCGACCTGCGTCTGATAGCGGGTGCCACCGAACTAACCCTCGAGATCACGAAAGGGTTTAGATCCTTTCCTGGCTTCCTCTCGACGGATGCCGTGCCCGAACTCCATATCCTCCAACGCTCGTCCACCCGCTGGATCGTAGGGGCTGCGGTCACGCTGACCAATGTGGCGGATGCTCTCGGAAGCGACGTTCCGTTGCTGGCACAAATGGTGCCGCTCTTCGGTTCCCGCCCGATTCGAAACCGTGCAACCCTCGGCGGTAACCTCGCCACGGCGTCCCCCACGAGTGACTGCGCTCCGGTATTACTTGCCCTCGACGCTTCACTGTTCCTCGCGTCAGCCTCGGGCTCACGCACCGTTCCCTTGACCGATTTTTTCACGGGTTACCGCCAGACCTGCCTGCGTCCAGGCGAGATTATCCAGCACATCGAAATTCCCTGGGTGTCGACTTCCTCCGACCAGCGGCATGAGCAGTGGTATAAGGTTTCACGTCGCCTCGAAATGGACATCAGCACCGTTGCGGGTTGTTTTGTAGTGGATACGGATGCGCGCGGGATCGTCACCCGCTGCCGCCTCGCGTTTGGAGGGGTCGCGGCCACCCCTCTGCGGGCGCGCGCCGCCGAAGCCGCGCTGCTAGGATGCCCCTGGTCCGACCAAGCCCTCGTTCACGCCGCCCGCATCGCGATGCAGGAATTTTCCCCGCGCAGCGACGTGCGTGGTTCTGCCGCCTACCGCCGCGCCTTGATCGGCGGTATGTTGCAACGATTCTACCAGGATCCTCCGTGGCACGCCGACGCCAGCCCCATCGCGCCCATCAATCCCTGGAACATCCTGCCGGCTCCGCACGAAAGCGCCCACCTCCATGTCACCGGCGCCGCGCGGTACACGGATGACCTCCCGCCGGCAGCGGGCGAACTAACCGTTTGGCCCGTCACTTCGATCCACGCCCGAGCCACGATTCGGCACCGGGACGCGACCGTCGCCCGCACTTTCCCCGGCATTCACGCCATCCTCCTCGCCGAAGACATTCCGGGCGTCAACGACGTGGGAGCCGTCCGCCCCGATGAAATCCTGTTGGCGGACAGGGAAGTCTCCTACCACGGCCACCTCATCGCACTCGTCGTCGGTGAAACCGAAGCCCAATGCCGCGCTGCCGCCGCTGGGGTTGTCATCGAATACGAAGTGCTTCCTGCCATCCTAAATGTCACCGCCGCCATCGCACTCGGCAGCTTCCACTCCGAGCCAGCTGCGATTCGCCGAGGCGATCCGCCTGCCGCGCTCGCTTCCGCACCCATGCGGATCTCGGGAGAATTCCACCTCGATGGGCAGGAACACTTCTATCTGGAAACCCACGCCGCCCGAGCCATCCCCGGCGAGGATGGCAGTCTCCATATTTTCTCCAGCACCCAGCACCCTGCTGAAATCCAAGCCGTCCTCTCCCGCGTGCTCCGCCTACCCCGTCATCGGATCGTCGTGGAAAGCCTCCGCCTGGGAGGGGGCTTCGGCGGCAAGGAAACTCAGGGCAACACTCCCGCCGCCCTCGCCGCCCTCGCCGCCGTCAAAACCGGGCGGCCCGTCCGGGTTCGGCTCAACCGCGATCAGGATATGCAATTATCCGGACACCGGCATCCGTTCCACGCCCGGTTTGAAGTCGGTCACACCCGGGACGGCCTCCTTCTCGCCGTCACGTCCGAACTTGTTTCCGACGGCGGCTGGGCACTGGATCTCTCCAGCGCCATCACCGACCGCGCCCTCCTCCACCATGACAACGCCTATTACATTCCCCACATGGAAGTGACCGGGCGTGTGGCCAAAACGAATCTCTCCAGCAATACCGCATTCCGGGGCTTCGGTGGCCCGCAGGGCATGCTGGTCATGGAGGAAATCATACACTGCGTCGCACGGAATTGCGGTTTGCCCCCCGAGACAGTACGCGAACGGAATCTCTACCACGGCACCGGCGAGACCAACACCACCCACTACGGCCAGGAGATTCCCGACCAGCGCCTCCTCCGAATATGGCGGGAACTCATCGAGAGTTCCGACCTTACGGAACGACGCGCCACCCTCGCCACCTGGAACGACCGCCATCCCCACCATAAGCGCGGCCTCGCCATCACTCCGGTGAAATTTGGCATCTCCTTCACCCTGACGCATCTCAACCAAGCCGGAGCCCTTCTCCTTATCTACCAAGACGGCACCGTTCAGGTGAACCACGGCGGCACCGAAATGGGCCAGGGCTTGCACACCAAAATCCGAACCCTGGTCTGCCGCGAATTCGGCCTCACTCCGGACCGCGTCCGACTGATGTCCACGCGCACCGACAAGGTTCCGAACACCTCGGCCACCGCCGCCTCGAGCGGCACCGATCTCAATGGGGCCGCAGTCCAGGCGGCCTGCCGGACGTTGAAGGAACGCCTGCTTCCGATCGCCGCCGCCCTCCTCGAAACCGCCCCGGATCTTCTGACATTTTCCGACAACGCTATTTCGTCCTCGGAGGCGACGGTCCCCTTCGCGGATGTGGTCATGCGAGCCTACCTCGACCGGATCCCTCTCGCCGCCACCGGAACCTACGCCACGCCGGAAATCGGCTGGGACCGCACGACGGGTAAGGGGCGTCCCTTCTTCTATTTCGCCTGCGGAGCCGCGGTCGCCGAGGTGGAGGTCAATGGCTTCAGCGGTGCCGCGAAACTATTGCGCGTGGACATTCTGCACGACGTGGGTGACTCGCTGAATCAAGGTATCGACCTCGGCCAGATCGAAGGAGGGTTCATTCAGGGCATGGGCTGGCTTACCATGGAACAACTCGTCTGGGATGACACCGGGCGCCTGCTGACCCATTCACCGGACACCTACAAGATCCCCACCCTCGGAGACATCCCGCTCGATTTCCGCGTCCAACTGCTCACGCAAGCGACCCAACCGGGCACCGTCCTAGGCACCAAGGCGGTTGGCGAGCCCCCGCTCATGCTGGCGATCGCTGTCCGCCACGCCATCCTCGACGCCATCGCCCGCTTTCCCGGCAGCACCCCGGAAGCTCTGACCTCTCCCGCCACCGCTGAAGCCATCTGGCGCAGCATCCATTCCATTCCTTTGCCGTAACCCGAGCATGATTGCAAAAATCAAAACCTTTCTCCGCCGGCGCCTGCCGCATTCTTCCGTTCGTTACGCGTACGTCAGGACTCTTTTTTCCAGGTATAAACTGCCGCCGGGAAAGCTAATCCGACTCGATCACACGGAAATGACAAACCGCACTGTTCTGCTTGAATTGGCGTCCCAATGGGGCCCCGTATTCAAGGCGATCGCGTGGGGTGAGCTGGGAATCTGTGTGGTCGGTATTCCGCTTGGCCGCCGTCTGTTGAAGGATCACGGTGCCGACCTCAAGCCCATGACGATTGAGTTGGGGCCCCTATTTCCCAAAGGCTTCCTGCGCCAGATGCAGGGGGAGGAGCATCGGACCTACCGCAAGGCTCTCACCCAGGCGATCCGATCCGCGGATCTTGCCGCGAACGTCCAATCGTTCGAGACGATCGCGACTCAGGGCTTGGAGGACTATGTGGCCGGGCAAAACGACCATCAGAATTCGCCGGAAGCCTATATTGCCACGCTCAATACGATCGCGAGCGGAATGCTTGTCCAGATTGTTCTCGGCGCGGCATTCGGGTCCGCTTCGTTCGACCATATTATGCAAGGCTACCGCAGGCTCGGGCCCTGCGGACTCGTTTGGAATATTGGCGACGCGCATCGCGAGGCATTCGAAGACATCCGCGACCACCTGCTCAGTCAGTTTTCCCGCGGGAAGGATTCGCGTCCGACCGGGTTTCAGCCGAGCATTCTGGGACGAATCATCAACGACGGAACGCCCGATGCGACGCTGCTCGGGAATCTGATCTATATGGTTGAGATGGGCCGCTACGACACCTATTCCCTCTTTCGCTGGCTGACTAAGTACGCATCGGAACACCCGGAGATGCTCGCGCGCATCGCACGCGAAGACCCCGATGCGACACCGGACGGGACCTCATTCACGGAAGCGTTTGTCTTGGAAACATTACGTACGGACCAGAGTGAGCGTCTCATGCGGAAAGCTCAACGTGACTTCGTGTTTGCGGGATATCTCATTCCGAAGCATGCGACCGTTCGCGTGTGTCTTTGGGAATCGCACAAGTCACCGGACGCATTCCCTGAGCCCTTCCGCTTCAACCCAGAGCGATTCCTAACGGGGAATCCCAACGGCGATCAGTTTGCGCCGTTCGGTCTTGATCATCACCAGTGCCCGTTCGCCGAGATCGCGATTAAGACGAGCATGATTTTCCTGCGGATGCTCGCCCGCGGGTATACGATGGCACCGATCGCGGACGGACTGCCCGTGCGCGGTGTCTACCACTGGGAGCCCGCCAGTGAGTTTGGCGTGCGCCTCCATCCGAAGGCCTCCTGACCTCGTGAGAAACATAGCCTTCAATCAACAACGATTCGTTCCGCGCGCAAATAAGGCTGCAGCGGCGCCGGGATGGCAATGGAACCGTCGGCCTGCTGGTGCGTTTCCACCAAGGCGACGAACAATCGGGCCAGCGCCGTGCCACTCCCGTTCAGGATATGGGGGAAACGGTTTTCGCCGAATTCAGTCTTGTATCGCATGTTCATCCGGCGGGATTGGAAATCCTCGCAGTTCGAGCAGCTCGAAACTTCAAGATACTGCCCCTGCCCGGGCGCCCAAACCTCGATGTCATAGGTCTTCGCACTGGCAAAGCCCATGTCGCCGGTGCAGAGATTGATCACTCGATAATGCAGTCCGAGGTTTTGCAGCACCTTCTCGGCGTTCTGGACCAAGGTTTCAAGCTCGTTGTACCCCGTTTCCGGAGTCACTAGCTTGATCAGTTCCACCTTGTCGAACTGATGAATGCGAATCATGCCGCGGGTTCCGAGGCCGGCGGCGCCGGCTTCCGCCCGGAAGCAGGGGGAATAGGCGCAATATCGGATCGGCAGTTGCTTTTCGGAGAGGATTTCCTCGCGATGAATATTGGCCACCGGGGCCTCGGCGGTCGGCAACAGGTACAACTTGCCGAGGGTCGAGGAATCAAGTCCCTCCTGCACCGCATAGGCCTGATCGCGGAACTTCGGGAATTGTCCTACACCGACCATGCAATGCTCACCAACGATGAACGGCGGAGCCACTTCCTGGTAGCCGTGCTCGTGAATATGCAGATCCAGCAGGTAATTGATCAACGCGCGCTCAAGCCGGGCACCCCATCCCGTGTAGAGCAAAAAACCGCTCCCACTCAGTTTCGTGCCCCTCGCAAAATCCACCAACTGCAACCGCTCGCAAAGTTGGATATGGTTGGCTGGCGTGAATTGGAACTGCGCCTTCATGCCGTGGACACGAATCTCCGGGTTGTCCGCCGCATCCCGCCCGACCGCCACACTCGGATGCGGCAGATTGGGCAGGCGGATTAGGATCTCATCGCGCTGCGACTCCGCCGCCGCCACCGATCGATCCAAGGTAGCGATGCGATCGCTGATCTCGCGGACCTCGCCTTTCTTCGCCTCCGCCTCGACGAGTTGCTTCCGGCCCATCAGGGCGCCAATCTCCTTGGAGGTCGCATTGCGACGCGCCTTGAGTTGTTCAACCTCCGCCAGTGCCGCCCTTCGCTGCTCATCGAGGGCCAACACCTCGGCCACCTTCGCTTCGTCCCCACCGTGACGCGTGGCGAGCCGTTCACGGACAAAATCTGGTTTTTCCCGCAGCAACTTGATGTCGAGCACGGACGGAAGATGCTTAGCCGGTTCGCGGATGGCAATACTGAGAGAGCCTTCTCCGCTTGCAGCGAGGAAACGATTCTTTTCACGAGCCTTCCCAGTCGCCATAGTTGCCTCATGGCTGGAACGGTTGAAGTGCCGGTGCCGGTGATCGAACCGGCTTCAAAAAAGGTCGAAGCACGAGACCCAGGGTATCTCGTGATTTGCTGGGATGACCCCATAAACTTGATGCCCTACGTTACCCAGGTCTTTCAACGAGTCTTTGGCTGGGCTCGCGTCAAGGCCGAGAAACACATGCTGGAAGTGCACGAACAGGGGCGAAGTGTTCTGGTTCGGGAAGGGTTCGAGAAGGCGGAATTTTACGTGCACGAACTCCACAAGTATTCCCTGCAGGCGACGCTCGAGGCGGAAGAAAAATGAATGAACGACCCCACGTAGAACGCACTCGCGACCACGAAAACCCAGGATGGACCCCTTTCATGACTCATGATGTTTGAACGCCGGGACGGCGCCGACTGGATCTTCCGCCTCAAGTCCAAGGAACGCGAATTGCTGTTGAGCGTGCTCGGATTCCGGGAGCAATTTCCACGCCGAAGCTCGCCGATATCCCGTGATCCGGACACGGCGACGGAATTCTTGGAGGCCGGACAAGAGCTGAATAGCAGCCTCACAGCCCACCGAGGATCGGTCGCCAAGTCGGTTGACCAGATGCTCAAAGATCCGGTCCGTTGCCGAGCCATCCAAGGCGGCTATGAATTGCTCATGGACTCGGATCAAGTGCACGGATTGTTGCAGGCCCTCAACGAGGTCCGAATTGGGGCGTGGGAAAAACTGGGCTGCCCAGACTTCGAATCCGCGGTGAAACCGAAAATCAGCTCAAAGGGTGTCGCTAGTCTCTGGGTACTTCAACTAACGGCCCTATTTCAAGGCCGGCTCCTCGCGGCGCTGGAGCATGACCCCTCTTAGTTCTGGACTGGGTCGGTTCCCTCGGAGTTTGCCGTCGGATTTCCTGCAATGGACTCGCCCACGATACCCCTTTGGTTTCCGGATCCCAGGCAGGCCCGTCGCGACGGGCTGGTCGCGATCGGGGGGGATCTGTCGGTCCCCCGCCTGCTGCTTGCCTACCAGACCGGTATTTTTCCATGGTCGATCCGTCCGGTCACATGGTGGTCACCGGATCCTCGCGGTGTCATGGATCTGGGGCGAATGCACATCGCTCGGAGCCTGGCGCGAACCCTGCGCCAGGGCCGATTCGACGTGACGTTCGATCGCGCATTCCGTGCGGTAATCGAAGGGTGCGCCCGGGCTCCTCGGGCGGACGGCAAGACATGGATTTCCCGGGATTTTATCGATGCCTATCTCGCGCTTTACGAGGCGGGTTACGCGCATAGCGTCGAATGCTGGCGGGATGGCACGCTGGCCGGTGGACTCTATGGAGTCGCCGTAGGCGGACTCTTCGCCGGGGAATCCATGTTTCATATCGAGGACGACGCCTCCAAGGTGGCGGTGGTTCGGGTGGTCGAGCATTTGCAAGCGCGAGGATTCAGTCTGTTTGATGTTCAAATGGTTACTCCGACCACGGTGTGCGGAGGACGGTCTGAAAACCGTGTGAAAGTGCCGATTTGAAAACCGCACAGTGATTGAGGGGTATTTCCGAGATGGGCGAGGGCGACGCTGGGTTCGCCGCCCCCGCCGAGGTGCGGCCTTCTTTATTCGGGATTCTCGATCTG
>CAMDJH010000161.1 GCA_945900455.1 Akkermansia muciniphila
TCAACAATTTGCAGGGCGATCAGAAGATTGCGCGCAGGCCGTTGGCTCGGTTAAGTCTCGTCGATGAATTGGAAACGAATGCTGGCGACCCTCTCCGGTTCGGTGGATCAGGAACTCCTCCTGCGCAACGAGTATCTGGTGACGGAGAACTGGCTTCGATCGGTAAAGACCGAGCTCCAGTCGAAAATGATCCTTTTCGGAGAAAGCTCTCTCCGCCACTGCCTTGAGAATTACGTGAATCACTTCCACGCGGAACGAAATCACCAAGGCAAGGGCAACGGGATCCTGTTGCCAGCGCCCGAGGATCGAATCGGTGAAATGGCAGGGGACATCCAGACTCGCGAGCGCCTCGGTGGCCTCCTGAAATTCTATCACCGAAAGGCCGCATGAGTTTTTTGACCCTACGGGGTGATGGACCGATGAACGTTGCACATCCGCTCGCCGGGGGGTGTTCGCAGACGCTGGCGTTCGCCGTGTCAAAGTGGCCAGCCAGCTTCCACCGGTGGCAGGTTGTCATCCACCTCGCACACTTTCCTTCCAGACAAACTTCGCGAATTCCCTACCTTTGCGCGGTTTCCGTGGCACGTGCGCTGTGGCACACCGGCGGCTAATGGGTATTTGTCTGCGTGGTGACGAGATCACCACCGGAAACGAAAGCGCTCCACAGACACATACCTGATATGAATTCCCATCAATTCGATGAATCGCCGCTGAACGAACAATTAGGCGAGCAATTCGAGCGCGCCAGCAAGATGCTGACACAACTCCTGCCCAAACTCCTGCTCATCGCGGTAGTCGGTCTCGTGGTGCTCTGGCTCGGTTCTGGCGTTTACTCCGTCACCCCCGGGCATGTTGGCGTCGTCCGCACTTTCGGAAAAGAAACGGCCCGCACGGAGCCGGGGCTGAACTACCGCATTCCCTGGCCTTTTCAGCAAGCCGACGTGGTGAGCGTCGAACAAATCCGCCGCATCGAAGTGGGCTTCCGGGGCACGCAACGAGTGCAGGAGGAAGCGTTGATGCTCACAGGCGATGAAAACATCGTGGAGGCGCAAATCGTGGTGCAGTACCGCGTGGCCGACCCGTCCAAATTCCTCTTTCGCCTTCGCGAACCGGAAGTGGCGCTCGGGGCGGCGACGGAAGTGGCCCTGCGCAGCACCGTCGGCAGCATGACCATTGACCAGGTCATGATTGAAGAGCGCGCCAGGGTGCAGGATGACGCTCGCCTTTTTATCCAGCGCCTGATGGACACTTACGACTCCGGCCTGGTTATTACCGAGGTCAAGTTACAGGCCGCCGACCCGCCCGATGCCGTCCGCGACGCCTTCCACGACGTGGTGCGCGCCCGCGAGGACAAGGAAAAACTCATCAATCAGGCCAAGGGTTATCAGGCGGACATCCTGCCCAAAGCCCGTGGTGAAGCGCAAAAAATCCTGCGCGAAGCCGAGGGCTACAAAGAAAAGCGAGTCCTCCTCGCCCAAGGAGAGGCCTCCCGCTTCCTCAGCGTGCTAGCCGAATACGAGAAGTCACGCGAAGTGACCCGCGACCGGCTGCACCTCGAAACGATGGAGAAAATTCTGCCGGACACCGACAAAGTGATTTTGGACGGCGACCTCGGGCAGCGGCTTTTGCCGATGATGCCGGTGGGCACGACCTCACTGCTCCCCGCACCGCTCCGCACCGCCACTGAAGCTTTGAAAGGAAAGTAATCTTATGCGCTCAAATATCTTTTTGCTCGGCGGGCTGGTCGCCGTCATTGCTGCGTCCGTCCTGCTGAAGCAAGTCTTCATCATCGTGGACGAACGCGAGCAGGTCATCGTCACCCAGTTCGGCGAATATATCCGGACCATTCAGAAGCCAGGCCTGGCTTTGAAGGCACCGTTTCTCCACAGCGCCATCCGTTTCGACCGGCGCATTCTCGTCAGCGATGCCCCGCAGGCCGAATACCTGAGCCAGGACAAGAAGCGTCTCGTGGCCGATCCCATCACCCGCTGGCGAATCTCGGATCCGCTGAAGTTTTTCAAGACCGTGCGCGATGAACCCGGTGCCCGCGCCCGGCTGGACGATCTGGTGTTTTCCGAATTGCGCAGTGAAGTGGCCAGTCACACTTTCGCGACCGTGATTGGTTCCAAGCGCGAGGCCATCATGGACAACGTGGCCAAGAGCGTGCGAACCAAGGCCAGCGAGTTTGGCATCGAGGTGATGGATGTGCGCATCAAGCGCGCCGACCTGCCCAAGGAAGTTCAGCAGAGCGTGTTTGCCCGCATGCAGGCCGAACGTGAACGCGAGGCCAAACGCTATCGCAGCGAGGGCGAGGAAGAAGCCAACAAGCTGCGCAGCCAGACGGACAAGGAACGCACCATCGTCCTGGCCGACGCGGAACAAAACGCCCAGAAACTGCGCGGCGAAGGCGACGGGACCGCCACTCGCATCTACGCGGAGGCTTACGGCAAAGACCCGGAGTTCTATCGATTCGTGCGCAGCCTCCAAAGCTACGAACTGTTCCTCGGCAAACGCAGCACCCTCCTGCTCTCGGCGGACTCCCCGCTGTTCCGATATCTCGGCGGGCCGCGTCCCGGGGGCGACAGCCTCCCCGCCGTCGAGAAGTCGATTCCCAAAGTGACGGCGATCGGGGCGCGCGAATGAGAGCAAACAGAACACTCACACCATGAATATCAAGACGGCACGTTACCTGATTCTATATGGTGGCTTCCTCATTGTCATGGGGGTGGCCGGCTACTTGTCCAACCCGGAAAAAGCGAAGACGGCGCTGATGTCCGGCGGGACCTTTGGCGCGCTCTCGATTCTGTGGGGCGTGCTGGGCGCACGCGGCGTCCGTTGGAGCTTGCCGGCGGCCATCACGACCACCGGCCTGCTGTCTCTGGTCTTCGCATGGCGGGCAAGCGTGGGCTGGCTGGCCGTCTTCGATGGGAAATCGGGAAAACTTTTCGCGGCGGTTCTAATTACCGCCATGCTCGCGGCTTCAGCCACAATGTTGCCAGCGCTGATTAGGTCTTTGAAGTCGCAGCCAAGCGCCACTCTATAAACCATGCTCGAAACGATCAAGCTCACCAAACGCTTCAACGGCCATGTCGCCGTCAATGAACTGAACCTGGCCATCCAGCCCGGCGAAGTCTTCGCGTTGCTCGGCCCCAATGGCGCGGGCAAAACGACGACCATCAATCTCCTTCTCGGCTTCCTCGCGCCCGACGCGGGCGAGGCCCGCGTCAACGGCGCGAGCGTCGTCGACGACCCCATCGCGGCACGGCGGCACATCGCCTACATCCCCGAGCAGGTGATGCTCTACCCCCGTTTCACCGGCGTGGAAAACCTCGACTACTTCAGCACGTTGGGCGGACGCCGGCACACGCGCGGGGAGTTGCTCGGCTTGCTCCAGCGCGCCGGTTTGCCCGCCGAAGCCGCCGACCGCCACGTCGGCACTTACTCCAAAGGCATGCGCCAGAAAGTCGGCATCGCCCTCGCTCTCGCCACCGAGGCCAAGGCGCTTCTGCTCGATGAACCCACCTCGGGTCTCGACCCCGCCGCGTCCCACGAGTTTTCCCTGCTCTTGCGCAAACTTGCCGGGCAGGGTGTCGCGATCCTCATGGCCACGCACGATCTGTTTCGCGCGCGTGAAGACGCCACCCGGATCGGCATCCTGCTCGATGGCAAACTGGCAGGCGACTACGCCACCAACGACATCAAGCATCTGGATTTGGAGAAGCTCTACCTGAAACATCTCCGCGCATGATTCTCGCCATCGCCCGCAAGGAATTCCTCGACGCTTGGCGAGACGGACGCTTCCGCATCGCTGCCGTCGTCGTCGTCGTGTTGCTCGGAGTGGCCCTGCTGCTTGCGTGGCAACAGGTGCAACGCACCCGCGCCGAGCACGCCGCTGCCGCCACCCTCGAACGCGAAAACTGGCTCAATCAGGGCGAGAAAAATTCCCACTCGGCCGCCCATTACGGCGTGTATGTCTTCAAGCCGGTCCCTCCTTTGGCCATCTTCGACCGCGGACTCGAACCCTTCGTCGGCACGACGGTTTACCTCGAAGCGCACCGGCAAAACCAGGCGGCGTTCCTCCCCGCACAGGATGCCACCGCGATGCGCCGCTTCGGCGAGTTGACCGCCGCCACTGGACTGCAACTGCTCACGCCGTTGCTCGTCGTCCTGCTCACCTTCGGCGCGCTGGCGGGCGAACGCGAGCGAGGTACGCTGCGGCAGGTGTTGAGCCTCGGCGTGCGTCCGCGAGACCTGGTGCTCGGCAAAGCCCTCGGCCTCGGCCTCGTGCTTGCGGCGTTGCTGTTACCCGTCGCGTTGTTCAGCGCCGTGGCGCTGGCGCAACTTCCGGGCGGGGACGCAGGCGGTAGCTGGGTTCGTCTGGCATGGCTGGGCGGAGCTTACGCCCTTTATCTCGCGGCCATTCTTGCCGTGTGCCTCGCCGTGTCGGCGGTCGCCTCCACCGCACGCGCCGCGCTGGCCACGCTGCTGGTTTGCTGGGCTGCCAACGCGGTACTCGCCCCGCGTCTCGGCGGAGACCTCGCGCAACGAGTTCTGCCCACGCCGAAACTGGCCGAGTTTGAAGCGGCGATGCACAAGGCCGTGCAAGAGGGTCTGGACGGCCACAGTCCCCGTCAGCAACAGCTTCAGGAATTCGCTCAAGAGACGTTGAAGAAACACGGCAAGACGCGCCTCGAGGAACTGCCTTTCAACTTCAACGGTCTCGTCATGTTGGAGAGCGAACGCCTGGCGGGCAAAGTCTTCGACCATCACTTCGGCCGGCTCTGGGACCGGCTTGAATCGCAAGACCGCTTGGTGACGTGGGCCGGCCTGGCGGCGCCCTTGCTCGGATTGCGGAGCGCCTCGATGGCGCTGGCGGGAACTGACTTCACGCAGCACCGGCATTTCTCCGTCGCCGCCGAACAACATCGCCGCGACTTCGTTCGCGTCCTCAACGAAGACCTGATGAACAGCACGGCCGGCGGGCACCACGGCGGCGTCGCCGATCGCTCGCTCTGGGAAAAGCTGCCCGCCTTCCGCTACGACCCGCCGACGACCGCCCACGCGCTGCGAGCAGCCACGCCAGGACTGATGGTTCTGTTCCTTTGGGCCGCAGGAGCCTGGACCGCCTTGCTGCTCGTCGCGCCAAGACTGAAACCGAATTGACGCATGATCTTCCCGCATCTCTTCCGCCTCGAACTCCGCCTGCTCGCGCGCGAACGCGCCGCGTGGGTGCTGTTCGCCCTCTTCGCCGCTGCGCTCGCTTACGGCACTTGGAACGGCGCTCGCCTCGCCCAGCGGCAACGCGAGATCGCCACCGTGCTCAGGCAGGATTCTGAGCAATTTCAAACGCAGCTTCGTGAGGTGCTGGGCAAACAATCGGTGGACCCAAAAGCCATCGCCGGACGTGGAACGACCGCCGTGCTGCCGCCCGCGCCATTGCCGTTGCTGGCCACGGGTCAGTCCGACCTGTCGCCCGGCCACGAAACCGTCGTCCTCTGGAAACTCGCCGCGCCTGCCGACACCCGCTCCGAGTTGGAGAACCCGTCGCATCTGATGGCCGGGCGCTTCGATCTCGCGTTCGTTCTTGTCTGGCTTTTCCCGCTGTTTCTCCTCGCGCTGCTTTACGACCTCATGGCGGGTGACCGCGAAGCCGGCACCTTGCGGCTGGCCCTGGCCCAAGGCATAACGCCGTGGCGTTGGATGGCGCGCCGCGCACTGGCCCGTGCATTGCCGATGCTGGCGCTCGCCGCGCTCGCGACACTGGCGGCCGGTTTGCTCGACGGCGCGGGCGGCGCAGGCACGCGGCTGGCACTCGCGCTCGCGGTGATTCTCGCCTACGGATTGTTCTGGGTGGCGCTGGCGCTGGCGGTCAACGCCGTCGCGCGCAGCGCCACCAATGCCGCGACCGCTCTTGGAGCCGCGTGGGTGTTGCTCGTGCTCGTGGCCCCGACGTTGTTGAACGTGACCGTGGAAACGCTTTACCCCACGCCGTCGCGGCCCGAGCTCGTGGCGGCGGGGCGCAAGGCCTCGGGCGAAGCGGAGAAGCGCGGCGGGGAATTGCTCAACTCGTTCTATCGGGACCACCCGGAACTGGCCCCCCCCGACCAGCAGGCCGATTTTGCCGCGCAACATCTCACCGTGCAGAGCGAAGTGGGGCGAGCCGTTGAGCCGGTGCGGGAGAAGTTCGACGCGCAACTCGCCCGCCAGCAAACTGCCGTAGCCCGCTGGCGTTTTCTTTCGCCCGCCATCGCCACGCACGAGGCCTTGACCGACCTCGCCGGCACCGGTTACTGGCGGCACCGCGTCTTCCGCGAGCAGGTGGGCGGGCTGCGGCAGGCCGTGTCCGAATTTTTCACGCCGCGCATTCATAAGCGCGAACCGATCACGCTGGGCGACTTCGACCAGCTGCCGCGCTTTGAATTTCGAGAAGAGCCCACCGGCGTCTGGATGAGTCGCGTGGTTTCCAGCCTGGCCGGGATGCTCGTCCTAGCGGGCGCCCTCAGCGCGTGGACCTGGCGGAGTGTGCGCCCCGCGCGCCTCGGCCTGTTAAGTGCTTGAATCGAATTATCCAGACGATGATTTGACCTATGAACACTACGACTCAAGTTTCCGCGGAGAATCCGATCCTAACGAGTTCCGCAACCCGTAAGGTCAAAAACTCCAACCTACCAATATTCAACGATTTGCAGGGCGATCAGAAGATGGCTCCCAGGCCGTTGGCTCGGTTATGTCTCGTCGATGAATTGGAAACAAATGCTGTCGACCCTCTCCGGTTCGGTTGATCAGGAACTCCTCCTGCGCAACGAGTATCTGGTGACGGAGAACCGGATTCTCAATGCCCCACTGCCTTGAAAACTACGTGAATCATTTCCACGCGGAGCGAAATCACCAAGGCAAGAGTAACCTAATCCTGTTTCCGGCGCCCGCGGATCGGTGAAAGGGCAGGGGACATCCATACTCGCGAGTGCCTCGGCGGCGTCTTGAAATTTTATTACCGAGATGCCGCATGAGTTTTTTGACCATACCGGTTCCCATCCTCGGAAGGAATCGACAATAAATGACACATACAATTCATTTTTTGTGCTTGCAAGGTTTGCCCATACTCCCAGGATACACGAAGGGAGCCTAGTGTCTTTCCTGAGTCGAGTGTGATCAGAATATGGCCTATACTCCTTACTTGGCCGAGATTAGTCTCGCCGTCTGCGTCCAATGAACATTCTTCGTAAAGCGATATGGTTGTTTACTCTTTGTCTGGCCTCTCTGGACGGCAGTCTGGTTGGTGACGGTGTCAGGAGAACTGGCAGCCTGTCTTTCGGTTGGGCCAGCGAAAGTATCGTGCCAAACAAGCCCGTCGCGATTGGCGGCCAGTACCACACACGAATCAGCGGCGAAGCGCATGATCCGATCACGGTGACGGCCCTGGCGATCGAGACTCGCGATCAGCAGGGTGTCATCGATCAAATTGTGTGGGTCTCGTGTGATTTGGTTGGAATACGGGGTAAAACGGTTGGAAACATCCGCAAACTCGTCGCGAAATCGATTCCGGACCTCGATGTGATGAAGATTGTGATCTCCGCAACCCATACGCATACGGCTCCGGCGATTACCGACGCTAACGAGACGGATCTCCATCCATATGATTTTGCGGGCAGTTGGGCCTACCGGATCCCCGATGATCGGCAGAACATTATGCGACCCAGCGAGTATTTGGGTTTCTTGGAGCGGCAAATCGCCGCTGCGGTCGTTGGGGCTTGGAATTCACGGCAGCCTGGACAGTTAAGTTCGGCCCTCGGCCATGCCTCGATTGCTCGCAATAGGCGCGCCGTTTATTTCGACGGGACAACGCGGCTGTATGGTGACACCAAGAATCCCAATTTCTCGCACGCGGAGGGCACGTCCGACGATTCGGTGGATGCGCTCTTTTTCTGGCGCGATGGGCAGATCGTCGGAATCGTACTCACCCTCTATTGCCCGTCGCAGGAAGTTGAGGGTGAGCTTTATCTGTCCGCGGATTTCTGGCATGACGCGCGAAAATTGCTGCGAGAACGGTATTCTGCCGGTCTCTTTGTACTGCCGTTGACTGGAGCCAGCGGTGATCAGTCGCCACACATTCAGGTGGGAAAATCCTCGGAGGCAGACATGCTTAAACGGCGAAAGCTCAGCTACCGTCAGGAAATCGCCCGGCGCATCGTTCACGCTGTGGAGGATGTGGCGGACGTTGCTCGCGAGTCCATCCGTGCTGAGGTCTGGTTCGATCATCGGGTGGAGAAATTCCAATTGCCCGTCTGGAAAGTCTCGGAGCAGCGGTTTGCCGAAGCATCGGCCATTTTCAATGCGGGCAAAGACAAATTCGACCGCTTGACGAGCCCCGATTACATCAATTGGCGCGTCAGTCGAACCATGATGGCGCGCTACGAACTGCAGAAGACCGAGCCGTATTATCCCGCGGAGATACACGCCATGCGATTCGACGATCTGGCCATCGCCACCAATCCATTCGAGCTCTATACGGACTATGGTTCGAGGATAAAGGCTAGAAGCCCCGCTGCTCAGACTTCCGTCGTCCAGCTTACGGCCGACAGCCCGGCATACCTGCCCACCGAACGGGCCGTCCTGGGGGGAGGGTACAGCGCGCGAATCGACGATGGAGTTGTTGGCCCGGAAGGTGGACGAGTGCTGGTCGATGAAACGTCACGCCTCCTCAAGGACATGTGGGCTCCGCAAAGGTAATCGCGGGGAGAATGACGTGAATCACTTCCACGCGGAGCGAAATCACCAAGGCCAGGGTAACGTAATCCTGTTTCCAGCGCCCGAGGATCGGCAGGGGACATCCAGACTCGCGAGCGCCTCGGCGGTCTCTTGAAATTTTATTACCGAGAGGCGGATGAGTTTTTTGACCATACGACCGTCTGGGCAGCAGCGTCCCACCGTGGCCCGCCGGTGAACGCCACCGCTGTCAGGGCACGGTCACGCGGACAAACCGTGCGGTCGCCGCATCCGCCGGAAGCGTGACGGTGATCGGCGGAGTCTGGCCGGTGATGGTGGTCGCCTCAGTCCAGTCAACTAGGTTGCCCGAGACTTCCACCCGGTAAGCCGGACGCGCCGCACCGGTGAGCGTGAACCGGAGCGAGCCGTCAGCAAAGAGCGTGAGCGCTTCAAGCCGGATGGGTTCCGACGGGGACATCGGCACGGTGAATTGTTGGACCACATCGGTTGTGGAGGAGTAGCGGGCCAGCAGGGTGACGGTGGAGTCGCCCTGCGGCTGGAGTGAGAACGTCGAATAGCGGCCGGTGGTGTTGGTGGTGAGCGGCTGTGGCTCGCGCACGACGGCCCCCCGGTCGTCGGTGAAGGCGGTCCATATCCGCGTCGTGTCACCGGGGCTGGTCCACGCGAAGATGAGCTGGGGCACGGCGAGGAACTCGAGCGCGGCCATCTGCAGGTGTCCGGCGAACTGGCCCGTGATCGGCGTGCTAAGCGAGGTCCAAGCATCTGGTCCGATGGCCCGATGGAGCTGGATCGCCCCCTCGCGGCTGACATGCGCGAGGAAGAACCGGTCGGCGGCCGTGCGGATCAGCGCCACCTCGCCGAGGGAACCGGTGGCCAGCAGTTGCGGTGCGACGGCCGCATCGCTGGGCCAGAGGTGCGTGAGCAATGAGCCGTCGGTCTGGGTGAAGGCGATCCGGGCGAAGGTGTTCCCCGGGGAGGCCGCGCCGGCGACGGCGAAGCCGGTGATCGGGACCTGCGGCACGATCTCGCTTGGCGCGTTCCACGACTCACCGGTGCGGACCGTGCCGGCAAGCGTGCGCAGCTCGGATTGCGGTCCATCAGCAGAACGGAGGAAAACCAGCCCCGCGGATCCGCCCAGCGTCACGAGGCGAAGTTGATGCGCCACGTCGGGCAGCGCAGCGAGCTGGGCAGGCGCACTCCACACGCCCGCGGCGTCCGCGGTGGCGGACCAAAGACTGGTCGCCGGGAACGGATTACCCACGTCACCTTCGCCGAGTTGGCTCCACGCGGCGAGCCAGCCGCCGGCGGGCAGTTCGAGCACCGCCGCGCCGACGATACCGGGCGCGCTCGCCAGTTGCGCGGGCGCGCTCCAACTTCCGCCACGATCGCGCCGGCTGAACTTGAGTGTCATGCGGCCATCCGTGGCGAGGTCTGTGAAGACGAGCGCGTCGCCGGAACCGCCCGTGGCGGCGAAGGAGCCGGCGGGGAAGAAGTCCTCAACAAGGTTTTGTCCGCTGGGATTGAACTTCGCGGGCATCGCGGTAGCGGGCGTCGCCCGGCTCTGCGTGAGCCGCAGCGGCACGAGGTCGAAGGCCGCCTCCGTGCCGAACGGGCGGTCGATCGTAATCAGGTCGATCTCGTAATGGCTGGTGAGTTCCGTGACCCACAGGTTGAGGTGCGCGTCCACCGTGCCGGTGAGCTTGGCGTTGACGTGCGTGAGCCACGGCCAGTCATTGTGAAAGTTGAAGGTCGTGGTCAGTGAATTTTTCCCCGAGGCGCACACCCGGTCGCCGGTGAGGAAGAGGCTGAGGTCGGCCCCGACGATGTCGAAGCTGTCGGAAACGCCCGCGCTCACCTCGGCGCGGAGGCAAAGGTCCCACAGAATGATCTCCTCCTCGGACTCCCCGAGAAAGCTCCGGCGGAAGACCTGGTTCAATTCGCCCACGGTCGATCCGGGCCGCGGCGGCGGGAACGGGGTGCGCCACACCGTCCGGCTATTCAGCTCGATCCCCGCGCCGACGTGGCCGTGGACGTCCACGAAGCCTTTGAGCTTCTTCAGCACCGTGCCGACCGTGCTGAGCTTCTTGAGGGCGTGGGTAAGGTTGAGATCCACGGACGCATCGGCGCTGCCGCCGAAGGTCTGCTCCATCTCGAACTCATACGGATCGCTGACCGGTGCGAACTGGAACGAGCTGGCCGTCTTGGCGGCGACGCTCACTTCGAGCGTGATGGGATCGGTCTGCTTGGCGAAGGGCGGCTTGTAGCGTTTGCCCACGCCGCCATCCAGCTTGCCCGTCGTGCCGAACTTGGCGCTGCCGTCGAGGAAGACTTCGTTGGTCTTCCCATGCAGACCAAAGTGGATCTTTCCCTCGACACTCAGGCCGATGATGCTCGGCAGGTAATCCAGCCCATCGTTGCCGCCGGGATTGGCGAGGCCCTCGTTCCACTCAATGTCCAGACCGTAGTCGTAGTTGAGGAAGCCCTCGGGCGTGGCCTGGATGGTCGCGGTGAAGTTAGGCAGCGGCAGGAAGCGTCCGTCGGGCACCCACTTCGCCAACTGGTCCTGGGTGGCGGCCAGCGCCGCGGTCGAGGCCATGAGGTCCGTGGCGCGGGCCAGCCACGGCGGCGTGTGGATGCCCTTGAGCCGGGACGGCGTGGCCGGGTTGGCGAACTGGTTCAGCACCGACACCGCGCCCAACTGGCTGACGGCGACGATCAGCGGACGGACGTCGCCTTCGGGCAGCGTCCAGATCGGCACTTCGCCGCGGAATGTCCGCGAGTTCGGCGGGCCTCCACGGGTGAACTTGTCCACCGGGAAATGGAACACGGTGGCCGTGCCGGGCAGGTCGGCGATGGTGCCCTCGCGGATCTGTTTCAACCAGCGGCGCAGTCCAAGGACATCGGTGGCCGCGGGGACCGGCAGCGGAAAGGGGATCGTGTGAAACGGGCTGCCCTCGAAGACCCGCGGATCCACCAGCCAGACTTCGGCGACAGCGTCGTTCACCTCATAGGATTGCGTGGGTGCGGGTGTGCCGTTGTGGAGATCGAACTGCGGCAGTTCGTAGGTGAACGGCGCGGCCGTCGCGGTGGCCACCCAGCCGAGCGTGAGCGCGCCGGTCGCGCGCAGGCCGTTGCGGATGGTTTCGTCGCCGGTGCGGCTCACGCCGGCGAGGAACGGCCCGGCGCGGTCGTATATGATCTGGGTGACCTGCGGCGCGGGCAGGGGCTCGAGTTCTGCGTTCACGTCGAGCAGGAGCAGTTGCGGGTTGGCGGGATCGACGATGTTGAACGAACCCGCGCCGAAGCGCTGCCGCCACGGTTTGAAGCCCTCCAGCACCACATCGACGAAGTGGGTCGCCGCCGCGTCGAACGGCGTGGCGTGATCAAACTTTCCGGTGGCGTCGGTGACCGCCTCGCCGAAATACAAGGGCCGGCCAAAACGGTCGGTCGCCTGCACCTTGGCCCCGGCCAGCGGCGTGCCGGTGCCGGCCTGTTTCACCGTGCCCATGAGGTGGAAGCCACGGCGGAAATACAGAATGAGCTTGACCCGTGGCTTGGCCGAGTCGGCGATCTCAACCTTGAAACCGGCAGAGGCCCAGTTCGGATTCGCGACGCCGGGTGCGTGCGCGGTGCCCTTGAAGCCGGTGATGGTCTGCTCGCTGACGGGAATGGCCTGTTCGCCGTCTTGGGTGAACAAAGTGACCGTCGTGCCCGGCACCACGAAGCCGGAATCTTCCTCCGACACGGAACTGAGCGTCAGGTCGTAGGCCGGCGTCGGAAGGAGGGAGAGGTTGTCGTCGGGGCCGCCAACCTTGACCGCGAACTCGGCCTGCTGCCCTTCCGACGTGAAGCTGACTTTGAACTGGTCAGGCTGGCCGAAAAGCTTGCCGGTGATGGGAAACCAAGCCTCGAAAGGTCCAACCGGAAACTGTGACCCCACCATGATGCGCGAGCCCATGTAGGGAATCCGCATGGGGCCGGAGGGATACCCCAGCGTCTGCGGCTCCACCGGCTCGTAGGTCATCGAGACCTCGTTCCAGCGGCGGACCAAGAGAGTGACGGACGTGGTGGACGGGACCAGGGTCGCCCGGAAGTTGACCGGGAACTGGTTCATCAACGGCTGGACGAAGTTGTCATCACCACTGCCACTGATGGGCGGCTGAACTCCCGGCGCGGTCCACGGTGAGACGGTGGTGGTCTTGGTGGTCGCCGTCTGTCCCTCAATGGTGAACGTGTAGCGCGGATGCACCGGCTGGAGCCTGTAGGTGCCCGCCGGCACTTCGATGAGGAAGTTGGCGTCGCGCTCGGACGCACCCGAGATCGGCGTGTCCGTGAGCGGCGCGTCAAAGGCCGGGCTGCCGTCGGCCGGGGTGACGCGGATGACGCCGCCTCCGATGACGAGGTCGTTGCAGGGAATGGTCGCCGTGGCGTTTCCGCCAAAGAAGAGAACCTGGTCTAGCACGGCATCCTCCGGGTGATCCACCGTGCCCGCCAGGTAGGCCACCTGCCGCCGCACGTAAAGGTCCAGCGTGTATTCGCGGCTCGACTGAACGAGCAGCAGCCGGCCGGAATTGGGCGCGCCGTTGCGGGGAAAGATGCTGCTGCCGAACCATTCGGCGAACGGCCACCCGTGGCTCTGGGCTTCACCGTTCGTCCGGTCCGTGAAGGTGACATGGCTGCCCCAGTAATTTGTCATGCCCGGGATGCGGACGCCGTAGCGTGCGGGCGGCACATTCAGCGAGAAGTTGCCCGCCTCGTCCGTGTCCACCATCACCATGCGGGCACTCACCACCAGGTTCGTGTCCCGCGCGAACTCGACCAGTTCGATGCCAGCCTGCTGGCGCGGGCGGTAATCCGACAGGTCGTGGTTCGGCCCTCGCTCACGGCCCGGAGAAATGTTCTGATGATCCGCGGCGAACAGCCGTCCGCGGATCACGGCGGTCTGCGGTTGCAGCTGCGCCTCGACATCGGTCCAACCGCCCTCGGTGACATCCACCACGTCGTGGAACTGAAACGCCGGCACGATGCCGGAACCATGCCCCGAGGCGCCGCGGCCGCCATCCATGGAGATCCGGTAGCGGCCTGGCAGTAGGTTGAAGAACGCGCGCTGATCCGGGAACTGCGGATAGGTATAGGTCTCGCTGCGATCAACCCCCTCTGTGTCTGTCCCCGGCAGCCCCTGCAGCCGCATGGGGATAGGTGCGTAGTGCGCCTTGACCTGATACGGCGAGCGCAACTGGACGAACAGGTTGTTGAGCTTGAGGAACAGCTTGATCTGCGCGGGCGAGGTGAACAGGCCGGTCGTCAGGTCCGGTTGGATGATGTTCGTGCGGGTGACGTAGCCCATGCGCTTGAGCACGTAGCGGAGCGGCACCGCCGGCAGGCCGTTGAAGAGCACCTCGCCGTTCGCGTCGGTGACGCTGGTCATCGTGGGCAGCACGGCGTCGCTGGTGTCGCCCGGGTCCACGGCGGTGATCTCCACGATGACATTGGCGAGGGGCGCGTTGCTGGAGTTGGCGGTCGGCAGCGCCAGGTTGTTCGTCGTGCTGCGCGGATCGAAGCCCACGACCTTCACGAGAAGGTTCTGCTCGTCCGGCTTCAGCTGGAGCCGCGCGACGTGCGTGCTGCCGACGAAACCGGTCTTGGGACTTGCGAACGCGAACCACTTCGGCCGCGGCGGCACAGGTGGGTTGTCCGTGGAGGAATTGGCGAGGAAGCGGAAGAAGCCGCTGTGGATCCCCAGCAACTGCGCGCGGCCTTCGGCGTCCGACTTGAGCCGGAACACCTCCGCCGGCGTGGCGTCCGCCGAGCCATTGAACCGCTCGACCACCACCGGCAGCCCGCCTAACGCGACGCCCGTGAGCACGTCGCTTACCTCGATCGACAGGTCGAACAGGCCGGGCGCGCCGGGCGCGAGGGCGAGGTTGCGCACGAGCGCGGCATCGGCCGCGAGGGTGACGACCTCCTCGTGCGCCACGTAACCGCCGCGCTCGATACGCAGGCGATACGTGCCCGCCACCGGCACGCCCAACGAATAGAGGCCGAAGGCATCCGTCTCGGCGGATGCTTCCGGCACGGCATCGGGCGGCACGAGATCCAACGTGACGCGCGCGTCGGTGATGCTGTTGCCAGTGACCGCTTCAGTGACGCGCCCGCGCACGAAGATGTCGGCCAGCATGGCGGTGGGAAGCAGGCTGCCGAGGAGCATGGTCCACAGCAGCTTGGTCCAGTGTGCGTATGCTTTGGGTTTCATGGATCATTTCAGTAATGATAGATGGCATGAAGACTGGCGGACCCGCGAAAAACTTGCAACGTCCACCAGCGTATGAAAGACGAACAAGTTACCTCTACTGCTCAGGCTTGCGGAGCACACGTCGTAAGTAACGCCGCATCAGTCCAACCGGTTTACCAGCAAATCAAGCTGGCCCTGGACGTCCACGCGGGCGATCTCATGGTCGTCCGCATGGTGGACGGTGCCAAGCCGCAGCCGCCCCAAAAGATGACGATCGCGGGCTTCCTGGAGTGGGTGGCATCGAAGCAACGAGAGAGTAACCACTGGTGGAAACCAGAGCGCTGGGAGGAGGTAACTATTCAGCACAATGCATCCCTGTGAGCGGTAGATGGGCGGAATAATTATATTTTATTCGGAAATGCTGGACACAGTGTTTATGGACTGCCACATTCGTCGACGTGTACAGGTATTGCGGGAAAGAGTGGTCGCAAGAGGACATC
>CAMDJH010000162.1 GCA_945900455.1 Akkermansia muciniphila
GGTTGGTGGGAGTTCTGACGGCTGCATTCGCTGGCTGCGGCGGGCCTGCGACTCCCCCGCCGAGCCCTGCTTCGACAACGTCCCCGCCACGGCAAACGGAGTCTTCCAGGGAGAATCCAACCTATCACCTCAACCGGGCCCAACCCAAACTTCCCGTTGTCCAGCTCTGGGTTGGAACCAAATCCATTGCGGCCGAGGTCTGCCGCAGCGTCACGGAAATTTCCACAGGGCTCATGTTCCGTCCGGGGATTGGGCCCAACGAGGGCATGTTGTTTCTTTTCGCCCGTCCCCACCAGCCGGCGTTCTACATGAAGAACGTTGGTTTTGACATCGCGGTGGCCTACATGGACCCGGAGGGAGTGATCCTGGAAATCGTCCAATTAAAGGCCCAGGACATCACCCCCGTGCCATCCAAGGCGGCCGACATCCAGTTCGTCCTCGAAACCGATCCCGGCTGGTTCCAGCGAAACGGTATCGGGCCCGGAATGTCGGTAGGAACCGACCACGGCACGCTGAAAGCAGCCTTCAAAATACCGTGACCTGTGGATGACAAAGCCGAAGGACGCACAACCCAGGCTTGAACCGAAGGAAACGAACCGAACGAAGCCTATTTTTCGGCGCGTCCCTCTTCGTTTTCTTTGCTCGCTTCTGTTTGAGATCGCTTCGGAAGAAGGCATTCTCACGAAAAACCTTTGACGCCGCGGTACCGCCCGGTATTTTGCGCGCCCGCGTTCAGACGAGAGGTGGCCTCGCCGCTCTCGACAAATGAACGGCAGGGATCATTGTTCCAGAGTAGCTCAATGGTAGAGCACGCGGCTGTTAACCGTGGGGTTGTAGGTTCAAGTCCTACCTCTGGAGCCAATTTTTGCTCAGAAAATAAGGTGGAAACTTGCCGCGTTGCTCTTTCAGAACACGGATTTCCTCTTGGAGATACTCGATCACCAACGGCTAGGGTCGACTTATCCATCCGGCGATACAAACCAGGAGAAAAGTGAGGGTAACGGAGTCAGTCCCGGCTATTGAATTATTTTGCCGCTTTCAATCAGTTGTTCAACGTGTGGCAACACCCTGTCTCCAGGCGCCAGGCGATCCAGTTCAACGTCATTACCGTCTCCTGCCTCAAGCGCTGCGTCCCCTTCACCTTCTCAGGATCCGCCTAACGACCATAGATGGGGTTCACCGGACGGATACTTTCAACCAGCCGGAATTCCCTTCTGCATTGTGTGGACAAATTCAATTAATTAATTAAAATATTTATTGATAAGATCTATTATTTTACGTTAAGGTTTCGCCGGGTGACGCTCGATACCGCTAACCTTCTTCGTAAACACGGCCTGTCAATCACGGCCCAGCGCTTGGCCGTGCTCCGGGCGCTTTCGCGTCGCCCCCACAGCTCGGCGGACGCAATCGCCGAAGAAGTTCGCGCTGAGATCAGTGTCATATCGAGACAGGCCGTCTACAACGCTCTCGGGACCATGGTCGAGAAGGGCCTCATCCGGCGCATCCAGCCCACCGGGTCGCCGGCTCTCTATGAGGACCGGGTTGGTGACAACCACCACCACGCGATCTGTCGCACCTGCGGAAAAACGGTCGATGTCGACTGCGCCAAGGGCGCAGCCCCCTGCTTGACCGCTGCCGCCGACGCAGGTTTCCAGATCGATGCGGCGGAGGTGATCTATTGGGGCACCTGCCCCGCGTGCCTCGCGGAGACGCCGGGGGGGTGAGAGACCCGACAACAACAAAACAAAACTTTGAAACCAGATCAATCAATCCACAATTCAATGCTATGAAAAATTACATATTAGATAGCGTAACCGCACGGAAAGGCCTCGTGAATGGAGTTGCTCAAAGAACCACGATGCGACTAATTGGTGGAAGAATCTCAGTTGGTCTTGGTGCCTTCGCGTTTTGCCTTTTGGCAGGAACGAATGGCAGCAAGGTGTTAGCCGAATCTATTAACTCAAAAGCCTCAAAACTCGCAGAAACTATGAATAAATGTCCAGTGATAGGTGGAACCCAAAGAGCGCCGTCGGAGAGAATCACTGCCGCAGGAGGCATGTCCAACGGGGACTGGTGGCCGAACCAGTTGAACCTTCGCATCCTTCATCAGAACTCGTCCAAGAGCAACCCGCTCGGCGGGTCCTTTAAGTACGCCGAAGAGTTCAAGAAGCTCGACCTGGAGGCTTTGAAAAAGGATATGGAATCTCTGATGAAGACATCACAGGACTGGTGGCCAGCCGACTACGGTCACTATGGACCGCTATTCATTCGCATGGCCTGGCATAGTGCCGGGACGTATCGTGTTTCCGACGGCCGCGGTGGGGCATCCGACGGCACACAGCGCTTTGCCCCCCTCAATAGCTGGCCCGACAACGCCAACCTCGACAAGGCGCGCAGATTGCTCTGGCCAATCAAGCAGAAATACGGTCAGAAGATCTCGTGGGCTGACCTGATGATCTTCGCTGGCAACTGCGCCCTCGAATCAATGGGTTTCAAAACCTTCGGGTTCGCTGGGGGGCGCGAAGATGTCTGGGAGCCGCAGGAAGACGTTTATTGGGGACCTGAGAGTGAGTGGCTCGGCGACAAGCGTTACTCCGGCGACAGGAACCTCGCGAATCCTCTCGCCGCCGTTCAGATGGGCTTGATCTATGTGAACCCGGAAGGACCGAACGGCAAGCCAGATCCGCTCGCCGCAGCCAAGGACATTCGGGAAACATTCGCCCGCATGGCGATGAATGATGAAGAGACCGTTGCTCTCATTGCCGGCGGACACACCTTTGGAAAAGCTCATGGTGCTGCGAATCCGAAAGGAAACGTCGGTCCCGAACCCGAGGGCGCCAGCATCGAAGAGCAAGGGCTTGGCTGGAAGAACACATTTGGGAAGGGCAATGCGGGCGACACCATCACCAGTGGTCTCGAAGGGGCCTGGACTTCCACCCCGAGGGCGTGGTCCCACGGATATTTCGTAAATCTTTTCGCCCACGAATGGGAGCTGGTGAAGAGTCCGGCCGGTGCGTCGCAGTGGGCTCCCAAGGGCGGAGAGGCGAAGGGGACCGTGCCGGATGCTCACGATCCGTCGAAGAGCTACGCACCGATGATGTTCACCACGGACCTCGCGTTGAAGATGGACCCCATCTATGCGAAAATTTCAAAGCGATTCCTCGATAATCCGGGCGAGTTCGCCGACGCCTTTGCCAAGGCTTGGTATAAGCTCACGCACCGTGACATGGGGCCCGTCTCGCGGTGCCTCGGCCCGCTCGTTCCCGAGCCGCAGTTGTGGCAAGACCCTGTTCCCAAGGTTGACCATAAATTGATCGAGGATAAGGACATTGCTGACCTCAAGGGCAAAATCCTCGCATCGGGGCCGTCCATTTCGCAACTGATCGCGACCGCGTGGGCATCGGCATCAACATTCCGCGGTACCGACAATCGTGGTGGAGCCAACGGGGGACGCATTCGCCTCGCACCGCAGAAGGATTGGGAAGTCAACCAGCCCGCTGAACTTGCAAAAGTTTTGCACGCGCTCGAAAAAATCCAACAGGATTTCAACCGTTCTCAATCCGGTGGGAAGAGGGTCTCGATCGCAGACCTGATCGTCCTGGGCGGGTGTGCAGCTGTTGCGGAGGCTGCGAAGAAGGGCGGGCACGACGTGACGGTTCCGTTCTCGCCGGGGAGGACGGACGCATCGCAGGAGATGACCGACGTGGCTTCCTTTGCCGTGCTCGAACCGACCACAGACGGCTTCCGCAACTACTTCGGTCACGAGCACGACAGACCTGCGGAAGAGCTGCTGCTCGATCGAGCAAACCGGCTCACGCTCACGGCTCCAGAGATGACCGTGCTCATCGGCGGTATGCGGGTCCTGAATCCAAGCGTTGGGTTTCCCCAGCTGGGTGTCTTCACGAAGCGGCCTGGGACACTGAACAATGACTTCTTCGTGAACCTGCTGAACATGAGCACCGAGTGGCGGAAGTCTCCGATGTGCGAGCACTTCTTCGAAGGAAGAGACCGCAAGACGGGTGAGGTCAAATGGATTGGATCTCGAGTCGATCTCGCGTTGGGTTCAAACTCGCAGCTTCGAGCCATCGCGGAAGCGTATGCGAGTGAGGACGCGCAGCAGAAGTTTGTGAATGACTTCGTGGCAGCCTGGAACAAAGTTATGAATCTTGATCGGTTTGACCTTTCACTCTGATCTCAGCTGAAAAAAACTTATCAGGGCTGCCGGGGCCGAGGGCCTGTTCGAAGGTGTCTTCGAGCAGGTCCTGACCCTTTCCCGTTCACCCCGCCCTGTTGACGCCTTCGCAGGCGCACCCAGTGCGGCCCAACCCGCCGCTAGAACCTAGCCCAGGGCTGAGGCCATCAGGCCGATGCCCTGGGTACACTACGCAAAAAAGGGTTGATAAGGACTCATGCCTTCTCGATTCGATCGCCGATTCGGACCTGTCCCGCCTGCAAGACCTGTGCGTTCACGCCACGCAGTCGCAGTTGGCGACCCTCGGGTGAGTTGACAAACTTCAGCGCATCGACACCGAAGCGCTTCGAGAACTTGGAACAACCCAAATGCGGCTCGGCGGAAATCTGTAAGACGGCGTCCCCAATCTTCAACCGCTGGCCGATGGGCAGGTTGGCTTCACTCAGGTCGAAATCCACCAGCAGGTTGTCGCCGGCGAGCGGCCAACGTTCCCGCACACCCGCGACCGGCCCGAGGAAGCGCGTGTTCATGAGCGTCAGTTGTGTGTCGGGATTCGGGCTGCCATCCGGCAAGCGACGCGTGTTGTGGCCCGCCCACCGATCGCCCACGAGTCCCGATTCCGGCGTTAGTTGGCCCGCATCCGGCAACTCGCGCCGTTCCCGGTCGGGCCGCACCACGATCGCGACGACCGTCCCGGCATCGGCGGGCGCGGTCCGCGCTGCGGGCAAGCAGGCGGCGAGTTCCGTTTCAGTGAGATGACGCTCCGTATTCACGGAGCGGAATGATTCACAGCTCGTGGAAGATGGCCAGTTCGTTGTTAACGAGCAGTCCGCCAAGGGCGCATCCTGAAGTTGTTGGTAGAGGTTGTCGCGCTGCGACAACCCCGCCCCCGTACAGCGGCCGGACAGGGCCGCAGCGCGGTTCGGGCCGCGCCTGAACGGCGCGGGGACGCCGCAGCGCGGCGTCCGCTACCGTCTCCACCAACTTCGGGATGCGCCCCTCGATATGCCCTGTCTGAATCGCATCTTGCTTTCCTTCGAGCCCGCGCGTGCAATGAACGCTGCCAGCCAGTCTGCGTTTATCGTCTCCGCAATGACACCAATCTATCCATGAAAAACGGACACCGCCTTTCCATTATAGGATTTGCCTTGCTTGGGCTGATTCTGACCACCGTGCCCATCTACGCCCAGCGTACCGCTGCGGGAACGGCAATCCTTTTCAAAACCTTCGTCATTCTGGTCGACGTGACGGACGGTGGGGCGGGCTACATCACCCCGCCCACCGTGAGTTTCATCGGAGGAGGTGGTGGTGGAGCCGTCGCCGTCGCAACAATCACCAACGGCGCGGTCATCGGCGTCACCGTCACCGATGCCGGCACCGGCTATACCTCCGTCCCCAGTGTGGTATTTTCAGCCCCACCGCCGCCCAACACTCTGGCAGTGCGCTTGGCCCCATTGCTGACGGTGACCGGTGCGTCAAATGTGTTAGTGGCGATCGAGTACTTCGACAGCCTGGACACAAACCACTGGCTCACCTTGACCAATGTCATCCTGACAGGGAGTCCGTGGGTCTGGTGCGACACCGGGGCCATCGTTGGCAAACGGTTTTACCGGGTGGTCGAAATACCGATCCCCGCCAATCCTAATCCCGCCCGTCTGGCCTGGATCAGTCCTGGCTCGTTCATCATGGGCAGCCCAGTCACCGAGCAGGATCGCAATCCGTACGAAGTCAGTGAAGGGCCGCAAACTCAGGTGACGCTGACGCGTGGATTCTACATGGGAAAATATGAAGTGACCCAGGGCGAGTATGCGGCGGTGATCGGAAATAATCCCAGCTACTTTCACGGGGACACCAATCTGCCGGTGGAGACGGTGACTTGGGATAACGCGACGAACTATTGTGGGAAGCTGACGGCACGTGAGGCGACCGCCGGGCGATTGCCGCCAGGGTGGAGTTACCGGCTGCCGACGGAGGCGGAATGGGAGTACGGCTGCCGAGCTGGGACTACGACTCGATTCAGTTACGGGGATGATCCCACGTACAGTTTGGTGGGACAATACGCCTGGTTTGTCGACAATGCCGGTCACCAAACCCACCCTGTCGGAACAAAACTGCCGAATCCCTGGGGTTTATACGACATGTACGGGAATATTTCAGAGTGGTGCTCGGATTGGTACAATGTCAACTACCCGGGCGGGAGTGTAATCGATCCACCGGGTCCGGCAACCGGATCGACCCATCCAATTCGCGTAGGCAATTGGGAAGGCACAAGCGTCGCGTTACGGTCAGCCTTCCGCATTGGAAGGCCGGCCAGCCAGATCTGGTGGAGCACCGGCTTCCGCGTGATTCTCGCCCCCACCCTGCCGTAAATCTGGTTTAGGAATTTAGATTCCAATCAATCCATGAAAAACGAACTGCGACATTCCATTCTGGGGTTTGCCCTGCTTGGGCTGATCCTGACCACCGAACCTTCCTACGCTGAGCGCACCGCCCTGGGCACCGCTATCCTTTTCAAAACCTTCGTCATCCTGGTCGACGTGACAGACGGCGGGGCGGGCTACGTCACCCCGCCCACCGTGAGTTTTATTGGCGGTGGTGGTGGTGGTGGAGCTGTCGCTGTTGCGACGATCACCAACGGCGTGGTTATCGGTGTTACGGTCACCGACGCCGGCACGAACTACACCTCCATCCCCAGCGTGGTATTTTCAGCCCCGCCGCCCGCTACTACCCTGGTGGTCCGATCCGCCCCATTGCTGACGGTAAACGGCGCATCCAATTTGCCCGTGTCAATCCAGTACTTCGACAGCCTGGGCAACACCAACCGCTGGCTCACGTTAACCAATGTCAACCTGACCGGTAGTCCGTGGATCTGGTGCGACACCGGTGCTTTCCTTCCCACGCGGTTCTACCGAGTGACTGATTTGCCCATACCGGCTAATCCTGATCCCGCTCGTCTGGCCTGGATCACTCCCGGCTCGTTCACGATGGGCAGCCCAGTCACCGAGCAGGATCGTAATCCAGACTCAGTCAGTGAAGGTCCACAAACGCAGGTGACGCTGACGCGGGGGTACTATATTGGAAAATATGAAGTTACTCAAGGTGAGTATGCAGCGGTGATCGGAAGGGATCCCAGCTACTTTCACGGGGACACCAATCTGCCGGTGGAGACGGTGAGTTGGAATGACGCGACTAACTATTGCGCGAAACTGACAGGGCGCGAGGCGGCTGCCGGGCGGTTGCCGACGGGTTGGGTCTACCGGCTGCCAACGGAAGCGGAATGGGATTATGCGTGCCGGGCTGGGACGACAACTCGATTCAGCTTCGGCGAAGATCCCACGTACAGTTTGCTGGGACAGTACGCGTGGTATCGCGACAACTCCGGTAACCGATCCCATCCCGTCGGAGCCAAACTGCCGAATCCTTGGGGTTTGTATGACATGCATGGGAATGTGATCGAGTGGTGCTTGGATTGGTGGGACGCCCGCTATCCGGGCGGGGGCGTTGTCGATCCGAAGGGTCCGGTGTCCGGGCCCGATCATCCACTCCGTGGCGGCGCCTGGGAAGGCCCCGGCGCATCGGTGCGATCCGCGTACCGTGCGGGAAGACCGGCCGATCAGATCTGGTGGAGCATCGGCTTCCGTGTTGTGCTCGCCAGCACCCAACCGTAGGAGACTCGGTCGGCGTCTTCGTCTCCCGTTTCGGAGCGAACGCGAATCGGAGCCATGCTGAATCCGTCAGAGCCTTTGGGCGCTCTCTCGGCAAACGATCCTGGTTTCAGGACAAAGCACTACAAAGTGGCCCCCGCGATTGAGGTATTCTTGATTGCTTTCGATGATCTTACGCGCATGAACCCATGCCAAGATAATGGTGTAGTCTGGCATTCGTCGGCATAGTTCTGAGGTCGGCACGATGGGTATGCCGTCGCCGGAAGAATACTTTCCGGTCTTCTGCGGATGGTCGTCCACAATATACTCGATCGCGCCTCCTAGCCCCAATTGGGCAATCAACGTCGGCCCGCTCCGGGCTGCGCCATAGCCCGCGATCTTTGCGTTGGACGCCTTCCATTCACGCACCAACGCGACCGTGCGATCCCGCAAGCGGGCAAGTCTCGATCCAAAATCCCGCAGCGTCTGGAGTTTATCCAATCCACGCTCCGATTCGAGAGCAAGCATGTTCCCCACCGAGTTCTGGACATTCCTCGTCCCTCCCTTGAGTTGGACGGTGCCCACGATGGATCCGTGTTGAATGGGAACCCGTTCCACGTCGATCAGTTCAAGACCGTGCCGGTCGAAGAACAGCGTGAGCGCTTTGACCGAGTGGTGGCTCATGTGCTCGTGGAAGATGGATGCAATGAGAACGCGGTCGATGATATCGAGCAAGTATTGCGCCTCGAAGACAAAGATCCCTTCGGGGGCAAGCAACGTGCGGATGCTATCGGCGATTTCGCCCATGTTATCCGCATGAGCGAAGGCGTTGAACATGCAGACGACATGAGCGGGGCCGCGTTCCGCCCGGATTTCCTGGGCCAGCGCGAGCGACATTAATTCGGGATACGTCTCGATCCCTGCCTCGGTCGCCTGCCGGGCGATTACTTTGGCCGGATCGATACCGAGCACCCGGTAACCGGCTCCCTTAAACGGGCGGAGAAGCGAGCCATCGTTACTGCCAATGTCGATGACCAGGGATCCCGGCGGCGGGTGCTGGGTGCGAATAATTTTCTCCGCCACCTGGTTGAAATGTTCGGGCATGCCATTGGCATCGCCCGAGTAATAGGTGTAGTTCTCCCAGAGACTCTTGGAATCGACGACATCCAATTGGTGGACATGGCCACAGTCGGCGCACATGTAGAGATCAACCGGATACCGGGCGGCAGAGCGTCCGAGCGCGGGATCGTCACAGTAATTCTCCGAAAGCGGGATGGGCTCCAGTTTGACGACCCGTTCAACATTGGGCGAATCGCACAACCGGCAGGTGGTTCGATGGAAAACATGTGCACTCAAAGCAATTTCCTTTCGTTGATATTCAAGCGTCAACGGTGAGATCGTTCACCACATCGGCAAGCTTTTGCGGTCGGATGCCGGTGAGTTGAGTGGTCCGGTTCATGCCCAGACCACTGAACCGAGGTTTAAAGGCGATATGAATGCCTTTCGCCGTAGCGGTGGTCGGCGCGATCAAAGAGGAATCGACCCCAAGTTTTTCAACCAGCGCCAAAGCCAAATCGACGTAGCTGACATTGTCCGCTCCAGAGAGGTGAAGAGTGCCCGGTACCCTCTTCTCACCTAGGGTGGCCAGGGCTTCCCCGACGAACTGGATCGACATGGGCGCGAAAATTAAATCGGAGAAGGGTTGGACAGCCTCGCCGCACCGCCACGCTCGGAACCAGCTCGCCAGGGGGGACGTGCTTGGATCGAGAATTTTGGTCAGGCGTACAATGCTCAACCGGTCCTCCGCCTCGAGTTCGCCGGCTGCCTTGCCGATGGCCAATTCACTCCGGTGTTTCTGAAGGGCGTACGAAATCTTCGGGTCGTGTGCGTCATCCTCCTGCGGCCAGGGGCGCTCACCTCCGAAGACGGAGTTCGTCGAGATGAAGGTGACAAACAAGCCCTGCTTCAAGAGGGAAGCGATCGTGCGGGGCGTCAGCTCAACATTAATCTTGTAGGCAAGAGGATCGGTCTCGCACCGATCATAGTTGGTGGCGGCGGCCACGACAAAAGCGTAGCCGACGTCCGGTGGTGCGGTAAACGGTTCCTCGCTTTCGAAATCGAGAAAGACGCGCCGGTGGGTTACGGAATCCCTGCGGCGAGTGGTACCATAGGCGGTGCGACCCCGCCGTTCCAACGCCCGGAGCAGACCGCCCCCCACGAGGCTGTCCGCTCCAACCACAAGATAGGATGAACGATCCACCATGACTCTGGGCGCTGGTCCGGTCCTTATTTCTTCCCGCAGCAGAGGACGAAAATATAGTGCGACATCGCGTAGAACCCCGTGTGCAGAACCTCGTCGTTCATGGAAAAGAGGAAGACATGATGAAAATACCTCTCCATCAGAGCTTTGAAATCCTTGGCCGACTTGCAGTTAACGTGTCCGGCCTTGCTCGGAGGGGACGCATACACTTGGGATTCCAGGGAAGGCATTCCGAAGATCAGGCTGCCGTTAGCCTTCAATGAGTGGAGGGCGTTGCGTATGAAGAGATCCTCGTCGGAGGGGCGAATGTGCTCCAGCACGTCGAGAGCATAGACACCGGCATACTGTCCCTGAACGGGCCCCTGCAACATGTCGTGTACGCGGACATCAAGCGGCCAGTCGCGATCGGCTCGTTGTTTAATATCTTCAATAAAGACTTCGTCGAAATCGACCGCGGTGACATGTCCGACTTCCTGTTGCACCATTCGAGTGCCGAGGCCATCCCCACAACCGATCTCGAGGACCTGTTCGTACCCGGTAAACATTTTCGCAACGAACTTGTATCGAGCCAGGATGAAAAGAAGGTGCTTGGGATCATCCGTCCAAACCTGAGTACCACGCAAGCCCATGCTGGCCAGGCCCTTTCGATCACGAATGTCGAGGCAATTCTGATATTGGGGCTCTTTGGTCTTGGGCTTTTTCGTTTCGGACATAGGAGAGGATGTCTAGGGGTTCTGATGTCGTTGGTAAAGACTCTAGGCAAGGAGGGAGGCGAGCTGTTCTTTCAGCCGTGCCTGATACGCGGCGACTTCAGAGGTGCCCTCCTCCGGAGCCCACGACGCATATTCCGTTTCTTCTTTGAGGAACGGTCCACGGGTACACTCGTAAAAGACCACGTAGTCAGACCAGACCCACTGGGTGTGATAGACGGGATGGGTCACCCGGTAGATGAAAGGTTGATCGGGGCCGCGGCCCAACCGCACCTCGCGGGTCGGTATGCCATCGTCATCGAAGAAAACCGCGGAGACGTCGCCTTCCAGAAGATGGAATGATTCGGGTTTGTTCAGGTGCCGATGGGGGCGGATATAGACCGAGCCTGCCAGAACGATCAACATCTCGTGAACCAATTCTGTGCCGTCCCGGTGGAGGCAAAGTCGGGCCCGCTTGAGAGGGCTGCGATCGGCCGCGTTCTTGAGGTCCGCAATGATGCCGCGATGGACGAAGTCCGGGCTATCGCCCAGGACGAAAACGTTGCTACTGCGCTGAACGATTGGCATGAGAGGGGACGCGGAGTCTTGGAATCAGGCCCGCAATTGTGGCCAGGCAATCGGGCTGCGGGGGTAGATGCTCGCAAAACGGCCGCCGTTGTTGGTGTAGTCGTTGTTCTTTTCCATGATGACCTTCTCGCTGTCCGGGCTGGCGGCCAGGAGACAGAGTGCGGGAGGTTTGGCGTGGAGCCGGGCCGAGGGGACTATCGGAAGTTGGCAACCCGGCAGAAAAAGTCCGGCCTTGCGGGGATCATCGTCAATGACGCAGGCAATCAACTTTTCCAAGCCGAGGAGATTGATGAACGTGGCTGCGCGGTGCCCAGCGCCGAAGATGAACGTGGTGCCCCCATCCTTGCGTATCGCTTCCAGTGCCTCCCGGCAGCGGACGGCCAGGGGACGCCAGCCTTTTTTGAATCCCGTGCCAAGGACAAGTTCCTTTTCCATGGCGCCATTCACAGGGGAAAGAGCCGTCTGCGGCGGACGGTTCGCCACGATTGCGATGAGGCAATCTTCCAGCGTGTACGGATAACGGATGACTTCGAGCAGGTTGATTTCGAACGGGTGGAACGTGCGGCCCATCGTAAATTCAGTAAAGTAACAGACATGCTCTTCCCAAACGGTGCCAAAATCGAGGTCCCGGAACGTCTGTTCGCTGTCGGGTACTTCCAAAATAAAATAGCCTCCCGATCGGGCCCAGGCTTTGAGGAATTCCAGCGTGCGGGGCACCGAATTGGAATGTTCCAATAGGTGACGGACCACAATCACTCCAGGAGGTTCCCGCAGGTTGCGAAGTTTTCCTGCGAGTACCGGCGAGAGGACGTTCTGGATTGATTCCATGCCCGCGCCCGGATCGGGCACTCCGAGCTCTTCCAGGCGGACGTTCCACGTCTTGGAGAAACCCCTCTTTTCCAAGCGGGTGAGGACCGGTTCGTCCTTATAACTCAAGCCGGCGATCAAGGTGTCGGGACCGACCCCGGGCAGAGCCGCGATGCGGTCGCACAAATCATCCAGGTGCCGTTCCGGTTCCTTGTAGCTGATCCATTCGAGACGGGGACGGACCTCATCGCTGGGCCACGGTCGAGCGAGCTGCAACAACCCATCGAACGCGCACTGGGCCAGAATCAGCGGGTGATGAAATTCGTTCCGGTCCGGCGCGGCTAGATAACGGTTGCAGACCGGTTGGGGTCCAAAATCGATCAGGGGTTGCAAGGGGGACGCGCAAATTTGGCAACGGCTCATAATTACTAAGGAAGATATCCCGGCTCATGGCACCACCACGTTCAAGTCCCGAGGCAATCGGGCTAACCGTTCCGCCACCTGCCCTGCCACGGGTTGGGGCAACGCGACAAAAACCGTCGCCCCGGGGGGCAGATCTTCCGGTGCCAGGATGGGTCGCCCCAAATGCGTCCGGCCAATGCGGTTACGGTCCTCATCCACGAAAAATCGCGCCGCAGCCCCGGTCTGAGCATCCAGCCACGTCGCCGCAATGGCGGTACCAAAGAGACCAAAATCAGCCCGTTGTTTCAGCGGTTCAATTTTGTCGACGATCTTCTCAAGGTGCTTCCAGCCGTCAAACACGCGCACAGACTCCAATTCCGGAAAAGAAACCGGTCCCGTCCTTGCGGGGCCGGCAACCACTCGCCCCGCCACGCTGATCTCTTTGGCGACCCAGGAATTCGTGGCCTGCAAAACCTCGAAGCCGGCCCCCTCCACCAATGCGGCCAAAAGTGGCGGCGAAAAATGCGAGCAGTGGTCCGCCACGAGCAACATGACAACGTTTTGCTCGCAGTCAGGCACCTGAACCACCAGTAGACCGTCCGGCTTGAGTTTCCTTCGCACCCGCTGCAAGAAATCAAATGGCGATGGAATATGCTCCAGCACGTGAATCAGCGAGATCACATCAAACGAATCTGGGATTTCGTTGACATCACAAGTATAAAAATTCTCGACTCCGGGGATGCTCTCGACGCGTGCCCTGCAATTCTCGCTTACTTCCGAACCGCATAATGACCAGCCGGGAATCAAACGGCTCCAAGCAGAAATGAATGAACCGATGCCACAGCCAATGTCCAGCAATCGTCCCTTCAGAGGCAAAGCACAGGCACCGCGCAAGGCTTGAATGAGTTTGTCGGAGCGGGGTTGCCCCGCGCCGCTTTGATCGCCGAAAACGTTCTGCTCCACCCCGCAGCTTTGATGATAGATGGTATAGTTCGCGTAAATCTGGGCTGCCTCCTCACTCCACTTTGGCGTGACGGGTGTTTGCACCATTCCACACGCCGTACATCGGGCGAGACTGCCGCCTGGCGGCCAAGGTTTGCAGTCCGAAGTGACGCGAAAAAAAGATTCATAGCCGCTCGCTATCACTAGAGCCGGCTTGCCGCAATTGTGGCAGCGGGCAGAAAAGGCTTCCGTGTCGTCCTTGTTCATCTAGAAGTTCGCTCTGCTGGATAGGACTTTGGATTGTTCACGCTCCGCCGTCAGGGGCATTTTGTTCGTCGAATTCAATCGGTTTCGTTGACACTGACCCGGTCGATCGGCAGTGACAAGGGGTTAATGAAAGGGCAGGCACCGGACCGCGCGTCCCGAAGTTGTTAGAGAAGGTAGCGGACGCCGCGCTGCGGTCCCCGCGCCGTTCAGGCGCGGCACGAACCGCGCAGCGGCCCTGCCCGCCCGTTGGACGCGGGCGGGGTTGTCGCAGCGCGACAACCCTACCAACGACTTCGGGACGCACCGGGCACCGGCGGGCGCATCCTGAAGTTGTTGGAACCACCACAGAAGCAAACGAAGGCAGACAAAGACAAGAAGATTCTTTGTTCACTTTATGAGCGTGCGATTCCTCAGGCCCAAAGGGCCGTCATCCCTTAGCCCAGGCCATCGGCCTCGGTATCGGTGCGGCCGGTAAGCGGCCTGTAGGGTCGCGATTTGATTGGCCAGATAACCCATTCATCGCCCCTCGTTGAGGTGCCATCATTGGTTATTCCCCGTTTCCCAGGCCGTTGGCCTGGGCTGAGAAATCGCGGTCCGTTGGCCCAAAACAACGCACCTCGTCACGAACCTGCACTCACGAAAAATCACATGGTAGAAAATGGACAGTTCGAACCGGCCGTTGCAGGATGATTTCCAATGAAATGCGAGCTGTCCCGATGACTAAACCATGAACCGCGCCGTTTTCCTCGACCGCGACGGAGTGTTAATCGAAGACGCCGATTTGCTCACACGGACCGAGCAATTGCGAATCCTGCCCGGCGTCCCCGCCGCATTGACGGCGCTCAAGTCAGCCGGCTTCCGCCTCGTCGTTGTCACCAACCAACCCGTCGTCGCGCGCGGCATGATACCCGAGAGAGGGGTCGAGGAAATTCACGCCGAATTGGCTCGTCGGATCATGGCAAGCGGCGGGCCGGCCATCGATCGATTCTACTATTGCCCACATCATCCGAATGCGACATTGCCCGAGTACCGCGTGGCGTGCGAGTGTCGCAAACCCCGGCCGGGAATGTTCCTCCAAGCCATCGCTCAGTTGAAACTCGACGGTCACGCGAGTTTTACCGTGGGTGACCGCCTCACCGATATCATCGCCGGCGCCAAGGTCGGCTCGCGCACCGTGCTGGTGGAAACCGGCAAGCACACCGAGATTCCCATCACGACGAACGACCCGATCGATCTCACAATCAAGCCCGAGCACACCTGCCGAGACTTGTCCGCCGGCGTGGCCTGGATATTAGGGATCGGATGAAAGTGATGCTGCTTTGCGCCGGCCTTGGCACGCGACTCGGCGATCTCACGCGGGAGATGCCCAAGCCCATGTTACCGCTGCACGGCCAACCGTTGCTCGCCTACCTGCTCGGCCACCTGCGCTCGCAAGGATTCAACGACATCGCGGTGAATCTCCATTTTATGCCACAGGTCATCCGCGACTGGTTCGGAGATGGCTCCCGCTGGCAGACGCGCCTGACCTACTCCCACGAGGATCGACTTCTCGGCACGGCCGGCGGCGTCAAAAACGTTGAGCC
>CAMDJH010000163.1 GCA_945900455.1 Akkermansia muciniphila
CGTCGCTTGCCGACTACAAGGTCGCCCGGGTCATCCGGCTCGCACCCCAGGCTACCGGTTTCAGTGTGCCGAATGTGACGGATCCGGTGCTGGCGGCAACCGCAGCGTTCCCGAACCAGCTCAATTCCATCGCGATCCGCGGAGATCATGCGTATTTGCCAAACATTGCCGCGTCGCCCAGCGGCCCCCTGCGGTTCAACCTGGATACGCACGCCTTTGTCAATGTCATCGGTGCCGCCAACAGCGACACACCGACCGACCTCGGCGCGTTGAACCTGCATCTCGGTGCGCGCGACCCGGAACCTCCCAAACGAAAACTATTTTTCGCAAGCCCGTGGTCGATGGCATTTACCACCCAGAGCGGGGCGGGCTCAGCCTATATCGTCAGCGCCGCGAGCGATCTGCTCGTAAAGGTGAACGTGGGGGCGGACGGTCTTCTTAGTTTTACCGGCGATGCCAATACGACCCGCTATATTGACCTCAACGATCCGGATAACCCGCTCACGAGTGGCCGCAACGCCGGCAAGAATCCGCAAGGCATCGTGATCTCGTCCGACGGCACCCGCGCCTACGTGAACAACGTTCTCTCCAAGAATGTCACGGTTGTAGACCTTACGACGGACAGCGTGATCAAGGTGGTTCCCCTCAGACCCCTGCCGAATCCGGGGTCTCCCCAAGAGAGAATCCTGGTGGGTGCCGAGATCTTCTTCTCGTCGCGCGGGAATTTTGATCCGGTTGCCGGCGCGACCGTTTCGTTGCGCGACCGGCTTTCGAGCGAAGGCTGGCAGAGTTGCGCCAGTTGCCATCCGCGCGGATTGACCGACGGTGTTGTTTGGCAATTCGGCGCGGGCCCGCGCAAGAGCGTTCAGATGAACACGACGTTTAATCCGCTCCATCCCGACCGGCAGCGTGTCCTGAACTACTCCGCCATATTTGATGAGGTGGAGGATTTTGAAATCAATATTCGCAACGTCTCCGGTCCGGGCAATTTGACGAATACGACACAGTTAGATCCGAATCATGGCCTGCTCATCAGCGACGACGGCAACGTCAATAACGCACCGGGTGTGGTGAATGGATTCGCCAAAGCGAATGGCGATCGAGCGCAACTCACCGTCACCTTGCCGGGCAGCACGGTCAAAGTTCCCGCGCTCACAGCCCTGCGCGAATGGGTCCGACACGCGATTCGAACGCCCAATGCACCGTTGGCTGGCTACGGGGGCGCGGGGGCGGATCCCGTTCAGATTGCAGAAGGTCGCCGGCTGTTCGAGCAGGTGGGTTGTGTTACCTGCCATGGCGGCAGCCACTGGACCCTTTCCTTCAAAGACTTCACCTCCCCGCCCGCTGCTTCGGAAATTTTTACCGAGCGAACGCCGGCTCCGACGTCGGGGAATCCAGTCGGAGCGCAGTATTTGAATCGCTTCCTCCGCGATGCGGCCTCTTTTAATCTCGGAGTTCCCGGGGGTGGCAATGAGTTCGGCAAGAATATTGGCGCGGTGGAACAGGTCGCCCCCACCGTCTCCTCGAACGGTGTGATCGTCCCTGGAGCGGATGCCCTCGGCAGGGACTACAACGGCGACGGGGCCGGCAACGGCTTCAACGTCCCCTCGTTGCTCGGGATCCTCGCCGCGCAGCCCTACAATCACAATGGAGCCGTCGAATCCGTGGCCGAGCTACTCGAAGACACCCGCCACTGGCAGCATGGATTGGGTGACGCATCCGGATTGAAGGACCCCGCCAAGCGCGCGGCGCTGGCCGCGTTTGTCGAATCCATCGACGCGCAAACACCGGTTTTCACTGTGCCCGGAGAGCCCATGTTCATCACGGACGTCGTGCAAAGTCCCACCCAGTTCTCTGCACATTGGATTGGTGGCACGGGCCCGTATGCGCTCCAAAAGAAGCATGAGATCGACGAGGTCTTTTTCGCCACCGCAGCCACGACACTGGATCGCGTTGTGACCGACCCGATCAGTGGTGCGTCAGGATTCTACCGCATCTTTGATCTAAGCCATGGGCCGACCGTGTGGCTCAACGTGAGCTTGAGCGGAGCGGCTGAACGTCCGAACTCCGTCGATACCGCTGCGCACGGGTTCGGCTACCTGCGAGTGAAGGGCGACACGCTGTCGTTCACCGTAACCTATCAAGGGCTATCGGGGCCAGCCACCGCGGCTCATATCCATGGCCCTGCCTCGGCTTCCGAGTCCGGTGATATCTTGATCGATCTTGCACCGTTCAAGGGTGTTGGCTTTGGAACCTCCGGAACGTTCATTGGCACGACCCCCATCACGCGAGAACAGAAAGCCTACATCCTGGCCAACCGCACTTACGTGAATATTCACACGGATGCGAATCCGAACGGAGAGGTGCGAGGCCAGGCTGCGACCGCAGTGATGAAACTCAGCTTGAGCGGCGCGGGCGAACGCCCCACTCCAGTCTCCACGTCAGCGAGCGGATTCGGGATCTTCACGCTGGTTGGCAACGACCTGTCGTTCAATATCAACTACCATGGACTTTCCGGGCCGGCGACCCTGGCGCACATCCATGGCCCGGCCTCCGATGCCGGAACGGCATCGCCGCTCATCGATCTGAAGAACTTCGCTGTGGGAGGGTTCGGCGCGTCCGGTTCGATTGCGGGATCGGTTACGCTCGATGCCCAGCAACTTTCGGCAATCGCAAGCGGGTTGGCGTACGCCAACATCCACACCGCGGCGAACCCGGGCGGGGAGGTTCGCGGTCAGATCACCGTGCACAACGACGCGGTGCCGTTCAGTGCCGATCTGAGTGGCGATGCGGAACGACCCGATCCGGTGGATTCCCCCGCGGCCGGCTTCGGCAGCGTCGCATTGAACGGCCACCGACTTGAGTTGCACGTTGTTTATCGTGGCCTCTCCGGGCCCGCCACCGTAGCCCATATTCATGGGCCCGCCGCCGCCAGCGGAGCAGGCGACGTGCTGTTCGACCTCGTGCCATTGCACAAGGGAGCCCTCGGGACCGCTGGCGAGTTCTCGGGAACGATTGAGTTAACGGAGGAAGGCCGGCTGAATGTCTTGAATGGTCTCACGTACATTAACATTCACACCGCGAAGAACCCCAAGGGGGAGATCCGCGGGCAGATCGCTCCGATCCTGCTCGACACGGTGATGAATGGCGCCAATGAACGACCCAATCCCGTAACGACCGACGCTCTCGGCACCGCCCGCGTGGCCCATCTGGGCCGAATTTTGAGCTTCCAAATCGACTACACCGGATTGTCCGGCGATGCATCGCTCGCGCATTTTCACGGGCCTGCCGACCGGGAAGGGACAGCATCCCCGCTGATTAATCTTCACGGATTCTCGCTCGGAAACTTCGGACGGACCGGATTCATTCTCGGTTCCCTTGAACTGAAGCCCAAAGAACAGGAGGCCATCACCGACGGTTTAACTTACTTGAATATCCACACGGCCGTGAATGGCGGCGGTGAGATTCGGGGCCAAGTCAGGCCGGTCATTGACCTGGGCTTGCGTCCCGTCGACCCGGCGGGAGTCCTCGATGCCTATACGGCGGCGATCAATGCGGGCGACGTCGAGGCCGCTGTATCCTTCGTTGCAGAGGATGCGGTTTATGACCGGCCGCCGCCACTCGGGCAATTCACTGGCAAAGTGGCAGTTCGTGGTTTCATCCAGGACCTGATCACCCGGAAGGCGCGGATTCAATTGCTGGGTTTTCGAACCGTTGCGGGTGAGTCCGTGAAGTGGAAATCGCGCGTCACACTGATCAGTGCCACCAATCCCAGTGAAACGCAGATCCTCTTAAACGAGTCCTCGTCGATCGTACGTGGAGGTTTGATTATTCAGCATACGGCGCGCCCGGCACAGTAGGTGGGACTAGAGCGAAAAAGGGTGCTGCGAAAAACTATTGCCCGCAACGGAACCTGTTAAGCCTCGATTAGGGCGCTCGAAGCCGGTAAAAGAATGGACCGGGACCCGTCGCGCTCGTGTCCTTGAATTCCGTTCGCGGCACTCTTCCTTGGATCCCAGTCTGGACCGGTGCAAAGGGTCCGTGCAGAGAGCCCGACCGCTCCAATGTGTAGGTTCGGACCTCCACTGCCTGCCACGAGACGGTAAAGTCCGGAGAACTGGGCGGCTGCAATTGCAGATAGGATGAAGCATTTCTCGGATCCGTTCCGGCGAGATATTCGGCACGATCGCCATAGCCGTCGACGTCGCGATCCCCAGATCCATCGCTGGCAAAATCGTTCAGGAATTCCGCCTCCCAGGCGTCGGGTAACCCGTCCCCATCCAGGTCCGAGGATGCCAGGTTTAGGCGGACGAGTTCCCAGCGGCTCTTCAGCGTATTGTTGTGATGCAGCAGGAGAACCGTGGGCGTTGTCTTGTTGAATGCGGTGCGGTCGACCTCAAACTTGATCGGTCCGGATTCGCGAAATACGGGCGAATGTTCCAGTCCATAGCGCGTCGTATCGATACCCGGTTTGGCGGCGTCGAAAGAAATCCAACTGCTGGTTTCGGTCACGCTTTCCACGACAGTGACAAGTCGATAGCGGAACCGTGTTTTCGTTTCAGTAAGGCCAATTGCCCGTGCCGGAGCGGGAAGAACCATCACCGAATTGGCCAGCAGAGCCGTGTCGAATTTGTCCGGCGACAATACGTTGAGCAACCCGCCATCGATGATGTCGTCCGTCGAGCTGTCCAGGATTCCGCTCACAAACCCGTCGTTCATGGAATCCCGGCTGGAAACCGAATTGGAGACCACACCTTCAATCGAGGTGTTGATCACTTCGAATTCCGGACGGTCGTTGTTGTTTAGGTCAATTTGAACATTGATCGAATTAAACACCCGCTGCGGCGTGGTCCAATTGCCGGCGAGTGCGATGCCAAAGTAAACCGTCGTGTTACTCACCGAACTCGTCATGGCGAAATCGGAGGCCGCTCCAAACGCAACTTGATCGGCCGCCACCCGGGGGCCGGATAACCCCCGAACGCCGTTCGTTCCTCCGAGGACGAATGCAGAAACCAACGGTTCACTGTGGACGGGCGTTCCCCTCATCGCGACGGCGGCCAGAGCCGGGTCACCCGTCATGACGCCGACTTCCGATCGTGCGGAAGCGAGATTGCCCACCGCTCTCGGCACCGCCATGAACGGAACATGCAAGGCGAGTTCTTCCCCGCGGAACCAGATCTCCCCGCTCGCCTCGGGTAGAAGTGTGCGTGGGTGGGTGGCGTCCAGCGGTCCCGAGGTCGGATCCATCATGCGCTCGAATTTCGAGGGATCGGCGTCCATCCGAACCGTCATTATCGCCGCACCCTGGGCCGGAACGGAAATTGCCACTAGGCTGGGAGTCAGGACGAACCCCGGCCACGGCATCGTGTTGCTGACGCCGACGTCGAATCGCACGGGCTTGGTTCCATGATTAACGAGCCGGATCTGGCGAGTCTCGGTGTGGGGTAGGGACAGCTCGAGGAGGCCGAAATTTACGGCGACCTCGCCGTCTTGCGTGTCGACCCGTGCGATCACAGGAGTCCGGAGAGCTTCTGCCACATTCAGGCGGCCGGCACCGACCTTGGACTCGGGATAGGGACGATGGTTTTCATCAAAAAGTCCCACGGCGGTGTTCATGAGTGCCGCCTTGATGTCCTCCACCGGCCAAGCGGGATGGGCCTGTCGAAGTAATGCGGCGGCCCCGGCCACGTGCGGACATGCCATGGAAGTACCGTCGAATACGACGGGACGAAACCCACTACCAGCGCGTACGGATCGAATTTCAGTGCCGGGTGCCGAAAGGTCTGGCTTGAGGCGGTAGTTGGGCTGGGATGGCCCGCGGGAGCTGCTGTCGGCGAGCCGGTCTGCCCGTTCAGGATGTGATACGACCGCGTCGGCGGAGAGGGTGGCGTAGACGCCGTTGGCGAGTTCCGCAGCGAGACGGGCGCCATCCGCTTTCGAAATCATAATTCCCGGAATCTTGATGTCGTCGGTGGTGCCGCTGCCACCCATCGGGATCGGATCACCGTCGACGTTGTTCACCATAATGACGCCCACGGCACCCGCGGCCTGGGCCTTGCGAATTTTGTCGGTAAAGAAGCAAATCCCGCGTTCGATCATGGCGATTTTCCCCTTCAGCGCGGCCCCGTTATTGAGCACTTCGCAAGCTTGCGTCGGAAGTGTCTGGACAACCTGGGCTGTGACCGGGGCGATGTCCGCCAGCGGAACGGTAAAAGCCCCCTCCACAGCAGAGTAAAGTCCGGCGACGCTCGTCGGCGCATTTACCCTGAATTGCAGGCTGACAGATCCATTGTCGAGTGAATTGGCGACAGCGATGGCTCGGGCCGCGACTGCGGGGCTGCCCATATTCGCCACCACATTGCCGTCATTGCCGGCAGCGACCACCACAATGCAGCCGAGTTGACTCAAAAAGTTGACGGCGGACTGCTCGAAATCGCGTCCGCCTTCTGTCCCGAAGCTGGAGCCGAGGGATAGGTTTGCCACATCGAGGTGATCATCAAAGGATCCGTCTCCGTTGGGATCCGCGCAGGCTTCGATGGCACTCAGAATTGCCTCGGTGGAGGTGGGTCCTTCGCGTCCAAAGATCTTCCAAGCATAGAGTCGGGCCTTGGGTGCAACACCAGGCCCGATCAGGAACTCGGACATTGCGGGCAGATTTGTATACGTGCCACGGTAGGTTTTCCCCGAAGTCAGCACGCCAAACCCAGCAGCGATACCGGCAACGTGGGATCCATGTCCATGGGCTTTCGGATCCAAAGGATCCGAGTCCGGGAACGGTGTGTTGTGATCCGGATCCGAGCCGTCATAGTCGTCCCCGACGAAATCCGAGCCACCGATAACCTTAGCCGTGGGAAAGCTGCCCACTTCAATTCGGGTGGAATTATTCGAATCGAAAACGGCGACACTTCCCGCGCCCCCGAAATCAGCGTGGGTGTAGTCGATCCCCGAATCGATGATTCCAATCGTTATCCCTTCACCGCTGAGTCCGCTCGCCTGGCTTTTCCACGCAACGGGTCCACCAACGAACGGAACGCTGGTCTCCAAACTCCGGTAGAATAGTTTGCTCGGCTGCATCTCGACCACCCCGGGCAAGCCGCGAAGCAGGTTGGTTTGCGATGAGGAAATCTCGACGCTGACCAGGTTCAGCAGCTTCGAGTAACGCTGGGTGACGCGTCCCCCCAGGCCTTCGATTGCTCCCGTGATTTCCGTGTGCTGCTGTGCCATGGCGGATGCCCTGGCCGCCACGGCCTGGCGGGCATCGAGGAGGCGAGCTCCCGATTTTCGAGCTGTCAGCTCGGTGGTTGCGATTGAGTCGCCTGCGAGTTGCAGAAGCCAGACTACTCTCGTGTCAGCAGCACGAGCCGGCTCGGAAAGGAGAAATCCAAGCGCGAAAGAGATGGAAAACCACAAAGGTTTCCAGCGAAAACTGTCCGTCACAGGATGAACAATAGCAACGTTGCCCGCGTTGCGAAAGGGGCAGTTGGAGTATCCTGCGTTCTACTGGCGTCGGGGTCTCGCTTGATCTCGCAAGGCCAGGAGGTCCTTCATCACCTGGCCGATGTCGCCCGTAGACCGACCCAACCCAAAGGCATCATGGAGCGTCTTGTAGAGCGGGAAGAGCCGGTTGTAGGTGGCGACGTCGGGCGAATTGGGTCGGTAAACAGTCGGTTGCACTCCGGTCATCGCTTGCTGCGCAGCGACCATATCTGGATAAATGCCAGACACTACGGCACCGGTGATTGCGGAACCGAGTGCACAGGTTTGGGTGCTCCTGGAAATCTGCATCGGCCGGCCCGTGACGTCCGCGTAAATCTGCATCACCAGCGGACTTTTCTCCGCGATGCCGCCGCAATTAACGATTCGATCCACCGTCACACCGTACTCATCCAGACGCTCCAATATGACGCGGGCACCAAACGCGGTTGCTTCAATGAGCGCCCGATAGATATCGGCAGGGCGGGTCGAGAGAGTCTGGCCCAGCAGCAATCCCGTCAGGCGTTGATCGACCAGCACGGTTCGGTTTCCATTATTCCAATCGAGCGCCAGCAGACCGCTTTCGCCGGGTCGCAACCGGGCGGCTTCGGCGGAAAGCGATTCGTGGGTGGCATTAGCGGGAGCGCAGCGCGACACGAACCAGTTGAAGAGATCTCCTACCGCACTTTGCCCGGCCTCGAGTCCGTGATGTCCCGATAACACCGATCCGGGCACGATTCCACAGAGCCCAGGGACATCCGGCAGAGCCCCCTTGGAAAAAGGATGCACCATAATATCACAGGTGCTTGTTCCCAGAATCTTTACCAAGACACCCGGAGCGATGCCGCTCCCGACGGCACCGAGGTGGGCATCCAACGCGCCGGAGGCCACCGGAATGCCTTGGCACAATCCCAGTCGATCGGCCCATTCCGCCGAAAGCCGCCCCGCCGGCTGATCCGCCGTCACGCAGTGAATGCTACCCAATGCCCTGCGCAAACGACCCAGCTCAGCGTGCAGGCTGGACAGAAAACCGCCCTCCGGAAATCCGCCCCACGACTCGTGATAGAGGCCCTTGTGACCGGTCGTGCAGATTCCCCGAACGGGCATTGCCTCCGTGCCGGTGAGAATCGCCGGGATCCAGTCCGCCAATTCAATCCAAGAATGGGCTGCTGCCGCGACCTCGGGAGCCACGTTGGCGCAGTGCCAGATTTTTGCCCAAAACCATTCACTTGAATAAACGCCACCACATTTCGACAGATACTCTGGGTGTTCCTTCGCCGCCGCCGTGGTGATGCGGCTGGCTTCAACGGTGGACGTGTGATCCTTCCAAAGCCAGGCATAGGCATTGGGATCCCGGGCGAACCGGGAGTCCTCCGCCAGCGCCCGGCCGCGGGAATCGACGGGCAGCGGAGTACTGCCTGTGGTATCGACCCCGATGCCCAGGATATGTTCCGGCAGAAATCCCGGCTGATGTTCCCTCGCTGCAACAAGGGCTTCCCGCACGGCGATGCCGACCGCGTCGAGATAGTCCGCCGGATGCTGCCGGGCGAATTCCGGTTCCCGGGCATCCAACACAACCCCGTACTCGCCGTGTGAATACGCGGCTACTCCCTGTCCGATTTCCGCTCCGTCCTCCGTGCGGACAATCAGTGCCCGGACGGTGTTCGTACCATAATCGAGACCCAGCGTGCAGGGCACAGCCGTTTTCATTTTGAACTTGGAATCACTCCCGGGCGTCGCGACCCGCACGCGGCAGCGGTGTCGGGGATTGCGTCGCCCCGTCAGATGAATTCGTTGAAGAGGTTCTCCAGATATTCCTGTCGACCGCTTTCGTTGGTGGACACTTCTCCGAGATCGAGGGCATACGCTTCGAGTTCCTTAAAACCAACCGTGCCCTTTTCGATGCGAGCTCCGATGCCGCTGTCCCAGCTGCGGTACCGGTTCCGCACAAACTCCGGCAGCCGACCATCCTTGCGAATCGCCGCGGCGACCTTCAGGCCGCGTGCGAAGGAATCCATTCCGGCAATATGCGCATGAAACAAATCCTCCGGCGTGAAACTTTCCCGCCGCACCTTGGCATCGAAGTTGGTTCCGCCCGTAGTGAACCCGCCGTACTTCAGTATTGTCAGCATGCACTGCGACGTCAGGTACAGGTCCGTGGGGAATTGATCGGTATCCCAGCCAAGCAATAAATCGCCCGTGTTGGCGTCAATCGATCCGAGAGCGCCCGCGGCGCTCGCCACCTCCAACTCATGCTGCATCGTGTGCCCCGCCAATGTCGCGTGATTCGTCTCGATGTTCAGCTTGAAATGTTCCATCAAGCCGTATTCCCGGAGGAAATTGAGGCACGCGGCCGCATCGGAATCGTATTGGTGTTTGGTCGGCTCCTTCGGCTTCGGTTCAATGTAAAACGGGCCTTTGAACCCAATCTTCTTCTTGTAGTCGACCGCCATGTGCAGGAAGGCCCCCAGGTGATCCATCTCGCGCTTTAGGTCAGTATTGAGCAACGTCGTGTACCCCTCGCGCCCGCCCCAGAACACGTACCCTTCCCCATTGAGTTCCCGAGTCATCTCCATCGCCTTCTTAACCTGGGCGGCAGCGAAGGCGAAGGCGTCCGCATTACAACTTGTGGCGGCACCGTGCATGTAACGGGGGTGTGCGAAATTCTGGGCGGTGCCCCACAGGAGGCGGGTCCCCGTGGCCTTCTGATGCTGCTTCACCAAATTGATGATCGTATCGAAATACTCGTTGGATTCGCGAAGCGTTTTTCCGTGCGGCGCGAGATCCCGGTCATGCCACGCGTAAAAGGGGCACTGTAGCTTCTCCAGAATTTCAAAGAAGACCGGCACTCGTCGTTTCGCCTGATCGACGGATCCGGGTTTTCCGATCCGATCCCACGGGCGATCGGCGGTGCCCCAGCCGAACATGTCGGCACCGGTGCCGCACATGGTGTGCCAGTACACCACGCTAAAACGGAGATGATCCTTCATCGATTTCCCTTCGATCAATTCGTCGGGATTGTAGTGTTTGAAGGCCCACGGGTTGCGGGACCCGGGTCCGTCGTACTGGATTTTCGGAATGTTCGGAAAGGCTTGCTTGGCCATGGTATGAATGGATTGAAATGACGCGTCTTGCCGCCGACGTTACAAAGCCGCCAAGTTGCGAGCAAGCGGAGTGTGAACTCAACGCTGTTCGGACACCTGCTCAGCGGCCGCTACAGGGAAATGTTGGATGAGATCGAGTGGACGGACAAGGAGCTTGAGTCGCGGCCCAAAGGGGATGAGAAAAAGGCGAAGATGGCAGCGCGCCTGCGGGCGGAAACGACGATGACCTGGTTTTGGATTGCAGAGCAATTGACGATGGGCCACTGGCGGACGGATCGAACCGCTCCCAATGATTTTACGATTCCAACACTTTTTTTGTCATCTCTGACCCTTTTACTGACCCCTCGTTCCGCGGCTCATGACGTACGACCCCGGGGCCGGATTGATTCGCAACGGTCTTGCCATCCTGAAATGCCACGTCGCTATTCTCGGTATGTCAATACGTTAGATCTGGCCCACTGCATTTTCTCTTGGTTCGACCTAATCGTCGGGCTCGGTGCAAGCAAATCGCTCGCTTTTCAACCCTCAACCGATCGCATTCACTCGCAGGTCTCGCATTACACTTATGCCCGGTATCGGGACTCCCCGAATCGGTCGCGCTCCATCTTTGCGTCGCGCACCAAAGCGATCTCGATGTCGAATAAACATTTCGTTCACGAAATCCTTCGATCCGAGAATCACCCCGTCCGTCAAATGCCGCACTCGCAGCCTTAACACCTGCCCGAGCAGCATCTGCCCGCCCACGACCCTCGATATGCAATGATACACTGCTGTCGCTCCTTCGATCTTGATCCGTGCCATTCTCATAAAGCCTCTCTCTAACAAATTTCGGTTTAACCCATGACAAACCATCAGCCGAATGTCACCGACATTGAACCTGTCACTTTGTTAAAGGGGTCATTTTGGGGTTAGAACGAGTTATTGACTCATCGGCGCGAAAATGCGGATGACTGAATCCGTGGCTCATCCACTCCGCGTCGAGTTTCCGGGCGCGATCTATCATGTCATGGTTCGCAGCAATCCGGAGGCATTTCTTTTCCGATTTACGGCGGTCGGGACGTTTCCCAGAGTCTCATATATTCGTCGCGCACGCTGGCGTCGAGTTGCGCCCCCAAGTCCCGTGAAAGGCCGAGAACTATGATCAGATCCTGAACGTCGGCGAGATCCCGCAGGCGGTGCGGGGCGGTGAGGCCGGAGGCGAGTTTGAGTTCGATAAGCCTTTCGAGTTTGATGACGTTAATTCCATCAATTTGAATGCCAGCGGAGAATGGGTCAGGAAAGGCGACGGGCTTTGCCAGGCCATCGCCGGGAAATTCCCCGGTGCAGAGGATTTCCACCGGCACTTTGGTCTCTGCGTCAACGTAAGCGCGGCGCGCACCCGGAAATTTCGCCACGTAACCGCGCCCTACGCACCGCTCTTCAAATGCTCTCAAGCCATCGGTTGTGAGCAGAATATCCACATCTCGCGTCATCCGCTCATAGCCGTGAAGTCCCAGGGCCATCCCGCCGACGAGCACGTAGGGAATTCGTTCTTTATCCAGCCGGGCGGCAAGACGTTCCAGAGTCGAGTGGGTGGCATCTTGTTTCATAAAAAATGCCTCGGCATCACGCAGGCGTTGCCGCGGCGAGCGGTGTGAAGACGCTGCGACGGTGGTGATAGGCATGGCTGCACACTGGCACGTGAATCGCCCCACGGCATCAGAATTTCTTACTTGACCGGCAGCACCTGCACCGTGAGTGAGGAGGCGGTATTTCCTCCCCGAAAAACACGGTGAGTGGCCTTCGCAAAATCCTCCACCGTGGCGGTCGGGATGTTCACGAACGTTTGCGGGTTTCGGTCCACCAGCGGGAACCACGAACTTTGCACCTGGACCATGACGCGATGGCCGCGTCGGAAGGTGTGGTAAATGTCGGGGATCGAGAACTCGATCTTCGTCACTTCGCCCGGCTTGAACGGTTCGGGTTTCTCGAAACTCTTCCGGAATTTCCCGCGGAACACGTCGCCGCGCACGAGCTGCTGGTAGCCGCCCATCGCTACAGAGGCGGGATTCGGCTTCGGATCGGGGAAGTCGCCCGCATAGACGTCGACCAACTTCACCACCCAATCGGCATCCGTCCCGGTGGTGGACACGTGCAACGTCGCCGAGAGCGGCCCAGCAAAGGTAAGGTCCTCCTCCAACAGTTCGGTCTCGTATACCAGTACGTCCGGACGCGATGCGGCGAAGCGTTGATCGTGAACCGGATAACCCCTCGGGTAACCGGTGGTATGTTCCAACGTGTAAGGCACAGGCTTGGCCGGATCACTTACGTACTCGTCGAAGGCATCCCGGCCATCGGCGGGCACAGTGAAGCCAAGCCCGCCTCCCGCGCGAAAGTAGAGCGTGCGCGCCGTGGTCTGCTTCGGCGGCCATGCGTCGAATCGCCGCCACTGATGCGTGCCGGTCTCGAAGACGTGCGCTTCGGTCGGAGTATAGTTGGTGTCGCCCTTGAGGAAGTGTCGGAAGAACGGCAGTTCGATCTTCTCCCGATAGAACTCCGACGTCTTCCCATGGAAGTTGATGTCGCCCAGCTTATCACCGTCGCCACGGCCCCAACCGCCGTGGGCCCACGGCCCCATGACGAGCACGTTGGTGATGCCAGGGTTCATCCGTTCGGTCCAACGATACGTCTCCAGTGGCCCGAACAAATCCTCCGCATCGTACCAGCCGCCGACGGTCATCACGGCACATCGGACGTTCTTGAGGTGTGGACGAATATTGCGCGCCTGCCAATACCCGTCGTATGTCGGGTGCGCTAGAAATTCGTTCCACTCCGGTGAACGGCCTTTCAGCAGTCGTTTGTCCGAGTTTGCCAGCGGTCCCATGCGCAGGAAAAAATCGTAACCGTCCGGGGTCTTGAAGTTGAACGGTTTCAAGTCTTCGTGCAGGGGATCTTCCGCGCGCTGGGCGAAGGCGTGGAAGAACCCGAAGTTCTGGGAAAGAAAGAACGCACCATTGTGATGGATGTCATCGCCCATGAACCAATCAGCGATCGGTGCCTGTGGGGACGCGGCCTTGAGCGCCGGATGCGAATCTATCATCCCCATCGAAGTGTAGAATCCGGGATAGGAAATACCATACATGCCAACGTTGCCGTTGTTGTTCGAGACGTTCTTGACCAACCAGTCAATGGTGTCGAAGGCGTCCGAACTTTCGTCCGTGTCCCTGGGTCCCTTGTTCGGATTGAACGGACGCACGTGAAGGTATTCGCCCTCCGATCCATAGCGGCCGCGCACATCCTGGGTCACGAGAATGAAACTGTCTTTCGCCAGCGTTCGGAAGGAGCCGACCGGATCGTTGTAGTTCTCGGTCCCGTACGGCTTCAGAGCATACGGCGTGCGCGTCAGCAGGATGGGCCACGGCTGCGAGTCGTCCTTGGGCACATAGATGCGAGTGAAAAGCCGAACGCCATCGCGCATCGGAATCCGGTGCTCGTACTTCGTGTAATGCTCGGCGAACCAGACGGCATTGGTGTCGACAGTCGGTTCCGCAGCGGAAGCGGAACGCGGGGCGAGAGTCAGCAAGAGGGTGAGGACAAGAAATGCAAGACCCAAGGCGTTCATGCGATGCAGTGTTCTCAAAGGTGGCGGACGGGGCAAGTGTAACCGCGGCGCGCCGATAGATTAGTGGCACCGCACGGCGGACAAGCCCGAGCGCATCCAATCCCTGGCAGCGGTCTCGTGTTTGATTTGTTGACAAGTAACATGTCTCGACCAAGACATTTTATATGTAGCGCGAGAGAAACTGGAGTTCCTGCAAGACCCGAATTTCAGGATCTTGAATAGCTTCTTCGTGACTGGGCTGAGCCGGGAAAGTGATTCAACCGTCCCGTTAGCCCCCTCACCCTGCCCTCGGGCGGTGTGAGGGACACGTGACGTGAATTGCGTGACAGCAAACAACCTCACCGTGCACTTGGGCAATGCCTGATTCCGTTACTCTCAATTCAGTACCGTGTCCGAGGCGGGAAAAGTTCCAGATGTTCCCGCAACGGGTTAAGGACCTCACGCCAGCCGCTCTTTTGCGCCAAGATGTCCGGCTCCTTGGTTCGGGCCCCCGTACAATCTTCGGACACCTGCCCGGGCATGCCGGCGAGAATGACACTCCAACAATAAGTAGATAATACCAAGAACTAATAACAATACCATATAACTCAGCTTCTGGCTGCTTCGCACTATGAAATAATAAACCGCGCCTGGCACGTTAACGCAGAGTAAATGAGCCGCGCAGTCAATCGCTCGCTCATTTATATATATAGTTACCATGACTGTTTCCAACTCCTTGACGGTGTCACTTCGGCAAACGCACGTGTTCGCTCGACTAATTTGTTCAATCGGTCACATCCTTGCCCGAAATTAGCCCCTCTCCGCTCGACCTATTCCCGTTTGGTCAAAAAACTCAAACCTAGGGATATTCAACGGTTTACAGGGCGATGAGGAGATTGCTCCCAGGCCGTTGGCTCGGTTAAGTCTCGTCGATG
>CAMDJH010000164.1 GCA_945900455.1 Akkermansia muciniphila
TACACCCATTGTCCAGATCGCAGACTCCACAACGATGTCCATGACTCCGATATCGCCGGCGGGATCAAGGGTTGCCCCGGCGGCAGCGCCTTCACGGCTAGGTTCCACGCTCGTCGACGAAGCGATCACGCGATCGCAAGCGTTTCTTCTTTCCGAACAAAAACCGAGTGGTTTCTGGGTGGGCGAACTGTTTGCCGACGCGACACTTGTCGCGGACATGGTGGCCTTTTACCACTGGTGGGGAGTGGTGGACCGGGATTGGGAGCGGAAGGCCGTTCAGCATCTTTTCGATCGGCAGCTTCCGGAAGGCGGGTGGAATATTTATCCGCATGGCCCAGCCGAGGTGAATGCGACAGTGAAGGCCTATCTGGCTTTGAAGCTCGCCGGCGTTTGCACCACCGACCCTCGCATGTTGAAGGCACGCGAAATCACCCGCTCGCTTGGCGGGGTGCCCCGGATGAATACCTTTTCGAAGCTCTACCTCGCCCTCCTCGGCCTTGTCGGTTGGAACCACGTCCCCACCATCCCGTGCGAAATCCTGCTGATTGGTAAATGGTTCCACGTGAATTTTTGGGAGATGAGCAATTGGTCCCGGGCGATGCTTATACCGCTCGCCATCATCAATCATTTCCGCCCGACGCGCCCTCTGAAGAACGGCCTAACTCTCGATGAACTCTACCCGAACGGTAAATGGGAACTCACCGAGTCGCTGCGACCCCGTTATTTTGATTTCTCGGTTCGCAACGCCTTTCTCTGGCTCGACAAGCTGCACAAGCTCGCCGAGCGCTTTGCCCGCCATCGGTTGCATCCCTTCCGGGGTCGGGCTTTGCGCAAGGCGGAGTCCTGGATGATTGAACGGTTCGAAGGAAGCGACGGCCTTGCAGCAATCTTTCCGGCCATGCTGAACGCGCTCATCGCATTGATCGCGCTCGGTTACCCGGACGATCATCCCCAGGTGCTGCGCGCGCATCGGGAGTTGAAAAAACTCGAACACCATACCGCGGATTCTCTACGCATCGAGCCTTGCTTCTCACCGGTGTGGGACACCGCAATCGTCACCATGTGCCTTCGCGAATCCGGTGTGCCTTCGGATCATCCACGGATGAAGAGCGCAGCCAACTGGCTCCTGGATCGCGAGATCCGTTTTCGCGGCGACTGGCAACACAAGAATCCAACCCAGGTCGAGCCCAGTGGGTGGGTATTTGAGTACAACAACAAGTGGAACCCAGATGTGGATGACACCGCGATGGTCCTGATGGCACTGCGCCAAATCCCCACCGACGACGTCCAACGACGGGATGAATGTTTTCGGCGGGCTCTCCGCTGGATGTTGACCTTTCAATGTCGCGACGGCGGCTGGGCGGCTTTCGACAAAGATTGCACCAAGAATATTCTGGAGAAAGTCCCGTTCGCGGACCACAACGCGATGCTCGATCCGGAATGCGCCGACATCACCGCACGGATTCTCGAACTCCTCGGCTACGAAGGTCAGTTGACCGATGACCCGCAGATCCAAATGGCGATCCGGTATCTTCAAAAGCAGCAGGAACCCGATGGATCTTGGTACGGGCGTTGGGGAGTGAACTATATCTACGGAACTTGGCAGGTCCTTCGTGGCATGAACGCGCAGCGCGTCGATATGAATCAGCCCTGGCTCGTGAAAGGACGCGACTGGTTGCGGTCGGTGCAACTTCCGGAAGGTGGCTGGGGCGAACGGTGCAACACCTACGACGATCCTGTCTTTAAGGGGACCGGGCCGGCGACTCCGTCGCAGACTGCCTGGGCCGTCATGGGCTTGTGCGCCATGGGAGATCCCAACGATGCCTGGCTACGGCGAGGGGTCGATTGGCTGGTCAAAAACCAGAATGAGGATGGCTCCTGGACCGAGGACGAGATAACGGGCACCGGTTTTCCCAAGGTCTTTTACCTCAAGTACGACATCTACCGGAACTCCTGGCCCCTCCTTGCTCTCGCTACGTACCGGAAATTACTGCGCGGACAGAAGCCGGGGCAAGTCTTGTAGAAATGGCCATTTCCCCAAAACAATTCGCGGCAATTCAGCATCGCCTGGCAGGCCGCGGAAAAAACGGGGTGGAACCCGATCGAATCCGTGAATCGACCCCTGCCTTTGCTGGCGTGGTTCTCGGAGTCGACCCGTCCCTCCGCGGCACAGGCTGGGGAGTCGTCCGCTACGGGCGCCCTCAACATCAAGCCCTCGCCTTCGGCACCATTCGGTGCCCCGCCCGATGGGAACGATCCCGCTGCCTGCTCCACATCCTGCAGACGTTGCGAGATGTCACCCGTCAGCATAGTGCCGGGGTGTGCGCGATCGAAGGTCTCTTTTTTGCCCAAAATATCCAGACGGCCCTCATTATGGGCGAGGCCCGAGGTGCCGCCCTCGCGGCGGTCGCGGAATCCGGTGTGCCAATCTTTGAACTGGCTCCCCGCAAAGTGAAACAAGCGGTCGTCGGATTCGGCGGAGCTCAAAAATCCGCCGTCGCAAAAATGGTCCAACGGATGCTGAATCTGCCAACGATCCCGGACTCCGACGCAGCGGATGCCCTGGCCCTGGCCCTGACCTACCTCCAGGAATCCGGTCGTCACGCGCTGGCGTCGCCAAAACGAGTCTAAACCGCGAGTCTAAACCGCGAGTCTAAACCGCGAGTCTAAACCGACCGCATCCAACCCGTCGAGTGCTCAGGAGGTCTCCCAAATCCGCGGATAAAGGAGAGGAGAACCGCGGATGAACACGGATTGACGCGGATAGAAAGGGCATGAAATCTGCGTCCATCGGCGTTTATCCGTGGTTCTCATTCCTCAATAGTCGGTGGCGACAAATTCCATTCTCAAGGCAAGCACAGTCTACGCGGAAATAGCGCTGCGTGCCCGTGTTGGGAAGTGCCCCGAACGCGGTCTTGGACTGGAGTGGTATGCGCGCGGCGCATTCGTGTTCGATACAGAATATATAACATATGCAAGCGAAAAAAGCACAGTAGAGAGCTTTTTCCCCCATTTTCAGATTCCTATCCGCGGATTTGGGAGGTCTTGCTGGATTCAACCGTCTTGCGTATTGCTTGCAAGAATTCCGGGATTCCAAGATCAAAGGCGGCCGAAATCTCCATGATGGGTGTCTTCCGAACCTTGCGTTTGAATGTTTTCAAATTGTCCACCGCGGCAGGCTCATCCATCTTATTGGCCACCACCAATCGCGGCTTGTCGAGCATCGCAGGATCATACAGTTCCAGTTCTTCCAGCAAACTCCGGTAGTCCTCCCACGGCGGCCGATTGTCCGTGCCCGCCATATCGAGCAGAATCACCAGCACTCGGCACCGGGCGACATGCCTCAAGAATGCGTGTCCCAAACCCACATTTAGATGCGCTCCCGCGATTAACCCCGGCACATCGCATGCGGTGAGCCGGTGCCAATCCGGATACTCAATGATACCAATCTGCGGTGTCAGGGTTGTAAATGGGTACGCTGCAATTCGAGGACGTGCCTTGGAAATCGCGGCCAACAACGTCGACTTCCCGGCGTTCGGATATCCTACAATGCCGATCTCGGCCATGATCCGAAGCTCGAAGAGGAACTCCCCTTCGCCTCCGGCCTCACCCGGTTGCGCGAAACGGGGAGTTTGCCGGCGTGACGTTGCAAAATTCCGATTTCCCAACCCCCCTCGCCCTCCTTTACACAGGATGAACCGCTGCCCATGCTCGGTGAGATCAACCACTAATTCCCCCTTCCGCACGGGCCCCGCTTTCAACTGCGCTTCCGCTCGGGCTTTGTCCGCTTCCGCAACCAGATCAACCTCTAACGCCTTGATGCCGGCGGACCGTCGAATCACCGCCCGTTCGGCAATCGCAGAAGGGATCCGCGAGTCATCGAGTTCTGTAATCTCGCCATCTTCCTCCTCCTCTTCCTCTTCCTGTTCTTTGGTCTCAAAGGGTTTGGCGCGCACCGGCGTCGGCGGTCTGCCTTCGATCTGCCAGACCAACGTTCCGCACGGCACCTTGACAATGAGATCCTTGCCCGCCGGACCATCCATCCCCTTCCCCATCCCACCCGTGCCGTAGCCAGCAATGAGTCGTGCTTGGTAAAATTGATGGATCAGGTTGTTTAGATCATGGTCGGCCTCGAGGATGACATCGCCCCCACGCCCCCCATTTCCTCCGGAGGGGCCCCCCTTCGGGCGAAACGTCTCGCGCAGAAAGGCTACACAGCCTTTCCCTCCATGCCCTGCCTGCGCGAACACCTTGATTTCGTCGATGAACATCGTCGTCTGATTTCACTCCCAGGTCGCCCCCCATCCAAGGCTCACCCCCCTGTGCTCAAAAAATACCCGAACAAAAAAGGCGAGGCCACCGGCCTCGCCCTTAAAAAATATCCTGGCGAACCCGAGTCAGTTTTGGGCGGATTCCGCCACTACACTGACTTTCCGAACAAATTTGTCGAACTTGACCCGCCCGTCCACAAGCGCGAACAGCGTCCAGTCACGCCCAATCCCCACATTGGTTCCGGCATGAAACTTGGAGCCGCGTTGTCTGACAATGATGCTTCCAGCCGTGACTAACTCACTGCCGAAGGCTTTCACTCCCAGTCGCTTACTGATGCTGTCGCGGCCGTTACGTACACTTCCCTGACCCTTCTTATGTGCCATAAAATGATCTCGTTAATTTCTCGAATGATTCTCTTGCTGAACCGGGTGTCGTCTCCCGATCACACATTGATTTCTTTGATCTTCACCACGGTCAATTCCTGACGATGCCCTTGCTTCTTGTGGTATCCCTTGCGGCGGCGCATCTTCCAAATCGTCTTCTTTTCACCGCGTATGTGGCTGACCACATCCGCCACCACCCGTGCCGAAGTCACCGTGGGGGCTCCAACTGAAACCTTGCCGTCATTGTTGATTAAGAGGACACGGTCAAATGTGAACAAGCTTCCCGGCTCAGCCTCCAGAAGCTCGATTTGCAAGGTGTCACCGGCGGCTACCCGGTATTGTTTGCCGCCCGTTTCCAAAACAGCGTACATAAATAAAATTCAGAAATAAAACTCGAAAGGTCGCACTCGAAAATGAGGTTAGAAGGAAGCAGACCCGTACCCCATGTGTCAAATAGTGTTTTAAACTAAACGCGTGCCACCCACCGTGCAACCGAAGACGCCCTCACCCCAATCGCCTTCCCCCCACCCGTTCCCTCGGATCAATCATCATCGTCTTCGGTCTTAATCACCGCCCACTCCGGATACGGATCGGCCACCCCACGCACGGCCCGCCACAAAATCCGGTTCAACACGTCTTCCGGACAGGCATCCGGCTTCTTGAGGTTCAACCGACTGGAGACGATGGCGTCCCGCCTTAACACGGGGTCCGCAACCGCCTTTGGATCCGGGTTCATCTGATCCAACGGAATCGTGGGCGGCAGCGCCACGTACGGACGAAGATCCGCCGTTGCCTGAAAGCAGTCGAACATCGGTGTGGCACTGGCGTCAAATTGGTTCATCGGAGGCAGTCCCAAGATCTGCTCGATCGTTCGCAACAGGCTTGTCGTGTTGTACTGGGTGCTGACGACCGCTCCTCGTTTGGTGTAGGGACTAATGCAGTACGCCGTGGTGCGGTACCCGCTCACATGATCCCAACCCGCCTGCGGATCGTCCTCAATCGAGAAGACGGCGGTCTCGGGCCAGAAGCGGCTATGCGACAGCGCTTCAATGATCCGTCCCATCGCCAGATCGTTGTCCGCCACCTGCGCCGCCGGCGTCGGCGAACCCTTGCTCGTTCCGCTGGTATGGTCGTTCGGCAAACAGATCAGCACCAAATTTGGAAATTCCCCACGGGCCTCAAATTCCTTAAGTTCTTTGATAAAAAAGTCCGCCCGATACTGATCCGGCACCGCCATGTTCCATCCGACATATTCGGTCGGCATGTACGGTCGCAGCGACTCCACCATGGGACTACTCGCGAACACGACGGAATGGGTCTCGCCCATCCAGGTTCGGTAACAATCCAGAAACTTCGGAGATCCTTTCGCTTTGGAATCTCGCCAGCGCACATCCGGGGCCGCAAACTCTCCGTAGTCCCGCAGGGTCTTACCGTGCTTCAACGCGTTGTCCCAAATGAAACCTCCCGGTGAATAGGCTAGGGCGTCGCTTTCATCCTCACCCATCCCATCCGGGTAACTCCGTGGGAACCCCGCAAAACTCCGCTCCATGTAGTCGGTCGCAAAGGCCGTCGTCGACCATTGATGGCCATCCGCACTTAGAATTCCTGCGCAGTAAGTGTTATCGAGCAATACGAACTCCTTCACCAATCGATGCAGATTCGGAGTGATGGTCTCACCAAAAATGCACAACCGCGGATCGCCATTCCCAACCGCCACATCCCCCAACACCTGGTCGTAGGTGCGGTTTTCCTTGATGATATAGACGACATGTTTGAAAAGGCTCGGCTCACCAATCCGCTCCGGTACCGGTCGGGGTGGCTGCCCCGGCCGCGGCGGAAGCTGGCTGTTTTGGATGGCCTCGCGGCGGAGGTTGCGATCGACGACCGCCGAAAACCGGGGCAAATCCCGTTTTGAAGGAACCGGTAGGATGGATATAGACCCATAATATTGGTGCGAGTTAAACCCGGGCGTCCTATTCTCGCCCTTCCCAAACTTGTCGCCAATTCCCTTGATGTTGGCGACCAGCAGCTGCTTCCGCCGCGCATCGTGCAGAACGACCCCCGGAAACCATCCAACCGGAATCAGTCCTTCCAACCGGGACTCGCGATCGCGCGGATCGAACCGAATCACTCCAATTGCGTTCTGAGTGCCGTTCGCGACGTATAGCCGGCGGCCTTTCGGATCAAAGGTCACGGCATTCGGCGATGCTCCAAAAATATCCGACGGCTTCGCCTTCACCCAGATCGTCTCCACCACGGTTTCGCTCCGGGTACTAATCGCACTCAACGTATCGGCCCCGGCATTCGCACAAATCACATACTGACCGTCCGGGGATACGGCGAGACCACTCGCATGTAACCCCGTCAGGATCTCGCCGCGAACGGTGCCAGACTTCAGATCAATCACCGAAACGGAACCCTCGCTCGCGATATAGCGCACCGAGTCTACTCGAACGGTCATACCGCGACCCGCCGGACCCGTCACATCTCCCGATTCGGGACGTCGCCCGCCCCAATTCGAAACGAAGGCGCGATCCCCCACGAGGACGACATCATAGGGTGCCACCCCGACGTCAAATGTCCGCAGAACGCGTCCGGTGGCCGCCTCCAACTCGGCCAGGCGATTCGACAGATTGAAACACACGTACAACCGGCTTCCGTCGGGGGAGATTGCCAGACCGGCGGGAATCTCCTCCTTGCGCCGAGGAGCGTTCGCGAGGGGCAACGGTATTGAAAAAGACCCCGCCACCGTGCCGTTCACTGCCACCGTGAACACCTTGATCGACCCCTTCACATTGCTGAGGTAAAGCCGGCGGCCGTCCGGGGAAAAGATCAACCCGGTGAAACTCACCTGCCCTTCTTTGTCCGGCTTCAGGATGTTAGGGGATACCACCGAGGGATTCGGCTCGTTCAACGTGTCATTGGGCAGCGTCACTGTCTGCCGAATTGCGCCCGTTTCGGGATTCAACACCACCAACTCCGCGGTCTTCCCCGAGACCACCAGAAGCTGCCCGTTCGGTGACAATGCCATCGCCTGCGGTCGCATTCCAGGCAGGTCGACCTGCCGCCCCGTGGGCGTTACAACTTGGTTAACCGGCGTCACCACCCGGCCAGCGGGCCGGCGCCCCACGGATTCCTGGGTCGAAAAACCGCGTGGCGCCGCTCCCAGCAGCTGAGTGGCGGAAACCAGCGCGAGGGTGACGTGGAAAAAGCGCGTATGCATCGAAGAGATCTTACAGCCTCCCGGATTCTTCAACGGAACCGCAAGCAAAGACTCAGGTCGTACGGAGGTGGACCGGCTGCTCCGAGGCTCGTCGCACCATTCCTCCCAGCTTCGGCAGCGTTTCCCAGGACGGTTCGCCCCTGCACACCCAACACCAATTCCCGGCATTCCGGGCACTCCACCCGCCAAACCTTCCATTGCGGAATCCCCGGACTCCAGTTTAGCCTCGCAGCCATGAAATCCTGTGGCAATCACCCCTTTCTCAAGGCTTCCCGCGCCCGCCAAATGAGTCGGTGGAGCCCGGCTGAATCTGTTCGCAAGGCCTTCAAGCATCCGTCGTGCCGCGGGCGCTGCGGGGCCGGACACGCCTTCACGTTGATCGAACTGCTCGTGGTTATCGCGATCATCGCGATTCTCGCGGGGATGTTGCTGCCCGCGCTGGGTCGGGCCAAGCAGAAGGCGCACGGGATAGCGTGCATGTCCAACATGAAACAGCTCCAGTTGGCGTGGATCCTCTACGCCGGCGACTACCAGGAGAACCTTGTCTATAACGCTCTGGATACAACCTCGGCCGGCTGGGTCAAGGGGATCCTCGATTTCAATGGGGGGAATCCCGACAACACCAACACTCTCTATCTCACCGACCCGAAGCACGCCAAACTCGCTCCGTTCACCGCCGGGGCGGCCGGCATTTACAAGTGTCCGGCAGACCGAAGTACGGTCCGGATTGGAGGTTCGGCCCGCCCGCGCGTCCGAAGCCTGAGCATGAGTCAAGCAATGAATTCGACGGACGACTGGCTGAACCACTCCCGTACCACGGGATTTTATCCGAAGGGCGCGAAGTTCAAAATCTTCCGCAAGACGAGCGACCTCAACCTCGGGTCGCCGTCCCAACTCTTTGTCTTCATCGATGAACATCCGGACGGGATCAATTACGGCGATTTTGCCGTCGTGTGGACCGATGCGGAGACCATATCCAAGGCCAAGATTATTGATTACCCCGCGAGCACTCATGGCGGTGCTGGCGGGATGTCGTTTGCCGATGGTCATTCCGAGATTCACCGCTGGGTCGACCCTCGGACGCGGCCGCCCTTCCGTAACAGTCAAAATTTCTCCGGGTTTGCCAGTGGCCCTTCTCCCGGCAATCTCGACATGCTTTGGCTCGCCGAGCGGACAACGGTGCGGGAACAGTGATTCGCATAAACGCTTACTGTCCCCCAAATCAGCATGAACATGTTTTCCCTGAAAGATGACGTCGCGGTGGTGATCGGCGGCACCGGGGTCCTCGGCGGAGCAATGGCCGACGGCCTTGCCGAAGCGGGTGCTGCGGTCGCCGTGGTCGGGCGCAACACCGAACGGGGCACTGCCCGGGTCGCCGCCATCCGGGCGGCCGGCGGACGCTCGGAATTTTTTCCCGCCGATGCCCTCGACCGAGTCCAGTTGGAAAAAATCGCCGCGGACATCGCCCGAAGACTCGGCGCTCCCACCGTCTTGCTCAATGCGGCCGGCGGCAATGATCCGAGAACCACGGTGACAACGGAGCAAAAGTTTGAGCAGGTGCCGTTGGATGCATGGCGCGCAAATTTCGATCTGAATCTGGTGGGAGGTGTCCTGCTGCCTTGTCAAGTCTTCGGTCCGTCCTTTTGCGAGCGCGGTCAAGGAAGTATTATCAACGTGGCGAGTGTCTCCGCTCATGTCCCGTTGTCACGAGTCGTCGCGTATTCCGCCGCCAAAGCGGCCGTGCTGAGCCTGACGCAATTCCTCGCCCGGGAATGGGCGCCCCGTGGAGTACGCGTCAATTCGATCACGCCCGGCTTTTTTCCCGCGGAGCAAAATCGCCGTCTTCTATTCCAGGAGAGCGGTCAACCCACAGCGCGGGCGCAGGCTATTTTGGGACATACCCCGATGGGTCGATTCGGCGAAGCGCACGAATTAATCGGAGCGGTCGTGTTCCTGGCGAGCGCCAAGGCCAGTTCTTTCGTGACGGGAAGTGATCTCCGGGTTGACGGTGGCTTCCTGTCTCAAACCATTTAATCCTCCCGCCCTGCCGAAAACCCATTCCCCCGTTATCGTATGAATATCGAGAAGAAAGCTCTCGCCGCCGTCACCGGACCCAGCGGTCTGGTCACCGAATCTGCAGTTCAATCCCTCGTGGTCGATGCGCTTCCATTGGCTGAATACCAGGGGCGCCGCATCCTGCTGATCATTCCCGATAGCACCCGCACCGCACCGGTCGGCCAACTGTTCAAGTCGGTCTTCGACCGGATTGGATCCGCGGTTGCCAAGCTCGACATTCTTGTCGCGTTGGGAACCCATCCCCCAATGAGCGAGGAGGCCATTTGCGAGCGTCTGGAGATTTCCATGACCGAGCGGAAGTCCCGGTACGGAAACGTGGGGTTCTTTAACCATGAATGGGACAACCCGGCGGCACTCCACACGTTGGGCACTCTGCCCGCGGCGGAGATCGAAAAATTGTCGGACGGCCGATTCTCAATGGACGTCGTCGTGACGGTGAATCGGCGAGTGCTCGACTATGACGAACTGATCATTATCGGTCCGGTCTTTCCTCACGAGATCATCGGATTCAGCGGCGGCAACAAGTACCTTTTTCCCGGGGTCAGTGGCCCGGAGATTTTGAATTTTTTCCATTGGCTGGGTGCGGTGATCAGTAACGTGGGAATTATCGGCAATAAGTGGACCCCGGTGCGCCGAGTGGTGGATCGCGTCGGAGCCATGGTGCCCGTTCGCAAGCGCTGCTTCGCGATCGTAGTCAAAGGTTCGGGGATGGCGGGATTGTTTTTCGGCACACCCGAATCCGCCTGGGACCAGGCATCCGATCTTTCCGCCGCCACGCATATCGAATGGAAAGATAAGCCGTTTCACACCATTTTGTCCTGCGCTCCCCCCATGTATGACGAGTTGTGGGTCGGGGGAAAGTGCATGTACAAGCTGGAACCCGTCCTGGCGGCGGGCGGGGAATTAATTATCTATGCGCCTCACATGCACGAGATCAGCGTGACCCACGGCCGGTTGATTCGGCAGATCGGCTACCATTGCCGCGAGTATTTCTCGAAACAATGGGATCGATTCAAAGATTTCCCGTGGGGCGTCCTGGGCCACAGTACCCACGTCTTTGGTGGAGGCACCTATGATAACGGGATCGAACACCCGCGGGCTCGCGTGACACTGGCTACCGGAATCCCCGAATCGGTGTGTCGAGAAATCAATCTCGGCTATCGCGATTGGCGGACGATCCGACAGGCAGACTATGCCGGTCGCGAGGCGGAGGGTGTGTTGCTGGTTCCGAAAGCGGGCGAGACACTTTTCAAGCTGGCACCCACCACGGGCTGATTCTGTGGGTCAGGGCTTCTTGCCCCCCCTGCTGGACGGACTCGACAAAGTTTCCGACAAAGAAAGGCAGACAGTTCAGCGTCGCTGCCGTTCCAGGATCCGCCCGATTGCCCAGGCGGCGTGCTCCGCAATTAAGGGCTCGGTATCCGCGGCGGCTCGCTCGAGGTCGGGCAGTGCCCCGACGCCACCCACATTTCCCAACGCGACACAGACATTGCGAAGCAATCCGCGACGTCGCGTACGAAGCATCGGAGTTCCGGCAAACCGACGTTTGAATTCCGCATCGTCCAGGCGCAAAAGTTCCCGAAGTACGGGTTGTTCCATGTCCTCCCGCCGGTGTGCTCCGAGCAGTGCGGCCTCCCGCGCGAAACGATTCCACGGGCAGACCGCCAGACAATCGTCACATCCGTAAATCCGGTTTCCGATCAACGGGCGCAATTCGAGGGGAATTGAGCCCTTCAACTCGATCGTGAGGTACGAGATGCACCGCCGGGAGTCCAGGGTGAACGGGGCGGGCAACGCCCCGGTCGGACATGCCGTGAGACATCGCGTACAGGTCCCGCAACGATTCGGCTCCGCCATATCCGGATCGAGCTCGAGGGTGGTCAGGATCTCCGCCAGAAAGAACCAATTGCCCATCTGACGGCTGATCAGATTGGTATGCTTACCCACAAATCCGACTCCTGCCCGTTGGGCTAGATCGCGCTCGAGCACCGGGCCGGTGTCCACATACCACAGAGATCGAGTGCCCATCCCAAACGCGTTCACCACCGCCGTCAACTCGATCAGCGCCCCACCCAACAGGTCGTGGTAATCGTCATACCGCGCGTATCGGGCAATCACCCCCTCCGCCGGGCAATCCTCGGGGATGATGGTCGCCGCTGCGCCGGACGAGCCCAACGCATCCCTCCGATCTCCATAGTTCACCGCGAGAATGACGACGCTGCGAATTCCGCTGAGAACGCGCTGAAGATCAACCCGCTTCTCAGAGTTTCGTGCCAGCCACTGCATTTCCCCAAGTCGGCCCTGGGCCAAGGCCTCCAGCAATCGCGGACCCGTTCCTGGCGGAGCCGCCGTCGTTATCCGACAGACATCGAAGCCCAACCGGCGGGCTTCGCCTTGAATGACTTCCTTGGGATTCGTCGATGCCACTTTCGGAACTCCTCGACTCACCCTCAATGCCGACGGGTGGCATCTCGAAAACTTTTCGCCACGTGCCGGGCGACTTCGGTCGCATGCCGGAAATCCACCCCCACAATGATGTCAGCCGCCCGGTACCAGGGAGCTCGCGCCAACATCAGTTCCCGAATTTTTGCGAGCGGATCCGGTGTGTTCAGCAACGGCCGGTGTTGCTGATGTCGGACCCGCTCGTAAACCGTCTCCGGAGATGCCCAAAGACACGCGAGGAGCGAATGCTTCTTCAGGCTTTCCAGATTCACCGGATTCACCACCGTGCCGCCGCCAGTTGAAATCACCTTGCCGGTGACTGACTCCAACTCGCGAACGACTTCTGACTCGATCCTGCGGAACGAGGCCTCCCCCTCTTCTGCAAATATCTCGGCAATCCGTTTGCCAGTCCGTTGTTCGATCACCCGGTCGGTATCGATCAATTCGAATTGCAGCAGATCCGATAGCAAATGACCCACAGTTGTTTTCCCCGTCCCCATAAAACCCATCAGAGCGATATTTCTGAATTCGCGACATACCAACGGCATCCCGCAAGTGTGGGAGGCACGACCCAAAAAAGGCACCGGGAAAATCAAGAATCAGCCTGCGGGCGGATTTGTCATTCCAATCCGATTACCGGTACGGTCATCGCGTGACGACGCAAAATGATTCCCTTCTACGCACGCTGCTGATTCTGGGGCGAGTCTCCAATCTGCCGACCGTGTGGACCAACTGCCTGGCCGGCTGGATGCTCGGCGGCGGCGGTGATCCGCGTCCGCTGTGGTTTCTCATTCCCGGTTCCAGCCTCCTCTATGTGGGTGGCATGTACCTGAACGATGCCTTCGACGCCGACCACGACCGCCAACATCGCTCAGCACGTCCCATTCCGCTCGGACATATTCGTGAGTCAACCGTTTGGGGACTGGGCGCTCTTCAACTGCTCGTCGGCTGGGCGTTGCTGTCGATCCTTGGGCTCGTCCCCGCCTTTCTTTCGGCGGGCTTGGTGGGATCCATCCTCTGGTACGATGGCGTCCATAAGCAAGTGCCCTGGTCGCCCGTAATCATGGCCGCCTGCCGTGTGCTTTTATTTCTCGTCGCAGCCGCCACCGGGATCGACGGCATCACGGGATTGGCGCTGTGGAGCGCCCTCGCGCTGGGGAGTTGGATTGTCGGACTGAGTTTTGTTGCCAGGCGGGAAAGCACGGTGAACCCGGCGATTCCCGGATGGCCATTCCTGTTTCTGGCCTTGCCCGCGCTGCTGGGCTACTTGGCAAATCAAGGCGCATGGCGCCGCAATGCTTGGATCCTCATCGCCGTGGTGGCCGCCTGGGCCATCCGGTGCATCCGCTTCAGCCGCTTCCATCCGCCTCAGATTGGGAAGACAGTGGGAGGATTGATCGCCGGCGTCTGCCTCGTGGACTGGCTGGCAGTCAACCCAACCCCGTTCGACGGACTCTGGTTCGCGGCTTGCTTCGGGCTTGCCCTGATCGCCCAACGGTTCGTGCCCGCCACGTAATGAGCATGACGGTCGAGATGTAGCTGACTTCCTCGCCATCGCGGCAGCACACCCCTGCTCAGTTCGAGGCATCACGGCGCTCACTTTAAGTTTGGCGGTTCCTCGCCTCGTGACCATCGGGCACAACCGACGCGACGTTTCAAGGAGCTCGAATCGGCCTGGGCGGGATGCCTCCAGCCGTATAATGGGATGCCGCTTCCTCTGGCTTCAACGCACGTTCATAGACGGCGACCTCGTCCATCTTGCCTTCGAAATTCGCAAAGCGATCACACCGCCCGCCGATGAAGAAGGACTTCTCACCCGCCGCCAGTGTGATGTCGGCTTCACCGCTGATTTCTGGCGTCGCGCCACCGTTCAAATAAACCGCGACCTTCCTCCCTTCGCGGACCAGCACCACGTGGTGCCACTCACGCCACGCGATCGCGGTATGGCCTCGGAGCAGCGTGTTGCGGTCGCTTCCGTTGAAGAAAAAAAGCTTCCCGTCGAGCTCCGGGTGCAGGGAGCCGCCGATGCCAAGATGATCGCCCACGGCGGCGTCGCCCTCCACACCTCGCGACATCAGGAAGCCCGTCACCGGACGACTGTGGTTCGTGAGGCCGTTCCAGACCCAGAATTCGACGGAGTAGGTTGTGCCCAATTCGGCAAGCGTGGCCCTTAATCGGCCGCCCGCGAAGTGGACGGCCCGATTAATTTGATCGCCACTGAATGGGTTGGGGGTTTCCGGCCGTGCCGGATGGAAGCCGACTCCCGATGACGCACCGGGCAGGTACAGCGCAACGCCGTCTTCGAAAGCCGCCTCACGATTGTTCCCACTTGCGTCGTGAGCGACCGGGACGACGCTCTCATTCAGCCGCCAATAGGCCGCGGGTTTCGAGTCGAGCACCGCCCGGGTATACGGACCCCGCGGTTCTTCCAGCGGCCGACGTGGCTTGCCGGACACTTCCTCCAGCAGGCTGAGCAACGTATCCACGATGCGCGGCTCTGCTTCCATTTCAAGTCCCGCCGTGCGCGCGGGCCAGGTCGTATACCCCCCAAGTTTGTGCTGCTCCGGCGGCGGAATATA
>CAMDJH010000165.1 GCA_945900455.1 Akkermansia muciniphila
AAAAATGAAGAATTCTTCCGTTCAACAATCGCTGACTCGAAAACCACCGTTTCCGTGAGATGCACCCACCAGCGCCGTATCACCCAGATAAACATGGTACAAACCACGGGTCACGTTCAGCGTTGCAAACTGATCGGGCTCTCCATTTAAATTTAGATCCGGCGAGTTCCTCCAAAGGAATTGCACTCCCAACGCGTCGACCAGGGCAAACTTGAACTGTCCCGTCCCTTCAAAGGGAACTCCACTGACCTGCACGCGCCCCTGGTAGGAGATAACACCATTCAGTTGCGCAGTACCGCGCGTAATCGCTACTAACGATACAAGGGCTAGCAGAACAAACAATCCCGATGCCGAACTGAGCGCGCAAAGATGCGGAAAAGACCGGACCGTCGCCGCCCCGTGGACAGAACTCCGGAGACGGCGCAAACCCCAGCGCCTGAACTCCTCGATACTTATGTGATTGCGCATGGCAGGGCTACAACTGCACCGATTAAACCAAGACCTGATGCCAGGACGCTTCACAGTCAGAAATCGGAGGAGCAAACTATTCTATTGGTCCCAGCACTTATCCAAGTAAAAATTTTGTTTCGGGCAGAAAAAATTTAATGCCGCTAAGGACTTGCACTGATAACGCGGGCTCCGCCCCTCATACCGCCGGAAAATTAGGGATTGATGAGCATTTGCTTTGACGCTCCGCGGCGGAAAACACACATTCTGCGGCATGGCGCGCAATAAATGGGGCCATGCCATTTCAACCCAAGACTCAGGCCGCCGCACAAAAGTGAAGTGGACGCTGAGCCTTCTTGCGCTCGCGCTGCTGGCAGGAACGATGACCGCGCTGCTGATGGGGTCGCTGAAATCGAAGGCCCCCGTTCAAACAACGGCGGTCCCCCCCGTTGGCGTCGCCCGCACCAATCTTGCTCTCGTGGCTGGACGCCTCTGCCTGTCCGGCAAGACAAACGCCTTCACCGGGCTCATGGTCGAGCATTCGGCCGATGGCTTGCTTCGGTCCCGTTCCGCTGTGACCAACGGCCTGCTCCACGGCCTTTCGGAGGGCTGGCATACCAACGGCCAGCTCCAGGTGACGGAGAATTTCAAGGAAGGCGTCTCGCACGGACTTCGCAGCAAATGGCATCCGAGCGGCGTCAAACTCTCCGAGGGCGGAATCGTGGACGGAAAGTTCCACGGCACCTTTCGACGCTGGCGGGAGAATGGTTCTCTCGCCGAGCAGGTTGAATTCATCCACGGCCAGCCGGACGGCCTCGCGCTGGCTTACTTCGAAAGCGGCTTCTTGAAAACCCGGGCAAGAATGAAGGACGGAAAAGTCGTCGAACAGAAAACTTGGAAGGACGGGGAAAGCAACGAGAGGATGGCTCAATTGCCGACGCCTGTCGCATCTGCAAAAAATAACGGGCCGGGGCATTAGTAAGACATTGATAGACAATTGCTTGACGCTCCGCGGCTAAAAAAGAGACAGGTTCAATTGATCTAACGACATATTGAGCCCGTCACTTTTTGTGAATGTCGGCACGAATGTCCAAACTCCAGGCCCAGCCCAACGGGCTGGGTCCTGGGGTGTTAACGAATTCGTGCGCCCCAAGGGGGCGCGCTGGAGGGGCGCACCGTGGAGTGGGCGGTGGTTCTCTACCGTCCCCCGAATTTCAAGGCAGCAACGCCCGGTAAAGGCGGGCACCGGCGACGGGAATGACCACAAATTCCACCGATCCATCCAGTTGCGCCACCTGAGTGTCCTGTGTCTGCCAATTGCCCGCAGCGAGATCGGCCCGTTGCTGAAGCGAATAGGTCCATCCAGGCTCACCCGTCAACCGAATGCGCAAGACGCTCTTCGCAAACGTGGCGTGCAACTGCACGGGCGCCCGATCCACCACACCCGGGGAGCCGCCCCGCTGGCTGCTCGATCTCCAGCTCGACGCCTCCGCCGGTGGCAGATTGCCGCCAACCTCCTCACGCAGGACGAGGGAATTGCCCGAACCGTCGGTGTTGAACTGCCAGGCCGCTGAGTATCGCAGATCGAACACCGGTTCCCGTAGCCGGCCGAAAAGCGCCAGCCGTCCAGAGTCGTTGTTCATGCGCCCCTTCAGCACCCCGGCCACCGGCCCCATCCCCGGGTAGCGGACCGCAAAGGCTTCCGGATTCCCGACCAGCAGCCATCGCCCACCGGCGGCGACGGTCCGGACCGCATTCGTCTCGGCAACCGTAAAGTTCACCGTACCTTCCAACTGGAATCCCGTGAGATCCAGCGGGGTAGTCCCCGTATTTTGCAGTTCGAGAAATTCAAAATCCTCATCCTCGAATCCGGTGCCCTGTCCGTCGCCCGCCGGATGATACATGATCTCGGTGAGACGCAGCGGAATCGGATCGGTGACAAAGGTCTCGGCGACCGGCCCGGACCAGATGCTGGCGAGCGGCGGATTATCGGGACCGGTGAGGGCAATGTGGTTGGGATTGCGCGCTCGGGCGACCAACCGGACGTTGGCGTCAATCGCCACCGGTCCAGTGTACTCCGTCGCCCCGGCAGCGATGTCGTCTCCGGTGTCGCTGCCCTGGGCCCGGGGATCGCTTCCGTCCAGCGTATAGTACACCGTGGCATCGGCCGGGACGTTCAGCGTCACCTCGTATCCCTTCGGCACGCCGCGACCGGGCACTTTGAAGGATGGCGGACGGACAAACTGGCTGTCGATGAACGTAGTCCGAACACGCAGCCACGTCTTGAGCAGGCGAATCTCGCCCGCGTAACTGCCCCCCCGGGGCTCATTGCGCCATCGGGCATACTCGCGAGGCTGGGCCTTTCGGACCTCACCCGTCAGGTCGTCCACCAGACGAGTCAGATTGGTCAGGCTGAAGTAGGATTGGCGAAGATCCTGATAGCGGTCGATGTAGGACTGGAAAAAATCGGGATCCGTGAACAGGCGGTCCCACCACGGGTCGTTGAAAAAATCGGTGCCCCTGTCGCCGACGGTTGACCGCCAAGTGTCGGCCTCGGCATCCCGTCCGTCCGTCGAGCCGAGCGCCCGATCGAAATCCCAGAGCGGCCCGAAGTGCAGCTTACCCTCGCGTTGCTTGTAGAAATAAGTGCTCAGGCGGAGGGCATCCACGTTGAACGTCAGCACGTTCAGCCAATGGTGATCGATCCAGGATCCCACATCCACATACGCACGGTAGCCGCTGACCGGATCCCGGTAATTGTCGCCGTAGAGGGCGTTGCCGAAGTCATTCATGTAGCCCTGGAGATAGTTCCGCTGAGCGGTCCGATCCCCCCGGACGATTTCCTCCTCCTTGGGGCTGACATATAGGATTCCCCGGTTGGCGGCGTAGAATCCGCCGTCGCCCGGATCGGGCCGGTCGATCTTCATCAGGTAGCCGCCGCTGATGTCCGGCAGCTGCGTCTGACCGGAAAACAGCTTGGGGGCATCGACCCGGTTGTGATCGAGTTTGATCTTCTCCTCAAGAACGTAGATGCCGCCGTAGCTGGTCTGGCTGACCGGCCCCAGCCCCCGCTGGACTAGATACACCTCCACAAAGCGAGTCCGCGGAGAATAGCGGCCGATGTCTCGGCTAAGCTGATGCGCGTACGGATTATGAATCAGGATCGGCTCAAATTCGTTGGGCGCATAGAGCACCCAGTCGGGATCGGCCGGCATGCCCAGGATTCCGAGGGAACGGCCGAAACCGGCTTCATCCTGAAACTCCAACTTCAGACTGACCTTGGAATTCCCCTCGGTGCTCGATCCGCGGGCGGCGATCATCGCCCGCGACGTGAGCGACGGGAGATGGGTGAGCGACGTGACACCGTTTGTGTCCGGTTCGTACAGTTGCACACTAGCGTAGGTATCCGTATTGGCAGACGGGCGACCCCAGTCGAAATGATGGATGAGCAGAACCGGGAGATCCGAGGTAAAGGCGACCAGTGGAGCGGTGAGTGGAACGAACGTCTCGCTGCGCAGCGGGCCCGGCAGGAGTCCGGTGACGAAGGACCGCGCACGCACCTGAACTGCGTTGGTCAGAATGAGAGGGGCGGCATAGACAGCGGACGTCGGTGTCGGCGGGGTGCCGTTGGTGGTGTACCGAATGACGGCCCCTGGGTGCGTCGTCGAAAGGGCAAGGCTCAATTGGCCCTGATAGGTCCGACCGGAGTCGCTGAACTCGACCGGCGGAGAGAAGCCCGAGCCCTGCTCCCGGTTGGGTTTTCCCGGGGTGGGCATCGGGAAGAATCCGACCAGATTCGGCGCACCGGCGGCCAGGCCATAGGAAATATCTTCCCGCTGCGCTGGATAGTTGGCAATGGCGGACACCACCCCGCCGGCGGGATTGGACAGCGCCACGTAGCCTCCCGCCTCGTGCCGAAGCTTGAAATTAGTGTGCAATCGGACGGGGTCGCCGGTGCGGTCCTTGCCGGAGGCAAAGATCACGAGGAAGCTGTTCTCCGCGATGCTAAGAACGGGCAATCGCCACTTCTTGAGGTTGGCCGGGTCATCCGAGAGCCACCATCCCGTCAGGCTGATGCTGCGTCGGTCCGAGTTGAACAGTTCGATCCAGTCCGGGGTGTCACCCTCCTCATCCCGCAGGGTCCGGTGATTGTCGGCCATGAACTCGTTCAGCACCACCCCAGGGCCGGGCGTCGCGGGATCCACCACGAACGACCATGAGCCGCCGGCAAACGGATGGGGAACGGAAGCCAGATCCCGAATCCCATGACCGTTGCGGAACTCCACGGTGACCGGTCCCGTTCGGGCAGGCGGGAAGGTGAAGAGGAACTGACCTGGCGTGAATTCCACGCGGTGAGTGGCAGCCACTCCGTTGACCAACAGGTCCTCCGCATCCACGCCCCGAACCGGGCGACTGAACTGGATCTCGACCGAGCTGAACTCGCGCAGAATAGCCCCCGCGGAAGGCAATACCCGTTCGACCACCGGTATCGAGTTATCCACGGTGGTTTCCAGAGTGGGACTCAGCACAAAGTCGGTGCTGTCGTTCAGCGAGGCATTGAAGGCGTGGATCGCCAGCACGTTGCGTCCGGGTCGGAGCACGGTGGACGGACGCCCCACCGGGTACTCCTCGATGGACAGGGGTTCGGGAAACGTTCCATTGGCAACGGAATCGGGTCCCAAGTCCCCGCCAGGTACATTGTAACGGGCCACTTCCTCACCATTGATCCACGCGACAAAGCCGTCGTCCGACAGGACCTTGAGGGTGACGGAACTAAACTCGGCCGGATTGGCAATCTCGAACGCATGGCGCAGGTACACGCTCGTGTAATTCCCGCGCATCTCGGGAAGCTCCGTTCCCGTCAGTGGTTCCCCGTAAAAGAACGGCTCCGCACCGGTCTCCCAATCGCCGTCCTCGAAGTCTGACCGCCGCCACGCCTCGCCGGCGTCCGATGGGGAGGAAAAGCCCCGGAAGAACTGCCAGGAGGCGCCCGGCGGTATCGGGCTATCCGCCACGGTCCCGCCCAGCGACCATCCCCAGATGACCGTGAACAGACCCAACCTCAGCACACTCCGCATAGTGATTTCCGTCACCAATGTCGCGAAGCACTCTCCGCGGCGCAATTGCGAGTTGAACCGACAGAGGGCGGTCGGGAGCAGATCTGCAAAGACGTACGATCCAAAAGGCTGGCAATGAATTTCTCCGCGAGTTTGTCTACCGCCCGGTGCCTGTCATCTTCCACCGCTCGTCAAAAAAGTTCGCATCCGACACGCCTTTTTCCAATCGCTCGGAGCGAGGGACACCCATGGCGAGGATGGCCCAATCGGGCAGCTTGGGCGTTTGCTGCGAATTGCTGGCGCCGCCCACCAGCGCGAAAGTAAAACCGCTATTTACCACGACGTAGCGTTTCGGGTTGAGTGGATTCGGGAAGATGAAGGCGGGCGCGTATTGGTCCGCCGCCCAGGTCTTGCCACCGGCCACGATGCCTGCCGCCGTCCACTGGATCGGAAGTTGGTCGGCGACGGCAGCGAGTATCGTGTTGCTTTGGGGATCACCGAAGAGAATGAGGTTGTGCTGGGCAATGTCGGAATCGGAGACCGCCGAATCGTTCTTCACTCGCGGTTCACCGCGGTGCTGGCGGCGCCATTGGCCGGTGGCGTAGGCGAATTCGTCATCAACCCACGCTCCAGCCCGCGCGTTCATCGCCCTGCCCGTGGGTTTCACAAACAAAAAACTTTCCATGAAAGCGTCGTCGATGGGGCCCTGGAGGCCGTGAGTCTTGGCCCAGGCGCCGACCGAAGCGCGTGGCGCTAATCCGCGCTCCCATCGGCCGTTGCTCCGTGCGAACGACAGCGGGACGGACGGATCTCCGTCGAACCGTTTGCCATCGAGGAACAGGGAGGTACCCGCAGGCAAGGCGAGCGTGATGCCCATGATTCCCCGGGTGGCAATCATCGCCGTGCCACCGTCCAATTCTGCCTCCACCGTCGCGCGCTCCCAGTGCTTCTCCAACGCGTCCACGGTCACCCATTTCATCTGGTTGAAACGGAGCGAAAACAGCACAAACCGCACCTTCTTCGGGAACGGGTCGAGGCCTTTGGCGGCGGCAGCATCCACTAGCTGGCCCACGTGCTCCTGGGCCTTCGGCTCATACTTATGCTCCACGCCGGGACCGATGATGTGGGTCATCTTCATGCCCTCCGCCACGAGCGCGGTTTCCATCATGTCGGCGGCCTGTCGCTGGCTGTCCAGTTCGCCGCTGTAGGCAACGAGCGTTGTGTTGAAAAAATTCGCGGCGTAGTCGGTGGCGTCGTAAAGCCGCCAGAGCTTCTGCTCATACCAGGGCGGCTTGGGCTCCTTGGCGGCGATATTTTGATAGACCCAAACTTCGGTGAAGCCCGCGCCAGGATTGGCCGCCGCCCATCGGCCGGCGTGATGCGCGCTGAGATGCCAGGCCGCAGCGCCCCCCATCGAGAAACCGCGTACGGAGATGCGCTGGTCATCAATCGGGTAGTGCTGCTGCACATGCGCCAGGGATTCGAATGCATCCACCTCGCCGGCGAATTTATAGGCGTTCATGAAACGGCCGTACGGGTGAAGCACGAAGGTTCCCGCCGGCGAGAACTGGCTTCGCGCCTTTTCGCCCATCCGACCAGTGATGAAATTGAGTTCGCTGAGCGTATCGCCCCGACCATGAAACCAGAAGTCGAGCCGGTGCGGTTGCTTCGTCCCGGGTTTGAACGTCGCCGGCACAACGAGCCCGTACGGCTGCACGGAACCATCGAGCTTGGAGACATAGCCGCGGACGACGTTGCCGGTGGCGGTGGTCCACGGCGTGCGGCCCGCTCGGAGTTGCGCGGCGCGCTCGCGACCCGCGGCGAGCAGGTCGCGGGCGGACTTGAATTCAGCGGTCTGGTAAAACATGTCGTCCTCGATCGCGTAGCGGACGGCGTTGAAAAAGATCTGCGCGTCGGGCAGCAGCTCCAGAAGCGCCGGCTGATTTTTCGCCAGCCATGGGGTGAGCTCCTGCAATTCTTTTCCCAGCGCGGTCACGCCCGCCTGCAACTCGGCGCGGACCTCGGGCGGCACGTTGGTTCCCTTGGGCGGGTAAAGCCCAATCTTATATTCTGGAGTCCCCGTCTTCCTGGGGGGGGTCTTTTTCTCGTCCGCCGCGAAGACCGGCAACATCAGACAAAGCAGGAGGGCGAGAGCACGGTGTGAATTCATACGTTGGATCGGCGGCGAATAGTGTGGAGGCGGATTCAATTGGAAGCCTCGCCTCTCTCATGGCTATTGTCCAAACCAATGAGCCCGGCGGCTCGAACCAAACAGCTCCTTGTCGGCACGCAGAGCGACCGAAGCAATCCCGCAGACGCGGGAGACCGGGGGTTGCGTCACCCAAACGTCAGTTTAGACTTGCACGCGAAAGCGCCCAGATTCATTACTGGGATCCTTTCCCGCAATTAGAAGACCACAAAATGTATAAACACGCATTGGCATTCGGACGTCTCATGGCCCAGGTGCTGAAAAACCCCTCACTTCCATGGATTTTTGTATTGACGGGTGTCGGAGTGAACGCTGCGAATGCGAATATCCAAGACGACTTTCAGCTTACGATCGCTCAAGCCAATACCCAGAATCCACGGAACAGCGAGTCAGACATTATTGCTCTCAACGAAGGGCGACTCCTGCTGGGATGGAGTGAGTTTTATGGCAAAACCAGTGCCGACGACGGCAGCGCTCGAATTGTTGGCCGGGTTTCGGAAGACGGAGGACGAACGTGGGGTAAAAGGTATACTTTGGTAGAGCATGAAGGTGGACGCAATGTAATGGAGGTTAATTTTTTGCGTCTGAAGAGCGGCGATATTGCACTTTTCCATTTCAAAAAGCACGAGGAAGTTGCGGACACCTGGAATAAGTCCACATCGAAGACCGGTGATTGTCGGATGAACATGCGGGTCTCGAAAGATGAAGGCAGGAGCTTCGGACCGCCGCGGGAACTTACACAAAGGAATCGATACGTGGAAAGCGCAAGTGGAAGGGGTCTCATGCTCAAGAGTGGAAGAATCTTGATCGAATGCGACGACTACTTCGGCAGCGCGTTCTGCCTTATCTCGGACGATGACGGCAAGACATGGCACGAGGGCAAAAGTATCAAACCGGCCGGGGGTGGATGCTGGGAACCCGCTGCGGTCGAGCTGAAGGACGGGCGCGTACTGATGTTTCTTAGAACAATTTTGGGCGGCCAATACCAAACGATTTCGGAAGATGGAGGGGAAACCTGGAGTGTACCAACGCCCACAGCGCTCCGGGGTTCCGGGTCGCCCATTTCAATTGAACGAATCCCACACACCGGGGACCTATTGGCCGTTTGGAACAACGACGTCGGAAGTCCACGCTCAAGAAATCCACTGACGGCGGCGATTTCAACCGATGACGGGAAGACCTGGAAACACGTTCAAAACATCGAGGACAAGCCCGATGATGCATGGGCTTATCCTGCGGTTACGTGGACCGGGAACCGTGCGCTGATCACCTACTTCAACTACAAAGGGGGCCTGTCACTTAAGCTAAGAAGCCTGCCGATCGATTGGTTTTACAAATAATCAGAGCCGCCGTTCAAATAATCCATGGTCACCGCTCGCGTAGGGTCAAGAATCTCATGCGGCCTCCCGGACGGCCGGGGCATTGCCATTTTTTCTGAGCTCGGAATTTGACAGAGACGCCCCGGTCGCCGACGGGCAGAATCCCCCCGTGCTGGGTCAATTCCTCGCGGCTGCGCGACTCCACTCGCCCCTCGCCGCCCAGCAACTAGGGCTGGCAGGCGAGCTGACGGCGATTTCCTTGCGCCACGCGCGAGTGGGTTCGGCATGGGCACCCCACCTCGCAGCCAGTCGGGAAATGATCCTCGAAGGCGCCCGTCGCTGTGCCCGGCACGGTTGGGCGCTCATCATTGGCGCGGGGGATGGTCGCGACGTTCCCGTCAAGGAACTGGCCGAACGATTCGAGTTGACCGTTCTGGCAGACATCGTTGTCAGCCGCACGGCACTCAACCTCGCCCGGTCCAATCCCGGCCGTGTCGTCTGCCAACCGTGGGATGCCACGGGTGCCATCGCTGAATTGGCGCGTCGACGCAACACGATCTCGGCCAGCGAAGCCGTCAGCCTGTTTGAACGCGCGAAGCCGGAGCCGTTGCCGGGGATGGAACCCGACCTGGTTGTCTCCGCCAACTGCCTCTCGCAACTTGGATTGATCCACTCCAACGCCGTTCCCGCGGCGAAAGCGAACCCAGGACTGGCCGACCGGTGCGCACGAGTTGCCGCTTGCAGCCATCTGCGCTGGATGGCCCAACGCTCCGGCACCCGCGTGTTGATCGGCGACATCGCCCGTCTTGACATCGCGCCCGATGGACACCTCCTGCGTCGCGAAGAATGGCTCCAACATCTCCCGTTGAGGCCACCCGACCGCATCTGGCGTTGGAATCTGGCCCCAATTCCAGAATGGAGCCCGGATTTCCATCGCGTTCACGAGGTGGGCGCGTGGGTGGAGACGCGTCCCGGAATCTAACGAACCGGACTCTAGAAACTTCTCAAGGCGACAACTCCCCCTGCTCATCCAGCTCCGGAAACCAACGCCGCGCCAACGCCGCCCTTCCAATGGCCGTCTTCGGACAGCGACGCACTAATGTCTTGTAAAAACGATCCGCCGCTTTGGGGTCCCGTGATTTGAGCCACGAACCACTTTCACACAGAATTCGCGCTGCCTCCTCGGAGTTGTCGGGCAAAAGCCCGGAGGACTCCATGGCGAGATCCGCGCCCGTATAGCGGTAGTGGAAACGGGTGTCCGGATGCACCCGTTCCCGCATCGCTCGAACTTGCTCCTCCCGACTTGCGCGGTTGATGCCTGGCGAAGCATTCGTCAAACCGAGGGAACCGCTCCGACGCCGCTCGGGATCCATACGACCCGCCAACGTGATGCCGTCCTCATATTGTCCCCCGGATATGGCGTAGTCCGGCTCCAATTCAGCCCCCATTAACTCCAATCCTTCCCATCGGACGATCCGGGCGGCAGCCATCAATTCGCGAGCCCGTTCAAGCGCCGGGAGCCGCGGATCGCGACCGCGCTTGAGTGCCTTCGCATAGACCGCCAGCGAGGATTTCAGCTCCTCCGGGAGGAAGGCCCGCGCCTCCGTGTAACGGCCCGCACGAATGAGTCGCCGGGCCAGAAGATGACGAACGTGCCCCGCGGCGTCCCGATGACTCCGCGCCGCCTCACCCCGGGACTCACCGGCCTCTTTGGGCAGCGCCGGCGGCGAGAGCCAGCGCCGGCGGACATATTCGCGGAGTTCCCCTAAACTGAGCACTCGTTCCGCAATCCAGGCCGCGTCGTCCCAAAATCCAGCCCGCATAAATGTATCGAGGCTCTCCACATAATCGCCGCGCGCGAGCTTCAAGGTGGCAAGCTCTCCCAGGATCTGATTGCCGGCGCTGTCATCGACTTCTTTCTTCTGTTCCCGTTCGAACGGATATTCCCATCCCGAGTACACATTGGGCGCCATTCCCGCTTCCGAGCGGTGGGCGCCGCTCACCGGAAATTTCAACGTCAGGAAGGCCAGCAAACGGGCTGCCTTTTCCACCTGCCCCTCCCGGAGGTACAGCTTGGCACGAATCCACTGCGCTGCCGGTTTCTGTCCGGCGATCGACAACCACTCTCCCGCCGTCGTGAATTCACCGGCCTGGTAGGCCAGCAGTGCCAACTGTTCGGCCGCCTCCACATCACGGGCTCCGGCGGTTCGAAGCATCCCGAGCCACCTCGCACCATCCACCTGCTGCTTCGTCGCCTCCGATGGCTCATATTCGACCCGCTGTTCGGCAATCATCAGCGCCGTGATTAATCGCCGCCCACGGGGATCCGCCGCGAACCCTTGCAACGTCAACTCACCCTCCACCAACGCCTTCCGCGCCAGCCACCGCAGCGAAGTGCATGCCGATGGATCTCCGGCTGCGAATTGCTCCAAATAGAGATCGCAGGCAGGTAGCAATGGCCCGGCTTCGTAGTAGGTCTTCGCCTCCCGCCCAAGACTGTCGACGGCCAGATGCAGCGAATCGGAAAAGCCCTGGCGCGCGAGCACGCGAACTTCTTGGAATCGCCGCCGGGCATCAACAAGATTGGACCTCTCGGAAGCACGCCCCAGCATATAGGAGGCCCACGTCGATTTGAATCGCCGCGCCGCGGATGGGAGCGCCATCACTTCCTCCCAGGCCGCCTTCGCCCCACGGGCATCGCCTCCGTGCCAGGCAACGGCACCTCGAAAATAGAGGGCGAACTCTGCCGGAAGTCCCGCTACCGGTTGCAACGATTCAATCGCATGTCGCCAACGGGACTGGCGTCGCTCCCGACCTTCGCCAGAAGGCTCTTCCTCCATCTTGCCGATGAGCCGCTCGAGTTGGCGTCGCACCGTCTCGTAGCGGCCTACGATCGCGGGCGCGCCGGAAGCCCCATCCAGCGCAGCTCTCAAATCTTCGAGATCAACCCCGACGGCGTCCGCCGTAAATCCCCGGGTTGTCCCGGCGTTGCGGGCTCGATGAGCGGTCGTGATCAGATGCATCCGTTGAAGTTCATCCTGAAAATCAACTTGCGGCGCCAATAGCAGCGCTGCGTCGCCGCCATCCAGAAAACGGTTCGGGAAATCGGGCCCACACGCCAACGCCACCTCCAGAACCAGCAACGTCAATACGCATCGCAGCCACCGATCATTCTGTTTCCAATTCACTCTGCACCTCCCTTTCTTCCGTGAGCCGTAACCAGCCAGCCACCCGACGTTCTCCCGGTCGCAGCTGCACCCAACCGGACCGGAGATCGAGCGTTTCGGGGGATTCGCCGACCGATTCAAATCCAGCAAGCCCATCGCGCGCCTCCAACCGAGCTCCCGCCCAGGACACGTGGGCGGTGACCGGTCCCCGATACGTGCCGGAGCCCTCGTTTGAGATGAAAAGTTCCGTCACGCTCGGGTTCGACCGTTTTGTCTCCAACCGCAGGACCGGAGCTGGAAATTCCCCATGCATCACCGCTGCCAGGGTCGCCCACCGCCAGTTGTGCGCGTCCCGACCGGTCGGGAACCGATACCAAAGGATTCCCGTCAAACCCGGCGGCGGCCGCGACGTCCAGTCCCGGACCAGGCCGACCATGGACGCCGGATCCGTCGCTACGACCCGAAACTGGGTGCCCTCCGGCCAGCCGGATGCCGGGCCTTCGGCGGACAAACCGATGAATTGGCCGCGAACATCAAATGCCACACGATAGCCATAGGTGGGCAGGGCCACCCGAAACGGCACCCCGAGCTGACTGGCTGTCGCAACCGCTCTCCGAGCCGCGTCCGGATCACAAAGAATGAAGGGCGCACTCACCCCGTGCGGCCGGTCGAGCGAGTGCACCTGAAGGACATAACCATCCGTGACACGCGCGAGCGCTCGGAACTCGCGTCGCTTAAGCCACGCCGGGAGGGCCGTGATGGTAAGGGATGTCTGGCCTAGCCTTGGACGTACCTGCTCCAGCCATTGCCGATACCCGTCGAGACGGCTCTCGGCACAATCAAAGTCAATTTGAAATTCCGCGAGATCCAACCGATTGGATGCCGCTTGGGCAATCATACCGCGGACGAGATCATCAAGGACCTTCGCAGGGGCGGTGTTCGATGCAAACGTCCCGGAATACCCTCCCATTCGAAGGCTAAGCCCGATCGGCCGATCGAGGCTTCGGAGCAGCGGATAATCCAGCGGAACTCGAAAGACCTGCGGGCCGCTTGGTTTCCAGGCGACTTCTGCGCCCAGCACCACAAGCCCAGCCATTTCCCGTCCATGAGCATTGAGTGCTTCCCGCACCGAGAAGTTCCAGTCGCGCTGCCAGACATATGCCTGTTGCGGCAAGGGGATCGTCCGGACGCTCGGACCATCGGGGCACAGTGCGGGGAAAATCCTCCAGACGACAGCACACCCGAAGAGGGCAACAAGTCCCATGATCGGGTGCCAACAACGGGACGAGAGCGGGCGATGAGCCCGGGGAGCGGAGGATGGCCCGAAACCGAACTCTCCGGGCCGCGACCGCTCAATCACCCCCGCATGGGAAAAGCATTTCAAGCGTTCTCAGTCTTCGCGGCGGGTGCGGGACGGCAAGCTCCGGAAAAAAATGTTATTCACCGATGAAACGCGGGAATGTATTGGGGTTCGAGGAGGCATGATTGCCGGCCATTCCCCCCTAGGTTGTGGATTGATCGAGACCTGATTCCCGCTAGGGTAACCGCCCTTGAACGACGACTTTGAAAAGGCTTTCCGAAAGGTGTTCGGTCTATTCCTCCTTACCCTCTTCGCCTACGTGACGGTCTTCGGCGCCTGCCAGGCCTATCGACGTCGGGATGGGGCGTGGACGATCACGTTTGACCGCGGATTGGACGGCATCCCGGTCCTCCGCATCGAACAACCGAAGCTGCTGGCGGCCGGCGCGGTGAGTCTTTCGTTTCCTGGGGAAGTGCCCAATCGGACAGACTTGCCCATCACGGCGGTTTTCAACTACCCCATCACGAATACGATGCCCTTCGGTCCTGTGATCTTTGTCGATACATCCCAACTGCCCGGAGTCGTCACTCTGAATGTGTTCGGACATGCCGTGGAGATTTTCCCGAGAACATTGCGGCTAGATTTCCACGAAATTCCCTGGACCCCAGGGACCAATATTGTCGCCGCCGCGGGTGCAAAGCCACCGGCGGAAAAATTGAATCAACACGATCAGCAGTGGAAAGGGCGCTAGCGCGAGCGGTCAGAGAGTCCACGACGAATCATGATCATGGATGCGGATTCCCCTGCCATGACCCTGCGAGCCGCCATCCGGGCGGGGACAACGGTGCTCTCCGCGGCGGGTGTCGAATCTCCCGGCTTAAACGCCGAGGAACTGGTCGCTTATACGGTTGGACGCCCGCGATTGCAGGTGTTGCTGCGGCTCGATGACTCGCTCGATGCCAGGCAAATCGACCGGTTGGAATCGCTGCTCGAAAGACGGGCGCGTCGCGAGCCGCTCCAACACCTCGTCGGCACGACTGCATTCCTGGAACACGAAATCTGCGTCACCCGAGATGTCCTGATACCCCGCCCTGAAACCGAGTGCCTCGCCCGCGAAGCACTGCACCTGCTCGATCGAATGCAGGTTCCTAACCCATCCGTCCTCGATTTCGGCACCGGCTCGGGCTGTCTCGCCATCAGCATCGCCAGCGGATTTCGAGGCAGCAAAGTGCATGCACTCGACCTCTCGTTGCCGGCCCTCGACGTGGCACGGGTCAACGCGGACCGAAATGGGGTGGCCGACCGCGTTCAGTTCCATCAGGGGGATGGATTTGCCGCGCTCCACAGTGCGACTCCCCCCGGCCACGCCCGCCTCCAATTTGATCTGATTGTTTCGAACCCTCCCTACATTCCGACCGCGGTGATC
>CAMDJH010000166.1 GCA_945900455.1 Akkermansia muciniphila
CGCTCGCCGCCATGATACGCCGTGTTCGCTCATCAAGTAGTGGCCAGATCGCCTTGAACTTCGCCCTCAACTCTACATGATGATCCATGGCGGAGCATCATAAGCAGACGGCCCACTATTTGCTACCTTTATTTATTACCGGAGCCTTATCTCGTCGCGGCCCCGTTCGTCTACCGCAATTGGTGGACCATGCTCTCCGCCAACTCGGCCCACCAACCCGTCATCCTCGAACTCCGCAACGGCCTCCGATACTCAGTCCGTCCCCGCAGCGGCGACCTTGGCATCATCAACGAAGCCGCGATTCTCGACCCCTACCTCAGCCCTGGCCATATCCGGATCGCCGACGATGCCACGGTTGTCGATATCGGCGCCAACATAGGCGATTTCTCGCTCCAGGCCGCTCAACTTTGCCCCCGTGGCACGGTCTACGCTGTTGAACCCATCCCCGAACACTGCCGCATCATTCAACAGCAAATCGCCCTCAACCACATCGCCAACGTAAAGGTCCTGGAATGCGCGGTCGGCGACCGCGTCGGAGAACTGGAACTGGTCTTGGACGGCGGCCGTTCGTCTTCGACCTGGGGGGAAGGCCCACGAGTTCGGGTTCCGCTCACCACTCTGGAGGCCTTGATGGCCGAGCATCACCTCGACCGCATCGACCTCCTCAAGATGGACTGCGAAGGCGCCGAATGGGACATTTTCCCCTCCTCGGAACACCTCCTGCCCCGCATCTCTCAGATCTGCATGGAGTATCACAACGGGAAACGAACCGTCGATTGGCTCCAAAGCTGGCTCACCGAGCGCGGGTACATTGTCCATCGTTCCCCAGGCAGCTGGTGCGGCCTTCTCTGGGCCCGGCGAACCGGGCCCATTTCCGGTTCCCTGGCGGGTCAGCTTTAATCGTGGAGCGTGAATTGATAGGAGTACGCGATCGTCATAAATCCGCTGAGAGCAAGTTCAAACAGGGATAAGGAGCTGTTGGCTGGAGATTTGGGCCCCTGCAAAAGACTGGCGTTGAAGCGTTGACGCGGTATCGTTCCCGGACGTTGGGGTTTTTCGGACTGGACTTCCTCACGTATTGACCATGGGTCTGGGTAGAATTTCTATAATGGGATGGGCGGCGGTATTTCTGTGCGCGTGGGTGGCGCGGGCAGAGAATGTCGTATTCCCGGCCGACGCGAAGGTGATTGACGTGACGCAGGGCCCTTATTTTGCAAAGGGCGACGGGCGCACGGACGACACCGACGCGTTGCAGCAGGCGTTGCACGACAACGGTGGGCGCAATTGTATTATTTATCTCCCCAACGGCACGTATCGTATTTCCGCACCCGTTCGATGGCCGTGGAGCACCAACATCAATTCCCGGTATCGTGCCACGATACTTCAGGGCCAGAGCCGTGATGGAACTCAAATCAGACTGGCCGATTATGCCAGTGGCTATCAGAAGGGAAATCAACCCCGGCCGATGATTTGGACCGGCGAATATGGAGCGGTACGAACTCGAAGTTCAATCCGGAATCTGACGGTACATACGGGCAGTCATAACCCGATGGCGATCGGCATTCAGTATTTTGCGAACAAGCAAGGATGCTTGCGCGACATACGAGTCGTGGCGGGCGATGCGGGGGCGGTGGTCGGCTTGGATCTGGCCAAGTCGGATGAGAATGGTCCGTGCTTCGTCCAAAACGTGCGGATTGAGGGGTTTGAATTTGGAGTGCGAACGGGATTCGCGGTACACGGAGTGGTTTTTGAGCACCTTGAATTGATCGGGCAGACGACAGCGGGTTTTCGAAATCTCGGCCAGGCCGTCAGCATCCGGGATTTGCGCAGCACCAACCGGGTGGCAGCCGTCCAGAACAACGAGGCCAACGGATTTGTGGTCATTGCCGATGCCGTATTGGTGGGGACGGCGACCAATCGTCCGCCTCCGGCGATTCAGAACAAAGGGGTTCTCTTCGCTCGTAATCTGATGACGCCTGGGTATGTCAAGTCGGTGGAGAATCGGACGGGAACGGGGAGCGATATCGTGGGCCCCGAGGTTCGAGAGTTTTTGTCGCACTCCGTTTTCAACCTGTTTCCAGCCCCTCAATACTCGCTGAATCTGCCCGTGAAGGAGACGCCCGAGGTTCCCTGGGACGATCTGAAGGATTGGGTGAGCCCGGGACAGTTCGGGGGGAAACCGGACGATACCGAGGATGACTCCAAGGCAATTCAGGCGGCGATTGATTCCGGAAAGTCCACCCTTTATCTGCCCAACGGAACCTGGACATTGCGCGAGACGGTCACGCTTCGCGGCAATGTTCGACGGGTCATTGGGTGCGAAGCGCGTATCCGGCTCGATGAGTTGAAGGGCCGACCGGGGATGATCGTGGCGGACGGGACGTCTCCGATCGTTGTGCTTGAACGTTTGGAAGCGGAGAGCTTCGATGAATTGCTACTGTCCCAGCGATCGAGCCGCACTTTGGTGATTCGTGATTGCGCCGGAGTACGCGCCGAGTTCCCCGGCTCGGGCGATGTATTCCTCGAAGACGTTCAGGCGAGTCGCGTGATGCGATTCAACGGCCAGAATGTTTGGGCGCGACAGTTGTGTCTGGATCACGACGGTCCAAAGATTGTGAATGAAAAGGGGCATTTCTGGGTTTTGGGTCTGAGCTGCGAGCGCACCGGTTGTCTGGTGCGAACGTCCGGAGGAGGACTGAGTGAGGTGTTGGGCGGATTGTGTTTTTCCAGTGGCAGTTGGAAGGACGAGCCGATGTTTCGACTCGACGGCGGGCAAGGATCCTTCGTGCTACCGGAAGCATCCTTTTCGCGCGCTCCATTCATGACGATTGTTTCCGAGAAGCGCGGGACGGTGTCCCGAACCCTTTCCAACAATAGCCCTGATGCGAGGCTTCCGGCGCGCGCTGGAGGGATTGCATTGCCCCTGTACACTGGGCACGGCACGGGGGTGGGTCCGGTCCGATCGGCTCCGTCACCGACCGTGACGACCAATCGTCCAACCGGGCCGACGATTGAGAAGCGGATTCTTTCCTTGCCCTCGCCGGGGTCTTGAAGACGATTCAATCCATGGCGGATTCCAATTCGAAACAGGACCTGATCGTTGGCGTCGATTTAGGCGGCACGAAGATACTGGCCGGGGTGTTCACGCCCCAGTTGAAGCGCTTGCAGACGGCCAAGCTAAGCACCAAGGCGGTGCGGGGCTTCGAAGAGGTTGTGGAACGGATTGCACGGTGCATCCAGGATGCGGTTGATGAGGCTGATTTTTCATTGAAACAGGTGAAAGCCATCGGGATCGGAGCTCCCGGCGCGGTGGACCCTAGCAGCGGGGAAGTTGTGTTTGCTCCGAATCTTGAATGGAGCAAGGCACCCCTGAAGAAGGCCCTTGAGAAACGTCTCGAAATTCCCGTTTTTGTTGAGAACGACTGCAATCTTTGTGCGCTCGGTGTTCATGAAATCGAGCTCCATGGGAAACCCCGCCATATGGTCGGAATCTTTCTTGGCACCGGGATTGGAGCGGGCCTCATTTTGGACGGGCATTTGTATTCCGGGTTTAATCGAACCGCAGGCGAAATTGGGCACATGGTGTTGCAGGTGGGTGGGCCGAAATGCGGGTGTGGCAACAAGGGCTGCTTTGAAGCACTCGCGAGTCGCACCGCAATTTTTCGTAATCTGCAGGAAGCAGTGAAGGCCGGCGAAAAAACCTCGATTCTCGAACTGTTGGGACCGGGTCAGAGTCTCGCGGACCTCAAGAGCGGTGACCTTCGAAAGGCCATTCGCAAAGGGGATAAGCTGGTCGAAAAGATCGTGGAGGACGCCGCAGAATATACGGGCGTCGCTGTCGCCAACGTTCTCAATCTCCTCAACCCGGAGGTTATCGTTCTGGGCGGCGGTGTGATCGATGCCCTCAAGGATGAAATGATGTCGATCATCGTTGAAACCGCGCGCGACTACGCCATGCCCGGGACGGATAAAGGGATTGAAATTGTGGCCAGTGAACTGGGCGATGAGGCTGGCATCCACGGCGGTGCGGTCCTGGCCCGCCAGCGGTTAAAATCGGCGAGCTCAAACTAGTCGAAAAGGCGCCGCACCTTTGAGTTGCCGCGTTTCGCGCCCAACTCATCCGGGTTTGCGCCGTCCGGGGACCGCGGAACGGAGTAAAGAAAACGCGGTGCCGGCACCTGAGCTCGTTCTGATGCGGAAGTCCCTTCGGCACGGAACGGACTGTTTCCGGCGGGCTCCGTAGCAACGTCTCCGAGGGCCGCGGCGCGCCGTTGCTCCAGGAGGCTCAGTCGCCGCTTGCCGCTGCCGTAGCCTCCGAATTGAAACTCGTGCAGTCGGACACTTGCCCCGAGAAAAAACCAGGTAAGTGCCCCCGTCGGTATTCCTAGAAAAGGGGACCCGACCGAAACCGTGAATACGGACGCTAGGAACCAACCTGCCGTGGGAAGTACGATCCGGCTCTCGTTACGATCACCCATGTCGCGCGCAATACGGAATATCTCCCGGGTCGAAACGTACAGCAGCCAGCTTAACATCATGATCCCCAATACACCGAAGTCCACCATCAGCTTGCCGAGGTCGCCATCAATCGGCTTCCAATCGACCGGGCCAATGAAGCGCAAGAGCGATCCGGGAACGCCGTGGCCCGATCGACCGAGTCCCCATCCCCACGGTTGCTCCGAGAGTTCCCGCCATCCCGGAAAGATGACGATCCAAATTCGGCCCATGAATTCGGCCGGATCCAGGAGCGTTCGGAATCGTGCGATCATGTTTTCATTTAACTTGATGGTGCTCAATGCGACGATCGTGCCGACCCCCAACACAACGATCACGGGCAGCCGGACGCGGCGGATGAAGCCCATGATCACCGCGAGACCGATCCCAAGTAACATCAAGGAAGACCGGGAACCACTCAGTAGGATTCCATAGACAAGGCCTCCAAACAGCGCCATCAATATAGTTCTCTGCAACATTCCGATCGACACGGAGACCAAGCGACCCAAGGCAAAGAGTGAACAGAATGCCATCGCGCCACCAAACGCGCCGGATGAGATGAATGTCGAGAACACTCGGAATTGGCTTCCCGTCTTGGTGGCGTAGAACTGATTCTGGAAGCGATTGTTGAGGACTGCGTCTTCCTGCATCATTCGGCGAACCTCCTCCGGGGTCTGCCTCATTCCATACAAAAGTGTGCCCAGCCCAAGGAGCATCAACAGCCAGATGAACACTTCCAGTTGCTGTCGGCTACGGGTTAAGTGATACCCGAGGAGGAAGATCAGGGGAATGAAACACCATCCCCGAAATGCCGCGAGCGTAACGAGGAGCGGCAGCCCAAACGGTAGGATTCCGTAGAGTGCGCAAAGTCCGATCAGCATTTTCAACGCTGAACTGATGGGATGCACCGGAAAAATGTTTCGTCCGCGCCGGATGGAAAGAAGGGTGACGGCAAAGGAAAGCGTGAGCGGGATATCGAAGGCAAACGTCACGAGCGGGCTTCGGTATCGCACCTTCATCAATCCATGCAAAAACCCGATGACAATGGCGGTCAGCAGGAGCATGGCTGCCAAGGCGTTGCCCTGAATGACGGACCCGAGAATCCGGCCAAATACCCCCGCTTCAGGTAACTGCCTGCCGCCCCCCCCGAGGGGAGATGGCAGGGCCATTGTGCGACTGCCCTGGGTGTTGGGGTTCATTTGAGGAGCGTAAGGCCCAGAACCGCTACGATGACCCCAAAGGCGGTTCGCCAGATCAGACCTGTCCGGAGGCGGTTCTCCGAAGCCAAGTGCCAGCCGATCCAATCACGTGCGCGCCACGGCGAAACCACAAACCACATGGCCATCACAATCATGACATAGGCCCAAGTTGTGATCACGTTCTTCCACGGACTCTCGTGGGAGCGTTGCGTTTCAAGCAGGACGAATCCGACCATGAGCATGACGATCGCGAGACCTCGAATCGACAGGTAGTCCTGGAGGAAAAAGCACGAACCCAGCCCCGCCGCGGCGAATAGAATCTGAAGCAGTGGCTTCCAGTCCTTGAAATCCGATATGGTGTCTCCGGCTAGATTGTATTCGAACCAGGCTGTCCCGAGGAGCATCAACACCACTCCAAACGGTACGTTTCGGTGAAATCCCCGAAGCCAACGGGTGAATCGTTGCCCGTCGAGCAGACCCCAGATGCAGACTAGCGCGTAGGCCGTGCCGAGCAGAATTGAAAGGGTGGAAAGCGTCATGCTGAAGGGGCGTGGGGTTGCGGATCAAGGATGCTCAAGACCGACGACGGCCGGGTCTGCGTAAAGAGTAAATGTTCCGACTCGTTCGACGTTGACGTTCATCACTTGACCACGATGCCGTTCTCCGCCGGGGAACACCACGATCTTGTTGCATCGCGTCCGGCCCTCGTACCGCAAAGGGTTTTTTCGGCTCGGCCCTTCGACGAGGATCTCGACCGTGCGCCCGACAAAACGCTGATAGCGCATCCGTCCGAGTTCGTTGACCAGAGAGTGGAGACGCAGGTGGCGTTCCTCGATGATTTCGTCGGGCAACGCTCCCGGCAGGGATGCGGACGGCGTGTCCTTGCGTGGTGAATATTTGAAGACGAATGCCATGTCATAGGTCACCTCGCGGCACAAGGATAGGGTCTCCGCAAATTCAGCCTCCGTTTCTCCGGGGAACCCTACAATAAAATCGGTGCTAATCCCTATCTCCGGGCGGACCGCACGAAGGTCCGAAATAATCTGCAGATACCGCTCGCGGGTATACCCCCGGTGCATGAGCTTCAAGATGCGGTCCGAACCGCTTTGCACCGGGAGGTGAGCGTTCTCAACCAGTTTGGGCAGGCGGCCATAGGCTTCGATCAGGTCGATTCCGTACCCTTTCGGATGCGGCGAGGTGAAACGGATCCGTTCCAGGCCATCGATCGCATGGACCGCCTCAATTAACTGCACAAAGGGCCCTTGACCGTTCTTTTCCGGATAGTCCCTCCGCCCATAACTGGTCACAATCTGACCTAACAACGTGATCTCCCTCACCCCTTGTGTCACTAATTCCTGACATTCACCCACGATGTCGGGAATGGTACGGCTGCGTTCTTCACCTCGGGTGAACGGGACGATGCAGAATGTGCAATGTTGGTTGCACCCTTGCATGATGCTGACAAACGCCGTGACTTGCGACGAGCCGGCCTTGCTGGAGGGGAACGGAAGGTGCTCGCGGATCGTGGCCTGCGAACCCTGCTCCTCGCCGATGTCCACCACCTGACTTCTGCGCCCAGCCAACAGGTCGTCCAGGTACTCGGCCGCCCGGTGAAACTTCTGGGTGCCCAGAACGAGATCCACGTCGGGCAGTTGGTCGATCAGTTGCTGTCCCCGACTTTGTGCCATGCACCCAAGAAATCCGAAGCGCTGCCCGGGTCGCTGCTGGCGCGCCTGGCCAATGACGTTCTCCATCCGTGCGACCGCCTTCTGCTCGGCGGCATCCCGGACAGAACAGGTGTTGATCAACACGATATCCGCGCCCCACTCCGATGCAGCCAAGGAATAGCCCCGGGCGACGAGTTGGGCGGCGACGGCTTCGCTGTCGCGCTCATTCATCTGGCAGCCGTACGTCTTGATGTAAACACTGGGCATCTGATCCGTCCGAAGTCGGCAGTCTAGGAAAACTTCGCGGGGAAGCAAAGCCTGCTCTTGCGCCCGGGTGACATCGCTATTATTTGATCCGCCGCAGAATGTTTCACCCAATTCACGAGCGGCGGGCGGGCCGCGCGGCGAGTTCGTCGGGCCGGTATACGGTTAGGTCCATTTCCAGATCGAGGATGAAATCCGGACGAATTCGTGGCTGAATGTTTCGGTGCCGCTGATCGAGCCATCGTCCTACGTGCCTCCCGCGTTTTTGCGGAGCGGGCATGCTCAGACCGTTTTTCCGGCGGTTGCCAGAACGGTTCGTGGAGTCCGCTACCGCCGGGAGCGAATGACAACTCCGGATGACGATTTCTTGGATCTGGACTGGTCGATGGCGGGAGCGGAGCGCTTGGTGGTCATTGCCCACGGACTCGAGGGCTCCTCCAACCGGGCCTATGTTCTCGGCCTGGTACGGGCGTGCAATCGGGCGGGATGGGATGCCCTGGCCTGGAATTTCCGCGCATGCTCCGGGGAAATGAATCGCCAGCGACGCTTGTACCACAGTGGCGAGACGGGGGATCTCCGGTTGGTTCTTGCTCATGTGAGGGCCCTGGGGAGGTACCGTCAGCTCGCGGTCGCTGGATTCAGTCTGGGTGGGAATCTTACGCTGAAATACCTCGGCGAACTGGGAGTTGCTCCACCGTTGGATCTGGTGGCCGGGATCGTGTTCAGTGTGCCGTGTGATCTGGCGGCCTCGTCGATCCGCATGGCCGAACCTGAAAACGCGTTTTACATGCGGCGATTCCTCAGGGATCTCCGGGGGAAGATTCGAGGTAAGCGGGCGCAGTTCAATGACGTGCCGGATGATACGGGTTTTGAAACGATACGAACCTTCATGGAATTCGACGAACGGTATACGGCCCCGATGCATGGGTTTTCGGGTGCCATGGACTATTATACCCGGTCCAGCAGTCGGCAGTATCTCCCGGCGATTCGAGTGCCGACCTTGCTGATCAACGCCATGGATGATCCGTTCTTGTCGCCGGAATGTTTCCCGCGAGACGAGGCGGCGGGGAGCCGATGGCTTCATTTCGAGGCACCTCAGCACGGAGGCCACTGCGGTTTCGTGCAGTTCAATCACGAGGGCGAGTATTGGTCCGAGCGTCGGGCCATCGAATTTCTCGGCGGTCTCCAATGAGATTTGTTTGCGAATCGACCGAAGAAAAAGGCCTCTGGGGTCTTGGAGCGATTCGGTCCTAACGCCGGATGGTCGAGAATCCAGGCTTGCAGCCAGCGGCGACGGACGTCCAGAGTGATCCTTCATTATGGAACGGCCCCGGAAAAACGGCTCTGGTTTCACTCTCATCGAGTTGTTGGTCGTGATCGCGATCATTGCGATCCTGGCCGGGATGCTGTTGCCCGCACTGGCGCGGGCCAAAGCCAAGGCGGTGACCATCAAGTGCAACAGCAATATGAGGCAGGCGGGTCTCGCGTTGAACATGTATTCCACCGATTTCCGGGACAGCTACCCGGTCTACGAGCAGTGGGGTGTTTTGGGAGGGACAACTGGTACGATGAGCCTCCATGGCGGCTTTGTTCCCAAGGAGCGGCGTCCTCTGAACAATTACCAACCCGCCTTTGAATCGTTTCATTGCCCGGGTGACAAGGGGGATTCCCTATACGTTGATATTTTCAAGGCCGCAAAGACGAAAACTTGCTACCAGGCGTGGGGCAACAGTTACCTCACGGTCTGGGCCGTGCAGACCTTGCGGGTTCAACATGTCACCGGGGACTCATCTCAAGCCCGAAGTCCCAGCATGAAAGTCGCCGATGATCCCTCGCAACCGATCAAGGCCAGCGACATTGCCCGGAGTCCCTCCAACAAACTGGTGCAAGGCGATTGGCCTTGGTGGGCGGACCGGGACAAGCTTCACCCGTGGTCGCAGTGGCACAACTACAAGAATCAGTACAAGTTTAATGTGCTCTTCGGTGATTCCCACACGGAGTTCTTCCAATTCCCCAAGGAGACAACGCAATGGAATTACACCGGGCCTGCGCCGGATCCGAATTTCAAGTGGTGGTAAGAGCCTGATTCAAAATTCAATCCGGTTTCGAGGTGCAGTGCCCGCGATCAAGGAGTGGGCGTTCCTGAAGAGGTTTTGACGGCAGCGAGCGACTAAACCATGCCGCCAGGGCAAACAGTGCAAGATTTGCGAGCGCCAGAGTGCCGACCACCGTTTTGTAGGCGGCAAGAGGCTCCATTGCCAGAAGGTGCCCGCGGAGCACCCACAAGCTCCCCGCATAGCCCGCTGCCACCACTGCCATCCAAGGCACGACGCTGAATCGTTCGCGGGCGAACAGATTATTGAGGAATAGATTGGCCAGCGTATAGGACAGCATTGCCCAGGCGAACCAGGGCACCAACGGAGCTGCCTCCCAATTCTCTTTTTTGGAAAAAAACATGACTTGGAGCGGTAACTTCGGAAAAAGAGTGCACCCCACCGCGGCCGTTCCTCCCAGCGCCAGGGTAGTGATGAGGGTTAATCGCAGGGAGTCCGACGATTCGCCCGTTGCCGCGCTGCGTGCGATCCGCGGCAGCATCACGGCAGCCAGTGGCAGCGTGAACTGGGTCAGGCCAAATCCAATGGTTTGAGCCGGCGAATAGTGACGGCCCAACAGCCAATGATCCTGAGCGGCCGCAGGGATGAGGCTCTGCCAGTAGAGGTTGTCGAAATTCAGCAGGAACTGAAGCACACCGAAGCCAACCGTCAGCGGCCAAAATCGCCGCATCCAGGGCCCCCACTGGAAACCTTCCGCCGGAGACCGGTTCAGCACGGCCCAGGATCCCCAGATGAGAGTTACCAACGCCAGGGTCGCGCCAATGACGGCACCGGTCATGGCGCCGGCTGCAAGTCCCCCAAAACTAATTACGATCACGGCGACGGCGATGAGGCGGCCGAATCCATCCAAGATACCGGCGACGCCGAGGGCGAAAAAATTCTGACAACCCTGGGCAAGACCGCGCCCAAGGCTCCCCCAGAGTGACAACAGTCCGAGCAGTCCCGTGACCCACAATGCGACGGGATTATCGAGCTTCCACAGAGCGGTCAGGCGTTCGAGATTTGGGATGAGCAAGAGTGCCAGCAAACCTCCGGCGCCCAGGATTGCCAGCGCAACGCGCCGTGCCGCTGTGCTGACCTGCCGTTCTTGTTCAGGCGTGACTGCGGCAGCGGTCTGTTGCGCGAAAAGGGTTGCCAGAGCGCCGCCAGCCGCTCCCAGCAGGTAGAAAGTCCCGAGCAGGGCTTTGAATTGGGCGTACGCGCGATCGCCCGTCTTACCAACGACGGTGTGGACGAGCATCATGGCAGCTCCGCCCCCCACTGTGGCCAGAATCATCCACGCGCTTTGTCGGAGGAATGAATGGGTCGCCTTTTTTGAATCACTCATGCGTATGGGACCGTTGCGCAAAATCTCGCCCATTGCCTGATCGCGAGAATTCGACCCCTCAGATTCGAGATCCTGCCCGGAGCCCGCAACCCGGCCAGCCGCAGGAGCGCGGACTTTAGAGAGTGTTTCTTCCGCGATGCAATCTTCGATCTTCCAGCAGACGGATTTTTCCGACGGCCCATCGGCATCCATACCGAAGCAATCGCCGATTGATACGCCGATTGCATACTGATAGGACTCATGCCCGTTCAGGACCGAGCTACAATGAGTATTGCTGATTCAAAACCCACCCTGCCGGACAGTCATGTTCAGACGTACCGGCAGAACCAGGCGTATACGGATGTGTTGGACGGGTGGGACCCGGCCTTTTACGCAAAGTACGCAGCGACGCTGGCGGCGGTGGGTCCGGGCAAACGGGTGATCGATGTCGGATGTGGCGTGGGTCAGGTGCTGAAGCGATTGCAAGAAGCCGGCTGTGACGCATGGGGCGTTGATGTTTCGGAGACGAGCATTGCGCGTGCCCGCCAGGAATGTCCAAACGTGCAGGTCTACCAGGGGCAGCGACTCCCGTTTCCGGACGGGCACTTTGCCGGGGGCGGGGCGATGAATGTGCTCGAGCATGTGGAAGAGCCCGAGTCGTTCATTGCCGAATTGGTGCGTGTCGTCCAGCCGGGCGGTCGAATCGTTCTTTCGAGCCCGAACTTTCTCCGCTTTTTCGGCCCGGGTTACCATCCGCGGATGATCGGCCTCCGCAACAAGTGGGCGAACTATCGACGACTCATTGCCAGGAAACGGCGGATTCGCGAGGATCCGTCGGCAGTTCGTTTCGAGCGGATACCTCCGATTATCCGGCCTGAGTTCCACCCGGATGACGATGCGATTATCGCCACCAACCCACTGGAGATGGCTCACTATCTTGGGCTTAACGGTTGTGAAATCGAACGAGTGGAGTGCACCGACCGGGTGGTGAACCCTCTGCTCGAGTTTTTGCTGAACGCAACTCCATTGCGTTACGGCATGTTCAACGCCTTTATCGTGGCGCGTCGTCGATGACCAACCGGTCGAGCCAGCGGAGGAGGATTTGCTTCGCCTTTTCAAGATCACCGATCGCAATCCACTCGTCCGAGGTGTGGGCTTGAGCAATATCGCCCGGACCGAATACGACGCTGGGAATACCTCCGGCTGACAGCACGGAAGCATCGCAGAAAAAGTGAACACCCTTCGCCGTTCGCCGGCGAGCGGCGGTCAGCAGCGAACGAACCGCGGGCAGGGATGAGTCGGTTTCGAGCGGCGAACACGGATTCCGTGCAGCCGAATACCGGACGGACAGGCCGTGAGACTGGAGGAGCGATTCGATCTCGTCTTGCACCATTTTATCCGACTCGCCTGGCAACGTTCGACGATCAATCCATACCTCGCATTCTCCTGGAACAATGTTCGGCTGGGTGCCGCCGTGGATGTAACCGACGTTAATTGTCGGTGAGCCCAGAAGGGGGTGGCTCCGATTCCGCAGGATGGAGGCCAGCTCTGTTTCCAGAACTTGCACCACCCGGGATGCCTCGAGGATCGCGTTGCGTCCGAGATGAGGGACCGCTCCATGCGCTGATTTCCCACGGGTCTTCAATTTCAACCACACATCCCCTTTGTGAGCGGTGACCACTTCCAGCCGCGTAGGTTCGCCCACGATGGCAAGGTCCGCCCGAAGTCCGTGTTTGGCGAAAAACCGGGAACCCGATTGCCCATCCTCCTCATCGACCAAACCCAGAAACACGAATTCTGTATTCGCGGGTCGCGGATGCGATCGGGCGAACTCGCAGAGCGCGGACATCATCACGGCCACACATCCCTTGGTGTCACAGGCCCCGCGACCAAAAATTTTGCCCGAGCGGCTCCGCGGCCGCAGTTGGCGGTCGAGTTCCGGTTCGCCCACAGTGTCGAGATGAGGTGCAAGCAAGAATCGCCGGATCACTTTACCGGACGGACGCAGTCGGACTATCAGGTTGCTCCGGCCCGGAAGCACAGGCTGGAGTTCAACCTCGAGCCCGGCGATCCGGGCCGTGTCCGCAAGAAATGACACCATGCCTGCTTCCCCCGTCCTGAGGTCACCGGCCGGCAGGAAAGCGGGATTCACACTCGGCAGGGCGATCAGCTGCTGAAGCAATTTTGAAAGGGAAGAGTTCGCGGCCACGGTGCTGGAGTGTAGGGACAGACCTGGCGAGCGTCGAGCGACGTCAGGCTTTGGCACCGGTGAAATTGTGCGTGTACGGACCTTGATCGTCGATCCAGATGCGGGCATTCGGGCGAAACGCGAGAAGAGGCCCGATTCCGGCCGGCCCCAGGACGAGGAGTGCCGTGGACAAAGCGTCCGACTCGGTGGCGCTAGGCAGCACGACCGCCGCAGTGCGGGCGGACTGGGTCGGTTGACCGGTTCGTGGATCCAACACGTGTCCCAATTCCCGGTTGCCTTCCCGGAAGGAACGCCCCCAAACGGCTGAAACACTGACCGACTCATCCCGCATTGAAATACATCGCGGCCGACTCTCGGCAGTCGGTGCCGCCGTGGAATCGGACGTGGCGGATGGCAGAGCGATGACCCAGGACGACGCTCCGGGAGGGGATCCGATGGCGCACGAGGTGCTGGTGCCGCCGTGAATCAATGCAACCTCGACTCCCGCGTCCCGGAGAATGGCAACAGCGCAGTCCAGGGCATATCCCTTCCCGATGGCCCCAAGGTCCAAGCGCATTCCCGGATGCAGAAACCGGACGGCACTCCGTTCCGGATCGAGCGACAGCTTTTCAAATCCAACGGCCGCGCGCGCGGTGTCGATGGCTTCCGGCGAGGGTACGCTCCCGGCGCCATTCGGAAAGCCCCAGCACTTGAGGAGCGGGCCTGTTGTGACATCGAATGCTCCTCCCGTGGCCTCCGATAGCTCTTTCGCACGTTCCAACAATGCGAATAATCGAGGTTCGATGCGGACCCATTCCACTGAGGAACGGGCATTGATGCGCGATAGGTCACTCGTTTCGTTGTAAACACTCAGCTGACCGTCCAGACGTTGGATTTCCTCAAATGCCTCCTCCCCGATCGCCCGCATCCGGATCGGGTCACCGCCAAACACCACCAACTCGAACCGGGTCGCCATCGCGCGACACGCCAGAAGCAGAGGAGGGGCGATAGAAGGGGCCATACCGGGTCATCCTGACGGCAACGAACACTTGAAATCCATCCGCCCTGTTTCGTGAAATTCAATGCGCACCCCGACGAAGAGTTCGCGCTCCTTCAGATGTAAAACATCCGATCCTTTTCGGATTGGGCATCGACCAAGGACTGAAACGTGATGCGTGTCGCCTCCTGCTCGATGGTTTTTTGCAGATGCTTCCATGCCGCGCGAAGTTCCAGTGGGCATTTTGATCCCGACAGCGCTGAAATATCCAGAATTGACCCCCGCACTCCACGCACCACATCGGCCAGGCTAATCGCTGAGGGAGGACGGGCTAGTTGGTAACCACCGGACTTGCCTCGCCGGCTCTTGACGATGTTTTGAGCACGCAGGTCGGTCATGATCTGAACCAAATAGCTGGAGGGTGCCTGGGCTTCACGAGCCAATTCCACTGCTGGAACGGCAACTCCGGCTCCATACTGCCGTGCCAACACCAGAACCGCCCGCGCTGCATAGTCCGTTTTAGTGGAGAGTTTCAATAGCTTGAAGAACGAGGCAGGCCGACCTTTCCCACTTTGTCGGAGTCGGCGGTGCGGGAGTGGTCGGGACGACAGGATTTGAACCTGCGACGTCTTGGCCCCAAACCAAGCGCTCTA
>CAMDJH010000167.1 GCA_945900455.1 Akkermansia muciniphila
CCAGATCGAGAATCCCGAATAAAGAAGGCCGCACCTCGGCGGGGGCGGCGAACCCAGCGTCGCCCTCGCCCATCTCGGAAATACCCCTCAATCACTGTGCGGTTTTCAAATCGGCACTTTCACACGGTTTTCAGACCGTCCTCCGCACAACCTCCATCTTTCCATCACCGAGTCGCCGATAGACCTTTGCCAGACGTGATCTCTTCTCGTCTGAAACATAAAAGCCGGTGTCTTTCATGCCGAGCGGAACAAAAATCCGCTGTTCCAGAAAGTTCTCGAAAGTCTTGCTGGAAACGACCTCAACGAGACGACCAAGCAGATCGACGGAATAGCCGTAATCCCACTTTTCTCCAGGCTGATGCACGAGGGGTAGTTTCCCAAGCTTACTGACGAACTCCTGTAGTGACAGTGAGTCGTCGAGTTTCGCATTCTTGTAAAGTTGCGCAGAAGGACTGTTTTCCCAGCCATACGTGATGCCCGAGGTGTGCGTCAGGAGATGCTTGATTGTGACTGGCCGGACCGCGTCCACGACCTCTGGCTTCTCGACTGTGCCACCCTTGAATACCTTCAGATTCTTCAACTCGGGAATGTACTCGCCAATGGGATCGTCCAGACCAAAGTGACCTTCCTCGTAAAGCATCATCACGGCCACAGTGGCCTTTTCGATGTCGTCATCATCAATCGCCCGGCGTTCATGAGCGAACCTGCGACTTCCCCGGTTAAAATTAAGAAGCGTAGGGCTGATGCGTTCAAAGGCACGCGCGCCAAATGACCATCGCGCGCTTTTTGTCGTCCGTAATTGCGTTCTCAAACTGGGTCTTCAGACCTCCGGGAGCGAACAATTGTCCCGCCAGAACCGGCTTGCGGATCATTGCGCAGTCTGTCACAAATACTGTGTAGTTCTTGTGACAATGGGAACGTGATGAACGTGGTTAAACCAATTGATAAAACGATAATTCGCTCCATGCGAGCGAAACCGAATGCCTCGGTGTTCGCGCCAAGGCATTTTGCCGACATTGGCAAATCGGATGCGATCCGGAAGGCATTGAGCCGATTGGTGAAGGCGGGGAAGATTCGGCGGATTCGACGTGGACTTTACGATCTGCCGCGCGCCCATCCCATCACCGGACGAACCGCGCCGAACATTATGGCCACGGTGCAGGCGTTAATGGACGGCAGCCATGCACAGTGGCAATTCACAGGAGCTTACGCAGCGAACGCGCTGGGGCTATCGGAGCAGGTTCCAGCCAAGATCATTATTCTGACGGACGGTGTGCCACGAAACGTGTCGCTGGGAAAGTTGACGCTGGTGTTTCGCCGCGCCGCGCCACGCAATCTGCTGGGCGTTGGCCAGCGGGCGGGATTGGTGATTCAGGCTCTCCGTTATCTGAAGGGCAGCGCAGACATGCCGAAGCATGTGGACAAGCTCAGGAAAACCTTGGACGTGGACACCAAGAAGAGTTTGGCATCCCTCACCCCCGAACTCGTGGCTTGGATGCGCCCAATTGCTCAGGAGATCATCCGGCCATAGATCATGGATACCGTTCTTCAACTCTCGCAGCGGCAGCGCATCGAACTTTTCGAGCAAACAGCGCAGCAGACCGGCATTCAGTCTGTCATCGTCGAAAAGGACTTCTGGGTTTGCTGGACGTTGAAGGAATTGTTCCGGCTGCCGCAGATTGGCGAACATCTGATTTTCAAAGGTGGCACGTCGCTGGCGAAGGTCTTCAAGATCATTGAGAGATTTTCCGAAGACATCGACATATCCATTGACCGGGGGTTTCTCGGATTCGGCGGGTCGAATGAACCAGAGGCGGGCGCAAGCAACAAAGAGAGGCAACGGCGAATCGAGGCTCTTAAAACCGCGTGCCAACAAAAGATCGCTTCCGAACTTCACCCCGCGCTGGCTTCGGCCATCAAATCCAAGGTGCAGTCGAGCGAGGACTGGTCCCTTCGGACGGACGAGGAAGATGCGGATCAGCAGACCTTACTATTCGAGTATCCATCGAGTTTCGCGCCGGACGCAGTGGGTTATATCCGGCGCGTAGTGAAAATTGAAATGGGCGCGCGCGCGGACCACTGGCCGCACGAAACGAAGTCGGTCACGCCGTATGTGGTCGAGCAGTTTCCGCAGGGATTCAAAGCAGGAAGTTGTCCGGTTAAAGTCCTGTCGGCGGAACGGACGTTTTGGGAAAAGGCAACCATCCTGCACGCAGAGTTTCACCGACCAACCGACAAGGCGATGCCGGAACGATTCTCACGGCATTACTGCGATTTCCACGAACTGATTCGCAAGGGCGTTGCCAAGTCAGCCACGGCGAAGCTGGAGTTGCTGGCGCGAGTTGCGGATCACAAGACTCTGTTCTTCAAATCTTCGTGGGCCAAGTATGGCGAGGCCGCAAAAGGACAACTGCGGATCGCCCCACCGGAACACCGATTGAAGGCGTTGCGGGACGACTACGCGAACATGCAGCAGATGTTTTTTGGAGAACCGCCTCGCTTTGAGGAGATCATAAATCTCTTGCGGGAGTGGGAGAGCGAATTCAACCAGCACTAATCTATGGCACAAAGCAACCACGAGCGCATCGGCAAGGCTCTCGAAACGTTGAGGGCGGGTCTCCCGGCCTTCGTGGAGCGCGAACTTAAATCAGCGCACGGAGTGAAATGGTGGGCGACAGTGAAACAAGTCGCCGGAGCAGGAATGCAGGTCGGCGGAACCGAAGCCGCGCCTGAGTGGGACGCTGGGTCCGTGCTAAAGGTGCTGTGGGAATGCTGGAACGACGTCTTCGCCATGACGCTGGGACGGGCCGAACGCAGCCTGACCAGCGAGTTGATCGAGGTGCGAAACAAGTGGGCGCACCAGAAAACGTTCACCACGGACGACGCCTACCGGGCGCTTGACTCGATGCAACGCTTACTCAATGCCGTTGGAGCGCGGGAACAGGCGGATGAACTCACCAAGCAATCCGCCGAACTGCTTCGCCTGAAGTTTGATGAACAAGCCCGGCATGAACGGCGTAAAAGTCAGACCACACTTGGGCTTGATGCTCCGTTGGCCGGATTAAAACCGTGGCGAGAAGTTGTGACGCCGCATCCGGACGTGGCGTCAGGCCGTTACCAGCTTGCCGAGTTCGCGGCTGACTTGTGGGAGGTGTACCAGGGGCGCGGGTCCGAGGAGTATCGCGACCCCCAAGAATTCTACCGGCGCACATTCCTGACCGTTGGATTGAAGGACTTGCTCGTGCGGGCAGTTCGACGGATGGCCGGGGATGGCAGCGATCCCGTGGTGGAGTTGCAGACGAACTTCGGTGGCGGCAAGACCCACTCGATGCTGGCGCTGTATCACCTGTTTTCTGGTCGCCCTGTGGCGGACTTGACCGGACTTGAAGTGGTCATGCAGGAGGCTAAGCAGGCATTGGCCAGTGACGTGAAGCGCGTGGTGCTAGTGGGGAACAAGATCAAGCCAGGGCAGCCGGACAAAAAGGAGGACGGGACTGTCGTTCGCACGCTTTGGGGTGAACTAGCGTGGCAGCTTGGCGGCAAGGAGGGCTTCGCCATGCTGCGGGAGGCGGATGAGACGGCAACGAACCCCGGAGATGCCCTCGGCAAACTGCTGCGGAGGTTTTCCCCATGCTTGATCCTTGTGGACGAATGGGTGGCCTACGCCCGCCAGTTGCACGACAGCAAGGACCTACCGGGTGGTGATTTTGAGACCCAGTTCACCTTTGCCCAAACGCTCACGGAAGAAGTAAAGGCGACGCCGAAGGCAATGCTGGTGGTCAGTTTGCCCGCCTCATCCGATGGTGGAAGCGGAGTGTCGCCGACTAGCGACGCACACGACGAGGAAGTCGGCGGCGTGCGCGGCAGGGCGGCCCTTGCCGCCCTGCGAAATGTCGTCAGCCGGGTGGCGACAGCATGGCGACCAGCGAATGCCGACGAGAGCTTCGAGATCGTCCGGCGGCGGTTGTTTCAGCCCATCACGGACAACGCCCTATTCACGGCACGGGATACCACCGCAAAGGCCTTCTGCGACCTGTATCGGCAGCACCACCAGGAGTTCCCCTCCGGGTGCCGCGAGGCAGATTTCGAGCGGAAGCTCAAGGCGGCGTATCCCATCCATCCGGAAGTCTTCGCTCGACTCTACCAGGATTGGTCGGGATTGGTGAAGTTTCAGAGGACGCGTGGTGTCCTCCGTCTAATGGCGGCGGTCATCCACCGATTGTGGGCGGACAATGACAAAGCGTCCTTGATTCTGCCTGCGAGCATTCCGCTGGATGACCCTGGCATCGTTTCGCAACTTACCGGTTACCTTCCCGGCGGATGGGAAACCGTCATTGAACGGGACGTGGACGGGCCCGGCTCATTGCCGCGCAAACTCGACGGTGAACGCCCGAATCTCGGACGTTACCAAGCGTGTCTTCGCGTGGCCCGGACTTTGTTCCTCGGTTCCGCCCCGCACCGGGTGCAGCGAATCGAGGGGAGGAAGATCGGCGAATCAAGCTGGGCTGTGTGCAGCCCGGGGAGGCGCCCGCCGTGTTCGGCGACGCACTACGCTATCTGGCACAGGCGGCAACGTATCTCTACCAAGACAACGCCCGATACTGGTATGCCACTCAACCGACCGTCACGAAACTCGCCGATGACCGGGCTGAACTCCTTAAGCGCGAGCCGGAGAAAGTGGCCGAGGAGATTCATCGCCGTGTGAAGGAGGACCTGCGGAATCGGGGGGAATTTCCCAAAGTCCACGCGTTCCCTGGAGCCTCGGGAGATGTGCCAGACGAACTCGAAGCGCGTCTTGTGGTGCTCAACGTGGACAAGGCATTTGGGAAGGAAGGCATCAATCTGGCGCTACAGGCCGCGGCGGAGATTCTTGAGAAGCGGGGCAACAGCCCGCGTCTCTATCGCAACACACTCGTGTTCCTCGCGGCTGACCGGAGCCGTCTTGATGAATTGGAAGCGGCCGCCCGCTACTTCATCGCGTGGAAGTCCATCTGGGACGAGGCGACGCAGCTCAATCTCGACCCGTTCCAGAACCGGCAAGCGATTGCCCAAAAGGGGACTTGGGACAAAACCTCCCAAGGCCGCATCTTTGAAACCTACCAGTGGTTGCTGGCACCGATGCAGGGTAAGGACCAAGGCTCCATCGAATGGCAGACTTCACGAGTAAGCGGGAATGATCCCCTCGCCGTGCGTGCGTCGAAGAAGCTCAAAAACGATGGCCAGTTGATCACCCTGTTTCACCCGACATCCCTTCGCCTGGAACTCGACAAGATTCCGCTCTGGCGCGGTGACCACGTCAGCGTCAAACAGTTGGTCGAGGACTTCGCCAGCTACCTGTATCTCCCACGCCCACGCGATCCGGAAGTGCTCGTCGGCGCTATCCGCGAGGGAATCAGTTCCACGACCTGGCAAACCGAGACGTTCGCCTTTGCCGAGAGCTTCGACGAGAAGGCCAGGCGCTATCTTGGTCTTCGAGCGGGGCGCATCGTTTCAGTCTCGGCGGATGCCCAAGGACTCCTCGTGAAATCCGAGCGGGCCTTGGCCCAATTGGCCCAGGAAGAAAGTGCCAAACCCGGAGCAGTTCCTCCAGCTACACCGACTCCCGGGAGTCCGGTCCCACCATCACCGGCGACCAAGCCCGGAGCCGGTACGCCCACATCAACACCGCCGGTAGCAGAGAAACCCAACCACTTCTTCGGGAACGTACAGGTTGATCCCGCCAGAATCACCCGCGACGTCGATGCGTTGGCCAAGGAGGTCATCCAACACCTTGCCAGTTTGCCGGGGGCAGTGGTGACGGTGACCGTCGAAATTCAAGCCAGTGTGCCCTCAGGCGTTCCGGATGGCACGGTTCGTACCGTTGGCGAGAACTGTCGAACGCTAAAGTTCACCAGCCACGGATTTGAGAAGGAATAGTATACAACCAAAACTACATCCGTTTAAGAAACGTTGTCGTTTACACTTACTATAGAAAGCGAAGCGTTATGTGCTCCGACAACACTACAAAAGACATCCGTTTTAGGATTCGGCTTCAACGCCGACTTGAGTAACAAAATACTCCTTAACTTTGCGATGGGGTCGACGGCACATCGAGGCTCATGCAATTGCTACGGAACAATTTTGAAAAGGAGTGAACTGCAGGAAAGTAACCTTTTTCCCTTCGAACGCCCACTCCCAAACTACTTTGATCATCCGTAGTATGAAGATTTCCAAAATCCACATCGAAAACTTTCGATCAATACGTCATCTGGATTTTGAATTGCCTCAGATTAGTTGCCTTGTCGGCCCGAACAACGCGGGGAAAAGCAACATTCTTCTTGCCATTCAAAAGGTGCTAGGACGCGATTGGGTGACTGTAAATTCATTCGACGAGCAAGATGTTTATGCACACGACACTAATTCCAATGTAGCGATCCAAATCTCCTTTGATCCAGGTATTCCATTTACGTAATTCAAGGGCGGTACACCTGTCCCGATTCGTACTCTTTCATTCGAATACACCAGGTACACAATCGGCGAAGAAAAAGGAAACCGTCGTCTCGAACAGAAGTGTTTTGATGATCAAGGCAAGCCGCCGATGGTATTGGCAAGAGCACCTAAAAAGGGAGAAACACACCAATATCAACCCTTGGTTAATGTGCCCCCTGACGTACGTGAACTGGTTCCACTCATCTATATCGGCACGAATCGCTCTTTGAAGGAACATTTACCATCGGCCCGGTATTCAATGCTTCGGCTTCTATTCGAGGACATCAACAATGAGCTCAAGGACCCGATGCAGACCGTGAAAGTGAGGCAGCGGGATGGAACAGAGGTTGAGGTTCAACGGTTGGATCGATTTCGGAAGTTGATGGAAGCCGCGGTCACGTTGCTCAGGACGGAGTCGTTCGAGATCCTTGAAAAAGCAATTAAGAAACATGCCCTGCAGCAGCTTGGATTTGACCCCGACACTGATGCGGACAAACTTGACCTATTTTTCTCTCCATTCGACACGATGGACTTCTATAAGTCACTTGATCTCCGAGTGCGCGAAGGAGGCTTTTCTGTGAGTGCGACGGAAGTTGGAGAAGGCATTCAGAATGCCCTGGTACTCGCGATTCTTAAAGCGTTTGAAGAGCGAAGAAAGCAGGGTGCAATCCTTCTAATTGAAGAGCCAGAGATGTTCCTCCATCCCCAAATGCAACGCTCTCTCTATAAAACCATCCGCGAGATTGCCAAAACGAACCAAGTCATTTACACGACTCACTCCCCTCATTTCGTCTCCGTCCCGGACTACGAAGAAGTTGCAGTCATCCGCAAGGGCGCAGATGGCACTACGGTCCGCAGATCAACGCTGCTGACAAATGAGAAGCGGAAGGAAAAGCTCATTAAGGAGCTGGACCCAGAGCGCAATGAGTTATTTTTTGCAAGCCGTCTTCTCTTGGTCGAAGGCGATATCGAAAAGCTCGCACTGCCCGAATATGCCAAACGGCTGGGATTGGATTTGGACCGAGAAGGAGCGACGGTCGTCGAAGTTGGCGGCAAGCGCAATCTACTAGAGTTTATTCAAATTGCGACATCCTTCGCGATCCCGACTGGTGTCGTTTATGACGAAGACTCGTCCGATTTCAAAGACCACGACGATGAAGAGTCAAAATACAATTCCACATTGGACGGATTTGCACGACCTGATGGTTCGGTGATGGTTTGGCGCTTCACCAAAAAGTACGAAGATCATCTCCGAAAAACGATTGGTGAAAGGAAGTATCAAGAACTCTGTCAAAAGTTTCCCCATGTGGGAAAGCCAACTCGCGCACGGCTGATCGCGATGGATCCAACTGTTTTGATTCCGGACCCAATACCGGAGATTTTAAAGTGGCTGTCGAATAAAGCTACCGCCCAATTGCCAAATGAGTCCCTGCTCGGGCAACCCACCTTTCAAAAAGTGGCACATCCTGAGTAGGCAGGTATGTAGGCCTTCTCGTGTCCTAATTCAACGCGGTTACCTCCATAATACCCAATCTTTGTCCGCGCTTAACACCTCAAATTAGGATCCGTTCAATCTCATCGAGGGTGAGTTCGTCATTTGTACGGTCGTAGAGTTTTGTGGTGCGCGGACTTTCGTGGGCGGCGATGGCCTGGGCCTTCTCAATGGTGCCGCCGTTCTGAAGGCAGGCGGTGATGCCGGTCGCGCGAAACGTGTGGCAACAGGTGGTCGTCGATAACCCTGCCCTTCTAACCCGCCGCTTGATCATCCGGAGGACGTCAGATCGGGACAAGCGTGTCGATGTGATCGAGCCCGTGCGGCGCTTCAACGTGCGAAAGAGGGGGCCTGCGCGATCTTGGCTGAGGCCGGCGGCGGACAAGTAATCGTCCAGATACGATTCAGCCTTGTGATGAACCGGGACCTCGTGGAATTTGCCGCCCTTCTCGTGTAGTCGAATCCAGCTCCGCTTCCCATTCTGGTAGTAGTCGCTCCCATTCATCCCAACTACGGCGGAGACCCGGGCAAAACTGAAAACCATGACCCCGATGAGTGCCCGGTCGCGAAGTCCGGCGAGATCGGGCGCCTCGGCGACGTTGTCGCCGTGACCTGTCCGTCGGACGGTCGAGATGCTGTCGAGTAGACGCCGCGCATCCTCGGCGGACAGCACCGGAGTCTTTCCTCGCTTGACAACATAGCGTGGGCCGCGAACCGACGCGGCCGGGTTGTGTGGCACAATCTGCCCGATGACCAGCCAGTCGAACAGCATGCGAATGGCGGCCAACGACTGTTTGACGCTGGGCGCCGAATGGGTGGCCTGCATCTCTTCGATGTACGCGGCCACGGTGACGGGTTCGATGAGATCGAGATCGCAACGCCGCTGCTCGCACCACCGACAAAACCGGTTCACCGCCCGGGCATACGCCAGTCGGGTATTCAAGTTTCGGATATTCGCGGTGAAGAACTCCAGGAATCGACGGACCGCATCGTCGCCCTGGTCGGTGATGAGTTTGGGAAAAGGTTGGCCGCAAAATCCCAGCGGTCGTGCAACGACCGTGGCGGGAAGGCGACGGGATGAGGGTTGGAATCCCATCCGCCCATCATTGCACAATTCAGATTTACCACGCCAGGGGTGGTGCCGCATAAAGGACGTTATGATGCGCAATCATTCGCACCGCGGTCCACGACGGCAGCCTGCCGTGTGACGATGAGGTCTGGGCCAAACCGATCTCTCAAACCGTCGGGTCGACGTTACACGAGGACATCGCCCGCCACATTTCCGGCTCTGGCCCATCCAGAACGATCCGACGCTAGCACGAGTCGCTGATACTTTTCGGACTTCCGGCACTCTGGTGGGAGTTGAGGTCGATCATGAACTTATCGGATTCGTGGAATGGCGGTAACTTTATCGGGACCCTGCCGTCGTTTTCTTCCTGGCCTCAGTCTGAGGCAATATCCCAATCGAGAGATTGAGCTCATCGAGCACAGGAACCAGCGTGTTCAGGGTCGGATTGGCGTTCTTGCCAAATAGTAGATAAAGGTGTTGCCGACTAACGCCGGAATCCCTGGCCAACTGCGCCACGTCCCTGTCTTGCGCTTCGATGACGTTGCGCAAAGCCAGACCAAACGCCGCCCAATCTTGGTCGTGGCAAGATTCGCGAAACGCGGTTCCCAGGTAAAGCGCCGCATATTCTTTGGACGCGAGTCGGGCCTTCAAATCGTCATGGTAATTTCGTGTGGGCATGTCATTTCTCCTGTTGAAAGTTCCGCCAGTAGCTCTTGGCGATGGTGATGTCTTTTCTCTGGGTGCGCTTGTTCCCGGCGGAGAGCAACAGAACAAGCTGTTTGCCGGAGCGTCCGTAATAAATGCGGAAGCCAGAACCCGTTCTGAATTTCAACTCAAACACGCCGTCCCCCAACGAATTGATGTCCCCGAAATTTCCCAGACTGACCCGATCCAGGCGAATATCAACCAGCGCTTGGTCCTGGCGCGTCAAATCGTTGAACCAATCGTCAAATGGGCAACCGCCCGAAGGGAGTTCGTATTTCTGAAGTTGAACGGAGCCTAAATTCATGAGCCTGCAAAACGATCACCATGGACACGATGTCATATTTATATGACAGTCTCAAGAGAAGTTTTCAGGTTCGCAAGGCGGCTACCCTGCCCTGGGGAGTGAGCCATCCGCTCTGAGTTCGACAGTGGAGTCCGCGCTTGTGCCTCCGGCAGCCTCACGACCCTCCGTCAGAATCCACGTATGCGCTTGGTCAGCAACCTTGGCTGAAACCAAAAGGTCATCCCGGCCGAACGAGGCGGTCGACTTCCATGAGCTCTGATCACGATACAGCTTTTCTTTGCTGACCGCCCATCGTGGCTGCCGGGTTTTCAGCAGGAGGCGAGCGGAGGCGACGTGCTTCGAGCAACCAGCTCGCGTCGCGGCCGGTCGCCACGCGTAACGGACTCGCCTCCTGCTGCCGTAAGGCGATATTGTGACCTACGGGTTTCTCCGGGCGCCGTGGTTCTTTCACTCGCTCCCATCTCTTCCAAATCCGTCCGAGTTCTGGTATGGATTCCATAAAGAGGTGCGCTTCCAAATCCAGAGGTATTATCATTGCAGCTCGACCAATTGAACAACGCCGAACTCCTGTCATCGATAACGGGCAAAGTTGCCGCACAATCGCTGCTGGATCGGTTTGGGGGACTGACCAACCTCGCCCAGGCCTCCTTCGAGGAACTCACTCAAGTGCCCGGCATCGGTGAGAGCCGCGCCAAAGCCATAAAGAGCGCCTTCTTGCTCGCTCAACGGCTGTCGCGCGAGTCATACCGGGATGCACCGATTCTTGACACGCCGGAAAGAGTTGCGGACCTGCTTCGCGAGGAAAACCGCTTCTACACCGTTGAGCACTTTCAGGTGGTATTCGTCAACACAAGGCGCCATCTGCTCGGGTGTCAGTGTATAAGCCAAGGAACACTCGATACAATTCTTGTGCATCCTCGTGAGGTGTTTCTGCCGGCCATTCAGAGGAGGGCCGCAGCAATCATTTTGGCACATAATCATCCCAGCGGTGATCCGACACCGTCGGAGGCGGATATTCGAATCACGAGGGATCTCATTCGCGCCGGAAGGCTTTTGAGAATGGAGGTGTTGGATCACCTGATACTGGGACATCGGACGGAATCACGACCTAGGGATTTTACGTCGCTGAAGGAAATGGGCTATTTCCAATTGGCGTGAAACACACTCTTGCGTGGACTTAGGAGGACTATGTCTACTGAACTGTGGTGTCGCGTTCTGCTGGATCACCAAGTATATAGTGTGCGGCGCGTTGCGCTTCGCTGGCGGCCCGTATCAACCATCGCCTGTGGTCGCCTTCGCGAAGCGCGTCGAGCCAGCCTTTGACGTACGCCGGGGAGTTCTCGAACCCATCCTCAATGATGCCGGCATGAGCGCCAAGGAAGGCGGCAGCCATTTCAGCGACCAGTTCTTCCTGGCAGTAAATCTTCTCCCCGGATGCGGCGGCGATTCGTCCTCGGGTCTCGACCAAGCTCTTCCTATTCAGACGTTTCTCATGACCGGTCGCGTGGGCCAGCTCGTGAAAGAGCGTCTTATAGTAGCGCCATTCGGCTCGGAACGTCTGGCGCTCGGGGATCTCCACGACATCAAGCACCGGGACGTAGTGCGGAATCGCCTTACGTCCCTCCAGGATGAGCGGTGGATTGGGCATTCCACCGACCACCTGCCGCGCCCGCTCCGCCATCGCGGTCTCCGTGAACGTGGCGCAGTTGGGCGGGGGCGGGAACACGAGGCCCTCAATCTGGCAGGAATTGAAAACGGTGTAGAGTTTGAGGAATCGTCGTTGCGGTTCTGGGTGTTGAGCCCCGTCTGCGCCCGGACCCCCTGCATTCTGCGTCGTCACGTCCTTTTGCCAGGTGCCGTATTTGACGATGGGAATGCCCTTTTCGCCGCATCGGACGTAACCGCCGAGCTGATGAGCTTGGGCAAAGGTGATGAAGAAAGGTGATTGGAACTCGTGGACTCCGAGAAGAAAGACGTTGATGCCGCTGTATTGTTTGCCAGTGAGAAAATTGCGAGGAAACCCGACACGAGCAATGGACGGGGATTGCCAAGGAACCACTCCGCGTTCCAGGCAATCGAGGATTCTCTCGGTTACCGATTCGAAGACGTCGAGTTTTGGACGCGGTGGAAGGGTGAGTTCTCTTTGGATTTCAGGGGTATTGTTTGGGTTTCGGGTCTCTTTCTTCTCCATCTCTTCCATCTGGCTTCTCCGTCAAAAGCCACCTCTACCACAAATCTCGACGATTTGGAAAGAGGTCACGCAACTTGCTGAGAAGCAGAAGACGGCTGGCCGGCTCGGCGGGGTCCATACCAATGTTCAAGGACACCTTGATTCGGGCAAGGTGGCCCCACGATACCGCCCCTCCTTCAGTGGCTCCGTCGCTTTGCACCAGGAACTTCCGGCCGCGGACCGGCGGCACGAAGCGCCCGTGCGATCAAATCAGGGAGGTCAGTACCCAAGACAAGCGAGATTCGCAGCAGGGTGTCGAACGTGGGATTTCGCAGGTTTCTTTCGACAAAGCTGATCATGGCGTGCGACAGGCCGGCTTGGGCAGCAAGTTGGGTCATGGAGAGCCCCTTGGCCTCCCGCGCTTGCCGCAAAAGGCGAGCGACCTCGCGTGCAACTGCTTCACAGAAATCGCCTTGCGTCACAATGAAGGAATACCGCAGATCGGACTTGACTAGTGAAGTTACTATAGTTACCGATTACCCATGTATCTGCGAAGTCTCATCGATCCTTCAGCCCGGTCCTGCACTGCGGCGCTAAACTGTCCGGATGTTCTCGAATTGCAGGACGGCGACTTCGCCGTGATCGGGGCCGACATGACCACCACCGCGGCTCAGTTGCCCGTTGGATCGGGATGCGGACCCGAGGAACGCATCGTGCGGGTTCCGCGTTCGGTCATGCTCCAAGTCCGGGCGCGAATTCCCGGCGCCGCCTAACGACGCCCCTTCCGCAACTGCCCGAGATCGTGCTACACGGACTCGGTGGCAGGATTTCTTGCATGGCTTGAAACGAATTGGTTCCAGGCGTGCCAAAGTGTGAGCATTGCCGGCGGCCTGCTTTTCGCCGCCTTGGCGATTCGACGAGACGGCAAGACCAGGCGGGTCAGCAACTATCTTGCGCTTGTGAAAGAGCATCGGGAACTCTGGCTGGAAATCTACCGACGCTCGGAACTCCATCGAATTACAGACGCAGAAGTGGACTTAATCGCCCAACCCATCACGCTGGGTGAAGACCGGCTGGTTAATCTACTTCTCGTCCATCTGAATACCTACTGGGAGCTGAATCGTCAGCGTTCGATCCTGATGCCACGAACGGTGGCCGACGACACCAGAGCATTTCTGATGCTGCCGATTCCACGTGCCGTTTGGCACCGAACCCGCGATTATAGGGATCCAGCCTTTGTTTCCTTTGTTGAAAAGGCCCTCCATGGCAAGGCTCTCTTGAAAAGGTAGCCTCCGCCTCTTAATGAATTGACCCTTGGTAGAGGTCACTAAGGGTCGTGTGCGAGTAAAGAAGACTGGATTTCAACTCCGAAGATTACTTTGCGACCACGCCATTCGCGGCAGGGACATTCTTGCCAAGTGCTTGAATTACTTGATCGAGAAGCTTCCAGTGGTTGGGCTCGTCTTTAAAAACCGTATCGATCGTGGCAGTGGCAGTCCACAATGACTCGGATGTTCCCGAGTCCAGGAGTTCCAGAGTGAAACAATATGTAACGCGGCGCCCCACTTCGAACTCTTCATTTGTACGATAGTATTGGTCCCTCCAGATATACTTTTCGGGCTCGATTGTTTGTCGAACCCTGGTGCAGAGAAGAATGTGGGAAGCCTTCGCCAAGATCCGCAAGTCGTCTGGGCGCAGGTCGCCGAGAGGGAATGCCTTTTCGATTTCAACCGGAATCACAGTCAACCGGTTTACCGCCTGATATCCTTTAGACATCATTACACGTTGAAGAGTCGTTTCAATAAACTGCCGAGTGGGCATACCCAATGGAGAAGGTTGACCCGATAAGGCTGGCCTAGTTGAACCGGATGCATCCTCTGCGTCTCGGGCGAGAACGACGATTTGACGGATACCGCTAAACGCCGCAGTGCCGCTTGAGGCGGCCTGGACATCAATCGCGCCGGCCATTTGCTCCAAGGGGATCGCGCTAGCCCGCCGGCCGGCGACCCTTGTGGCGTGATAGATCCGTTTAGGCGAGAAGCAGCCCAATCCAGTCAGCACCGTGGTCAGGATGATGAACATTTGAGTTCTCATGTTAATTCTTTCCCTTTTCGGTGTCGGCCCCCATCTCGGGTGCGATCACCATGTTTCGTTCAATCACAATGGTACCATCCCAAACCGAACCCCGCGGTTGCTTCAGCCGGATACTGTGTTTTGCACCCAATACGAGTTGGCGTTTCAAGGGTGTTTCTCCGACATAGTTTCCGTCGATCTCAACCGAAGCTCGTCGCGGAATCGGTTTGAATATCACTTCCACAAGGTCGCCTGTCTGAGCGACCTCGGAAAATGCAGTGTTTAGCTTGGCGACAAACCGCTTCTTGAAACTGGGGTCGGCGATCAAAAACCGACTCGCCTCGCGGATGGCAGCGGATGGAGGATCGCTGTGGAACGTGGCAGCGAACTGGGTGGCCACTTGCTCGACGCTGCCCGTAGTTTCCACAGTGAAAACCTCCTGCTC
>CAMDJH010000168.1 GCA_945900455.1 Akkermansia muciniphila
GACCACAATCTCTTCGCAATCTCAGCGCATTTTTTATCTCATCTTACTGTCACTCGAGAAAACCACCCTTTCCGTGAGATGCACCCGAAGCAACCGGGCGGTCCCTCCCGCGTCGACGTGAAGAATCAGCCGAAACGAAAAATCACCCCCGGCAGGCCGCGGCAGCGACGGGTTACTGGGATGGGATGGATTGGAAACCGCCTTGAAAATTGCCTCGCCAACCCACAATCCCGCGTGCGCGGCGACCGTCTGTGCCTGGCTAAGCCGCGCCCTGGCAGCGATGGGTGCCCCGAAAGCGGTATCCGCGGTGATAGGGATCACCCAGCGGGTACCGAGATCGTCTCTCACCTCGAGCAGGCTCTGGAATTGCGAGCCGGGCGTCGCGACCCCCGCGCTCAACAGCCGGGCGCCGAGCCGGATGTTCCATTCCTGCCCCGGCTGCAGCGCCTTAAATCTCAAAGGCTCCGGGAGCGGTTCCCAGCCAAAATGGGTCGCTGCAAAATCACTCCGCCAATACTCGAGCGGAACCGGACCCGCCAGGGGCGGCTGACCCTGCGGGGGCTCTTCCGAGGGCAGCAGCAGAACGGTGATCGTGCGTGCACCGGTACTGGTGTTGCGCACACGCAAACTTTGTTCAGCGCCACCGCCACTAAAGCTCAATCCCAATCTCGATCCGGGATCGACCTCGATGGTTCCCGAACGTACGGACGGCGCGCGGCAGCGAATCCAATAGGACTCTCCCGCCTTGGGTTTTGCGGTGGTTAGATCCACGATCGGCCGCCAGACGCCCGTGGCGTCGAGCGAATAGACCGGCTGCCCTGCCAGGCCCGTTTCGCCTGCAAAAAGGCTTTGAAACGACGGCGCCTGAGTCCCGACGTGGAAGCCGGCGAAATTGACAACTCCCGCCTGCCATGTGGCTTGGCGTAACGACGGCTTGCCAGTCACCGTCCAGGTCACAGGCTGGGCATTGTCGGCAAGTTTGACGAGGTAGGCCCGTCCGTCCCGCAGGGTGAACAAACTTCCCTTACCAGCGAGGGGACTTCCGGGCGGAAACCACGTAAGCCAGCCAGGCGCGCCAGGGATCAGGGTGACGGGGTCCTGGATGAATTGCGGCGAATCAGCGGAGCGATTGAAGTCCCAGACACTCTCGACCGACAACCCGGCGAAAAGCGTGTCGCAGTCCTCCGGGTGGGGATGCACTTCAAGGTACACCGCGTTCCAGCCGGGTCGTAGCGCGATAGACTGTTGCGACCATTGTGCTCGGGCGCACCACGGCAGCGCGAGCAGCAGCAAGCTCAGGATTCGTCCGCAAAGGGGTGGTTTCACGCGAGCAAGGGGATTCATTCCTCAATCTGGATCAGGTAGAAAAACTGGAGGCCGCCCGTCGTGGTCGTGTCCAGGAACTGATTCAACGGTGGCGTGGCCGACAGCCCCGATCCCACCGTCTGATACACGGCGGTCGGGGCCAGCAACGAGGACGATCGTCGGACTCGATAGGTCCGATCCGGCTGGCTGGACCAGATCACCTGGATCCCCTGGGGCAACCGATTAATCTCGACCACTTCAAAGAGGGACTTTCTATCCTTCGGGTTCGTTCCGGCGCGGTACTCGCGCAGATTGTTGACACCGTCACCGTCCGGATCGGCGTTCGGATCGGCACTGAGGCCGCTGAAATATTGCTGTTCCCACGCGTCCGAGAGCCCGTCCCCGTCGCTGTCCGCGGGCACCGTTCCCAGCACGAGATCGATGCGCTGGCTGCGCCCCCGATCCGTCACCGAGACCGGGAATTGTCCCGGCGCACCACTCAACGTGAGCCGTTGTCCGTCCAGCGTGACATTCTGGCGAAGATAGTTTGCCGGCGACAAGCCCAGCACCAGTGTTCCCGGCGTCGCCGCCACGCCCGGCTCCGCCGATTCGCACGGGACTCGCAGGATGAAGCTGAACTGGTCGTTGATGTTCGTCAGCGTCGTGGTGAGCACCATAATCGGCGTGCCCGCCAGCGATTCGACCTGCCAAGTGAGGGTGCCCGTCGTGACTCGAACCAAGGTGCCGCCGGCCTGCGTGAGAACCTTCCCATACCAGACTAAATCCGGCTCTGGAATGCCTGCACGCGCGAAAAATGCGGCGCCCAAGACAAGGATCGCGGCGGATCGGGCGAAAAGCCCGACTATCAGACATCGTCTCCTCATACAACTGGCGGGATAAGGTTTCACTCGGGCCTCAAGAGCAAGGTAACCAAAGCGGTACCGATCGGAACCCATGACGCTGCGCGGAAGCAAAACATTACATTACACTCCGGTTTGATCTTGACTTTCACGGTGTTCACCGCGCCGTCAGATGTCAATTGACATCTTCGGTTCGCACCTCCTGTCGAAGTAGTCCGCCGAGTGCTTCTTAAACTACGCGCTTCTTAAAAAAGTGACAAAAGTGACAGGTTTAAAGGATGTCACCCGGGCTCGTCGAGCACGGGCGAATCCAAGTCCTGGCAACTGCGTGGTGCCGGATCCATTGACAAGTAAAATGTCTTGGTCGGGACATTGGATGTGTAGAAATGGCCAATCTCCAGGTCCAACGTATCGGCACCGGGAAACGGGCAATGGGGGCACGAAGTCGCGGAGAGAGCGCGGACGGCATTCAGAACGGACCCGCCCAATCGGTTCCAAGACATTGAATGCCAAATAAACAGCCTGTGTTTCTACGGAATCAGATTTTTTCCTACACTCAACGCTCGACGGGCGCTTTGAATCATTCGCCGCTTGCGGAGATCGGGCCGCTCTCGTTACTGTCGCTCGTTCCCATGAAACGAAAGATTCCTGCCATCCCCAGTTTGTCCGCTCTTGCCGCCACAGCCCTATTCGCATTGGCCTTGCCGGAAACGGCCGCTGCCGCGCCGAAAAAGGTTTTGGTGGTCACGGCCACCAAGGGGTATCGACACAGTTCAATTCCTACGGCGGAAAATGTTCTCACGGTGATGGGGGAACATTCCGGCGCCTTTACCGTGGTTGATGTTGTCCGCGGGGGACCGGACGGGAAGGATGACGGGGAAGTTGCCGGGAAGATGACCCTCGACAAGTTGAATCAAGTCGACGCGGTGATCTTTGCCAATACGACGGGCGAGCTTGCGATACCGGACAAGGATGGTTTTATCCGTTGGATTGAGGCAGGTCACGCGTTTATTGGGATGCATTCCTGCAGCGATACGTTTCACGGCTATCGCCCTTTCATTGACATGCTTGGAGGCGAGTTCTTGACCCACGGAGCCCAGGTGCAGGTGGATGCGTACAATCAGGATCCCACTCATCCTGCGTGCAAATCGATCGGACCCATTTACACCGTCTATGACGAGATCTATGAGTTAAAGAGTTTCGATCGTGCGAAAGTTCACGGACTTCTGACGCTGGACAAACATCCGCAGACGCTGCACCCCGGAGATCATGCCGTGGCGTGGTGCAAGGATTTGGGCCGCGGCCGGGTGTTCTACACTTCCCTGGGTCACCGCGAGGATGTCTGGACTTCCGCCCCGTACCAAAAGCACGTACTCGGGGGCATTCGCTGGGCACTGGGCTTGGAGTCGGGTTCCGGGAGTCCCGTGGATACGGCTAATCGGTTGAGCGCCACCGAAATGGCCGAAGGGTTCAAACTGCTCTTTAATGGCAAGGACCTCACGGGATGGAAGTATCGACGGGACACTGGCAAGCGATCGTGGTCCGCCCAAAATGGGATGTTAGTAAACACGTTGGGGAAGGACGAACACGGCACGGACATCTATACGGACGAGACCTTTCGCGACTTTGTGGTGCGAGGGGAATATCAGGTACCGCCGAACTCCAACTCAGGGCTCTACTTGCGGGGGCGTCACGAAATTCAAATTTTTGACGATGGATCCAAGGGTGGCCAGGAGAAAGGGCAAAACGGAGACATATACAACGTGGCTGCCTGCCGTTTGAGGGCATCCCGCAAAGCGGGCCAATGGCAGGAAATCGAGGCGCAGATGATTGGGAACAAGATTTCCGTCATCCTGAATGGCGTGAAGATTCATCAAGACGTCGTCTGCGACCACGGCACTGGCAGTCATCTGGACGACAAGGTCGATCAGCCGGGTCCGATTCTGCTGCAGGGTGACCATGGGGCGGTGGGCTTTCGTAATCTTCGAATCAAACGGCTCTGAGTTGATCCGCCGACTGGGTGATTTCGGTCTTTTTGCGGCCCGCGATTGCGGCTAGCCTGCCGGGATATGAACTACCGATTGGCTATTGCGGCCATTCTCTTCGCAATTACCCGAGCTGTCGCTGCCGAGGCGACCAATGATCCGGCGCGCCTGCTTAAGACGGTTGTGCCGTCGATGGTCCGGGTCGAGATGGACCTGCAGTTTGACAAGGGTGAGCCTCCGACGGGGGTCTTGGATCAGGATAGCGGCGGTGGGTCGCACCGATTTAGCACCTTGGCGCAACTGGTCGAGCAGGAGCGTCCGCTGGAGACCACGGGCTACGTGCTGCCGGACGGCCGAATCGCCGCCATGGATGCGAATATTCATCCGCGATTCGTCAAATTGATCCGAGTTCTGAATAAAGATGGGCAGACCACCGCCACGGTCGAGGCTCAGGCCCGGGACCATTGGGCCATGGTACTTCGTCTTGCGCAGCCGCTGCCGGGCGCGAAGCCGTTGCAGTTCACCGAGGGCAAGGCAAGTCACATCGTCACCTACTATCGTACTGACGGTGTTATTCTGGCGGAGGCTGTACCGTTCGCGTCGCGAATTCAGCAACCGGATCATGGTCCCGTGATGCGGCATGTTGACAACACGGGCGTCGCGGTGAACTCGGACGGGCAAGCGGTGGGCTTGATTTTTAGTCGACGGCTACCGGCCGATAGTTCATGGCAGGGATCTACGGATCATTGGAAGTTGCTGACGGCCTCCGATTTTGCCGCATCCGAGCAGCGGCTCGCCCAACAAACTCGTGAATGGTTTCCCCGGGTAAGGCTGAGTTTCCGAAGTCCAAAGCAGTCCTTTGCCAATCAACGCATGCGGGCGGAATCTCACAATGAGGAACCGGATGCCGAGTCGACGGAACGGGACGCCTTGGGGATGTTGTTACCCGGAAACCAGGTGCTCATCCTCGCACCGCTCCGTTCGACGACGACCGCTCGGCTGGAAAAAATCACCGTTTTCTCCTCCAATGGCACCCCTGTCATGGCTCGGTTCACTGCTTCGTTGAAGGATTTTGGTGCCTTGGTTGCAACCCTGGAGGCCCCGGCCGGAGTTGCCGTAGCGACTGCGGCTGAGACTCCGTTTGAATTGATCGGCCGCCTTCTCCTTCGCGCCGACATGCAGGTTCAGGGTGAAAGCCGTTCGGATTACTATCACACCGCGCGCATCGCCACCTGGAGAATCGGATCGAAGGTGGTGGCCTACCCGGAGTTGATCGACATGTCGGACGCGGCCCGGGCTTATCTCTTTACCCTCGATCATCAGTTGGTGGCGCTCCCGGTTGTACGTCGTGACCCGCGTGGCGTTCTCCCTGCGGATGCGTCCCGGATGCCTCCTTCCCCGACTCTAACGCCGGCCAGCTTGGTATTGGAAGCGGTGAAGAATCTGGCCCAGAGCGGCGATATCGCCAATGTGCCGGTCTCGGAGGCGGATGAAAGCCGACTCGCGTGGTTGGGTGCCGAATTGCAGCCGCTGAGTCGGGAACTTGCCCGAGCTAACGGTGTGGCGGACCAGACCCGCGATGGCGAAACGGGCGTGCTGGTGACTTATGTGCATGCCGACTCGCCGGCGGGGCGGGCCGGGATTCAGCCCGGGGCGATCCTCCTTCGATTGCGGGCCACGTACCGGCCGTTGCCGATCGAAGTCGATCTGGAAGAAGAAGAACTCCGGTCGTCGCCCTTCCCGTGGGATCGCTTGGACGAAATTCGCGAGCAGTTTTTCGATCGGATTCCCACTCCCTGGCCACCTGCGGAGAACCGGTTCACCCGCAGCCTGACCGATCTCGGCTTCGGAAGAAAATATACCGCGGAGTTCATCATTGATGGCAAGTTGGAATCGAAGGAGTTCGAGGTGGTCCAGGCGCCGGTTCACTACGAGGCCGCGGCTCGGTTCAAATCGGAGGCTCTCGGAATCACCGTGCGGAATCTTACGTATGACGTCCGGCGTTATCTCCAGCGCAAGGTCGATGAGCCCGGGGTGGTGGTTTCCAAAATTGAGGCGGGTGGAAAGGCGAGCGTGGCGGGCGTGAAACCCTACGAACTGATCACTCATATCAATGACCAACCCATCAATTCAGTGAAGGACTTCGAAGAACGAATCACCGCCGGGGGTGACCTCAAGTTGTCGATCAAGCGTATGGTCAAGGGACGCATTGTCACGTTGCACCTCTGATCCTTGGAATTGGGATCCCGTACCCGTACGCACCCGCCGTCCGGTCGGCGGTTGTAATCGCCACCGCGACGGCCGTAAGCGACCCGATGGCCCCGATTCAGTTCGACGGCGGCCGGTTGAATGTTGCCCAGTCGAGAGTAAACCAGATTGCTCTCGGGGGTCTATCGTGTCGAGCGTTGACGGTGTGCTTCCTCGGGTCTGGCGCCGATTCGCTGGGCGAGATGGGCGGGAAGGAAAACCGGTCCTCCGAGGCTGGCGGCACCCACGAATATCCGCGCGGCCTTCTCGGCCATCATGAGTGTGGCGAGCACGCCCATGGACGTTGCTCCAACACCGATAATCCCATGATTTTGGAGCAGGATCAGCCGCGGGGGTGACCCGTAGTTTCGGCGAAGAAAATTGAGCACCCTCGCCTGAATCTCGCGGGCCAGCGGTAGACCGGGTTCCGCATAGGGAACAAATACCGACTGGGCGCCACAAGACAAAACCTCGTCTGGAAACAGCCGCTGGGTGGCGAATTCTTCCGCCCGCCGTGAGCAGAGAATCATGTTGCAGTGGAGCGGGTGGCAGTGGCCGACAAAGCGCGCCCCGTCCAACTGCAGCAACCAGCCATGGAAAACGGTTTCGATGCTGGGTCGCTTGCCTTTTCCCTCGACCCGGGCATTCATTAGATCCTTCTCCAATTCAGCACTGCCCGTGCCAATCTGATCCACCATCGTGAGAACTTTTTTGGTGTCACACAGGGTCAGATCCTCCGGAGTCAGTGTCCCCATGGAGCAACCGCTTGACTTGACCGCAAAGTGGTCACCGTCGATCCGAACGGAGCAGTTCCCTTCCCCGAGAATGGCGAGACCGCGGTCTTCGCGACCCACTTCGTGGCACAATGCAACGAGTTGCTTGAGTAGTTCTGGCACGCCAACACTCAATCATCAGTCCGTTCAGAGTGAAAGGCGATTCAATCAGGGCTCGATTCCATTTCACACGCGCACGTTGACTCGATTCATGGCGCCGAACACTGTCGGGGAATGCCATTCACTCCTCGAATCAGGATCTCAGCCCGAGCGTTCCCGCTGCCAAGACCCTGCCTCTTATTCTTCCGCGCGGCTTGGGTTACGGTGGTTTTGGCGGGCGCGGTTCTCTTGCCCGGATGTACGACGGTCTCATCGACTCGGCCAGCCGGGCCGTGGAACTTGGCCGAGTTATCGAAGGTGCCCGTCGCCACCTGGGGTCCGACAAAGGGTTTGGTGCAGGAATTGTATTACGAAGGCGAACCCATGGAGGGAAAGCCAACTCGCGTCTTTGCCTACCTGGGCAGGCCGACGAACTCCGCGGCGGCGCGTAGTCCGGCCATGGTGCTGGTGCATGGCGGCGGTGGAAAGGCGTTCAAGGATTGGGCGGAGCACTGGGCAAAGCGTGGCTACGTGGCGTTGGCAATGGACCTTGCCGGGAATGGGCCTGGCGGCCGATTGCCCGATGGCGGACCGGACCAGGCGGACCCGGTAAAATTCCGAAATTTCTCCGAGAACGAGGCACCCCAAATGTGGTCGTATCACGCCGTGGCCGCGGTGGTGCGCGGTCATTCCTTGTTGCGAGAGTTGCCTGGCGTGGACCGGGATCGCATTGGGATCACGGGAATCAGTTGGGGCGGATATCTCACCTGCATCGCCGCAGGCATTGATGCGCGGTTCAAAGTGGCAGTTCCGGTTTACGGTTGCGGTTTTCTTGGCGACAACAGCGTTTGGACAGACAAGTCCCTCGCCAAGATGACGCCGGAAGCGCGGGCGCTCTGGTTGCGATTGTTTGATCCGAGCGCCTATGTAGGCGGAGTGCGTTACCCAATCCTGTTCGTGAACGGCACGACGGACTTTGCCTATCCAATGGATAGCTACCAAAAGACCTATCGCCTCGTGCCGGAGGCGTGGCGGCATGTGTCGATGGCGGTGAATCGCCCGCACGGTCACATTTGGACTTTTCCCGAAGTGGATGCGTTCGTGGGCAGCGTCCTGCGTCATGACCCGCCCCTGGTGCGGGTGGGTGCAGTGAAGATGGATGCGGGGCGTCTCACGGCACGCGTGGATCGGGCGAAAAGTTCTTGGGATACGTCACTGTGCTACACCACTAATTCTGGACCGTGGCAGCAGCGGACGTGGCAGACTGTTCCCGCGCTCATTGCCGGCCGGCAGCTGTCCGCTGAGTTGCCCACGGCACGTCCAATCGTGGCATTCTTAGCCATTAAGGATGAAGCAGGAAACCACATCAGCTCGGAGCACATTGAGTTGCCCCGTCCTTGAAAGGTGGCCTCGGCGAGACAGGGCAGAGACCGGCGCCGGTGCGATGAGGTCTTTGGCGAAGGTTACGGATAAAGCAGGAGAGGAAAAAGGGATATGCCAATAGTGTCCTGTTGGTTGCGAGAAGTGGAGTGGACAAGCCTGAGAGCCCTGCCTATTTTCCCGCGTCATTTCTATGAACCGTTCCGAATTCATCAACCACATCGTTGGCGCACTGGCGCTCGCCGCGATGCCCATCACCCTTAGCGCTGCAGACACCTCCCCTGTGAAAGACATCCGCATCATCCTCCACACCAATAAAGGTGACATCGAAGCCACGCTCTTCGCGAGCAAGGTTCCGATGACCACCGCGAACTACCTCAACCTGGCGAAGAAGGGTCTGTACGACGGGGTCACTTTCCACCGCGTTATCAAGGACTTTATGATCCAGGGCGGTGACCCGACGGGGACCGGCATGGGCGACCGAGGGTACAAATTTGCCGACGAGTTCGACCCGAGTCTGAAGCACTCGAAGCCGGGCATTTTCTCAATGGCTAACGCCGGACCGGGCACGAACGGTTGCCAATTTTTCATCACGCACGTCCCCACTCCGCACCTCAACGGGAAGCACAGCGTCTTCGGCGAAGTGACGAAAGGGCAGGATGTCGTGAACAAGATCGAGAAGGGCGACAAGATCACGAAGATCGAAGTGCTCGACCCGACGGACGACCTCTTTAAGGCGCAAGCCGCCAACCTGGAGAAGTGGAACGCGGCAATGAAGAAGTGAGCGTTGGCTTCCGACAGGAACCGAACGAAAGGGCGACGCGCAAGCGTCGCCCTTTTCGCATCAATGCACACGGCCTGCGTCGGTCAAACATCGCGGGTTGATCGGTCCTGATGTTCCGCGTCGGACCTGCTTGCATCGTAGACCCCTTTCCGCCGCCACGCCGAATGGAGTGAAACTATGAAATCGGTGGCTGCCCCGCGGTTCTTCTCGGGGCATGGAAAAGGAACAACATGGGGCAGGGCATCGGCAGGGATCGTATCAGGGCAGGTGGGTCGTAGGGTGTCATTCCCCTCGGTGGGTTTGCGTCTGCACTGCCGGTCTCGCTTGGGGGTATCGAGCGAGGAAACCGCGATTAGGGGGCTGGTTGGCGGCTCTCGCCGTTGCCAACCTTCTGTTTGGTTTGCTACTGCTGCCCTGCTGGCGCGTTGGCCTCCCGGAAGGGCGGGCGCTTTGGGTGCGACCCATAGACCTACTGGAGGCGGCGATGCACCGGAGGGCGGCTCTGAAGCTGGAGTCGGCCGACGCGTGGGAGAAGGCGCGCTGGCAGTGGCGCCTGGCGATTACCCATCAGCCGTGCGATTCCGATCTCGAGGAGCATCTCCTAAGGAATCTACTTCACGCTCCGAGGCGGGCTTCTTCAGACCGGGATCTCGCTTTGTGGCACGCCCGGTGGCTGGCCAAGCGGAGCCATCTCTCCGAGAATCGGCTGCGGTTGATCTCGGGCATTTTCGAGCATTTTCAAGCGGATCAATCGCTGATTTCACTTCTGGAATCGCTCTCAGCGGAATCGGATCCATTGCGCGATGTACTGCTCGCGCGGACTCGGGTTCGGCTGGGGGATGAGGATCTATCCGTGGACCAAGTTCAGCGACTGTGCGTGGACAATGGCGATGCAGAAAGTGATCTCTACCGACTTGCTGTTTTGTCTTGGGGGACCGACACCACCGCGGACGAGGCCGCGGAGCAGTTGATGAACCGGGTCAAAGAAGCGTTGGTGAATCCCCTTTCACTGCGATTGGCATTTTACCGAGCGCTGCGTAAGTGGGATAGTTCCGTCGCTGCACAGTTGCTCGATCGACTCGATTCGGCCGGGGCGTCAACGCCGATGGATCATGCGGCTCTCTGGCGGCAACTCGTCCATTCGAGACTCGCCCGGGAGGCGCGACAGCGAGCGCAAGACTTCCTTATGCCGCCCGTCTCCAGTCGTGAATTGATCCAGGTAACCCGGGGGTTCTTGCAACTTGGTGAAGAGGATCTCGGACTCGCCTATCTGCATCGGTACCTTGAGGTGGGGGCGGGGGAGCCCGCAGTGTGGCGGTTGTATGGAGAGCACCTGAAGAGGGCAGGGCGTTGGGATGATCTCCGGACCCTGGCTTCTCGGCTCTCGTCCGACCCGATTGCGCGGCGACCGTTGGCTGGACTTGCGGGCTATTTTGAGGGAATCGCTGCCCATGGCCATCATCAAGCACTGAGAGCGGCCAGTCTCTTTTCCGCCGCTGCGGAAATTACGCTCGACGATTCCGAGAGTGCGTGGATTGTGACTCAGGACGTCGTGCGTTTGGGTTATGCCGGCCCCGCTCGGGAATGGCTTCGCAGTCGAAGGGAGCAGTTCCATCGGTTGCCTGGGTATTGGTTGATGCTCCGCAACACGGCGGAAACGCTGCACGACGCGGAGTTGTTGGCGCTCGCGGTCCGGGGGCTGCACTCTCCATCAATTTGAGCCTCAAATCTTGTCAGGATGACTCCAGAAGCGACTGAGGGAAACTATCGAATCGAGATGTGTTGCCGCCGAAAGGGGTCAGGAGATTCGGTATTGCTCGATCACGCTTTCCATCACTTCAACTCCGAGACCGGGCCCTGTCGGCACCCGCAGATGGCCATCGGTCATGGCCAGCGGATCACACACCAGAGATCGGCTCAATACACCCTGAGAAGTGCTGAATTCCACAAAGGGCGCGCGGCGCAGGAAGGCGCAGAAATGAAGGGAAGCGGCGGTGAGCAGATCACTCGACCACGAATGCGGAATCACGAGCACGTTCGCCATGTCGGCCATTTGCGCGATTTTCCGGGCGACCGTGAACCCGCCGCATCGCGTGAGATCAGGCTGCACGACGTCCACCCGTCCAAGGTCGATCAACATGCGGAAACCGTAGTCGGTCGCCTCCTGCTCCCCACACGCAATCCGCGTATCCACGGCCTCGGCCACGCGCCGGTAGCCGTCATAGTCTTCAGGATGAAGCAACTCCTCGATGAAGTAGGGGCGGAACGGTTCCAGAGATCGCACCAGTTGAATCGCCTCTTTAGGCGTCCGCTCGACGAACCAACCCGTGTCGACCATCAAGTCCAGCGTGTCCCCAAGCTCGGTGCGCGCGGCCTCCACCAGTCGGACGTCGAGCGATGGGTCGCGGCCGAAAACACCCCAGCCGAATTTTAGAGCCGTGAAGCCCTCGTCTTTATAGCGCTTCACCGCATCCCGCATTGCAGGGGGTGTCGGACGGAACAGCGTGCTGCCATAGGCTCGGACTTGGTCGCGCCATCTTGCCCCGAGCAGCACACAGATGGGCTGTTGATAGGCCTTACCCATGATGTCCCACAACGCGATGTCGATCGCCGAGATCGCCTGAATCGCCACGCCGCGCCTGCCATAGTAAATGCTGCCGCGATACATGCGATACCACAGGCGCTCCACTTCGAGTGGATTCTGTCCGACGAGCAGGGAGGCAAGTCCATCGAAACACTCCAGGCCTCCGTCCTGGCTCCAGCGCGGTGCGTCGACGCAGGCTTTCGCCACGCTCGCGCAGGTCTCCATGTCGGAGTAGCCGCAGATACCGGCATCCGTGGACACCTTGACAATGCCCATATAGGTCGGTCCGAGAGGTTCTTCAGAGCCCTCAGAATTGTTATATAATCCCGGCGCCTTCAGCACGAACAATTCAACGGCGGTGATTTTCATCCAAGGAGTTCTTCCGACGCCATCGGTACCGCGACCACAAAAAGGGTCTGCCCTTTCCTCGGGCGCGCACTCAGATGCATCATGATGACAAATCCGTCGCGGTGAGCGCGAATCTCCATTGGCTCCGACGTGTGGTCATCGAAATCGTGCAGGCAACCAATGAGATCTCCCGCGCGCACTTCCGTGCCGGGCCGCATTCGCGGCTCCCAGACACCGTCCGCGGGACATGGAATGTAGTCCTCAAGATTCTCCAACCCGACGAAGCGCGTCGGAGAGTGATCCGAGCGAATCTTTACCACACCGCCCGACAGCAACCCGTAATGCCGCAGGACATTGAGCGTGCCCTCGTAGGCGTGCCGCACTCCATCGGGATCGCACGTTTCACCACCACCGAATTCGCCGCCGAGGGTGATTTTTCCGTCGGCCTCGGCTTCATCCGTCAAAAGGCCCGAATGCATCTGGTTGGAGTAAATCCCAATGAATGGGGTGTCGAACAGGAGCGCCACGTTTGCGATCTCGGCGCGCTGGGCGGGGTCTTTGATCGGGTGGAATGAAGTGCAAATCGGAAAGGAACCTTCGTTCCCGCCGGCGTGGATATCGAGCACAACGCGCACCTGCGGAAAAATGCGCGTCTTGACGAAATTTGAGATGCGATGCGAAACAGTGCCGCGCGCATTTCCAGGGAAGGCGCGATTCATATTTACGCCATCCAGTGGAGAGGTGCGCGTTCCTGCCACGCAGGCGCTCTGGCTCAATTGCGGCACCACGATTACGCGCCCCGACAATCGCGCTGGATCCAGGTCGTGGCACAGGCGTTTTACGGCCACTTGTCCCTCATACTCGTTCCCATGCGTTCCGCCAAAGATCACCACTCCGTTCGGATTGGGTCCGCGCAGGCCGTTGAGGACCGTCATCGGGACCAGCGAATTACCCCAGGCCCCGTCAAAAGGAAACGCGACGCGGTAATGATGCTTTCCAAGCTTGGAAAAATCGATCTGATCGTGGTGATAAACGATGTCGTCCCGTCGGTTGACTAAACTCATGGGGCCTTTTGGTAATAGGATTTCTAGCGGCCGCCGAGGCTCGCACGAGGACGGGTCCCGGCAGGGAGTTCCTGATCAACCGTGCCGGGAAAAATCGCCCGTATTCGTTTCCAATTCATCGCGGGAAGAGTTAATCGAGGTAACAGTCTGCACGCAACCTATGGATCACTCTGTAAATCCGGGACGAATTGCTCAACGAAGCCATCGCGGGTGCATTGTTCAAATGACTGCGCAACTTGCCTGGGTGTTTCGAATGGCACCGATGGTCGTGATGCTCGCCTTCGCCTGGCTGAGCGGCGGATGCGTTGGTGTTTCGCCTTTGAGCAGGGTGCCGAGGTTCAGCGCGTCGATCCAGCGGGCGACAATTCAAGTGGGCGAACGGAGCCGCTCCTATCTTTACTATGTTCCGCAATCTCTTCCGTCCAACGCGCCGATGGTCTTTGTGCTGCACGGTTCAACCCAAACGCCGCAACAGATGCAGGTGTCCACCGGCTACGAATTTGAGCGGCTTGCCGACCAGCACGGTTTCCTGGTCGTCTATCCCGCCGGTTATCGGAAGCATTGGAACGATTGCCGGAAGGCCGCCCCGTATGCGGCCCGCCGCCGCGACATCGATGACAAAGGGTTTGTCTCCGCGCTCGTGGAGCATTTCCGATCCACCCGAGGCGTCGACCCAAAGCGGGTGTTTGCGATGGGCTACTCCAATGGTGGCCACCTCGCGTATCGGCTCGCGCTTGAAATGCCGGAGCGCATTGCCGCCATCGCGGCTGTCGCCGCAAACCTGCCGGCCGATGAAAATTGTGATTGCGTGAAATCCAACCGGCCTGTCCCAGTGTTGATCCTGAACGGCACGCGCGATCCGATCAATCCCTACAACGGGGGTATCGTCCGTCTGTTTGGTTTCGCCAATCGCGGGCGGGTCATCTCCGCGAGGGCATCTGCGGAGTATTTTGCGCGACTGAACGGACATTACAGCGAGCCACGGGTCACTATGCGAGGCGATCGGCTGCCGGTTGAACTTACGAGTTGGCAGGATCCGGGAAGACCGGAAGTCGTGCTTGCCACGATTCAGGGCGGTGGTCACGTCGTCCCACAGCCGCGCTACAGCGCGCCGCCTTTTCTCGGTCGGACCACTCATGCCGTCAATGGTCCGGAGGAGATCTGGGAATTCTTCGCGCGACAGCGTCCTCTGCCACTGCCGGAGCGTTGATGCGTGTCATGCGGGAAAGCTGTATGGTAAAAATACTCATGCGGCCTTTCGGTA
>CAMDJH010000169.1 GCA_945900455.1 Akkermansia muciniphila
GTTATGGCGAGAAGAAACGGAGCGGATTCCGTTTGTTCGGAGACGTAATCAAGGGTGCTAATTTCCAGATCGGGCTGGGGATTCTCCCAACTTGTGACATAGAGACGTCGCTCGCCGCCCGGCTGGCCGATGTTTTCCACCAAGTACTCCCGCAAACCGGTCGAGTCCGAGGGCAATTCGCCGGATTGCGGATACCAGTCCCGGACATCATAACCGTAAACTACGGGCAGGATCCGCGAGGAACCGTCGCGATAACGAATGAGGTAATGGGCAATCGGCCGGCCCGACGCGACCCGCCAACCGGTTGAATGGAGAAAATGCAGTCGCCGGGCACGCGTGGCGACGGGAATGCCGCGGGCGCTGGATGGATAATTCTGAGTGAGAAAGGGCTGAGCCGTCCCGCTGAGTTGAACCACGCCGCGGATATCAAAGGATTCACCGAGAATCGTTTGAACCCCGGTTGGAAGAGTCGAGAGGTCATTCGATTTCCAGGCCGTGTGCCACGTCTGGTTGAGGGCGGCGTTGAAAAACGCGTCGAGATCCAGCAATTCTTGAGGTGTATCCGTCTGACGCTCTGGAATGAGTGCACGTCGGCTGGTCCGATCGCCTGGTGGCGGGGCATTCTCCCGTCTTCCGGGGATCGCGACACGGGTCAATATCGGCGGATGATCAAATCCGGGCCCGGGTCTTGCGTCGCGAGGGAATGGCGAACGAAATTCATTCCTGGCGGCGGTCGAACCAGGCGAAGACCTTCGGAAGGAAACTCCGACCTGGATATGGTCCAGACGGATCGTGTTGCTGCCACCACTCGGGAGCGGGACGGAAAACGGGGTGCCGTCATACTGCACGGTCGCTGCCCCGCGCCGGATCGCGCCGCTGAAGGTATCTAACCATAAGTCGAGCGTCGCCATTCGCTCGATTGGAAACACCGTCCGTATTATTCGGAAGGCCTCCGTATTGCTCAGCGCCGACTCCTTCAACCAGGCGTCTGGCCTGACCTGAATGTGCAGCAGGCGCTCTTCCTCGACCGTGTTCTCATCGAGGAGCTTGCGCGTCGCCAGCAGGGAAGCGAGATGCGGCTTCGCCTCGGGCACACGGATCAAGAAGGAGATTAACTCGGAAAGTTGGCCGAAAGTGTGGGGCGTTTCCGCATACACCCGGAGTCGGCTGGACGGCGGATTGGTTCGATAGACATACGTGCTCAATCCAGGAGTGGTTATCCACTGCTTTCCGCCATCGAGCGTGGTCTGCTGAAACATCTCACCGTCGCCAATTCTGGCCCATAGATCGCTTCGGAGTTGATCCGGGCTCCGGAAGTAATTTGTTATTCTATACTGAAAATCGACGGTGATTTCCCGGCCGACAAGCGCACCCGTAATCGTGCAAAGGTCTAATCCCGGTGGCATCGACCCGCTGCGACTAATGAGTTTGTCGATAATCCGGGTGGAGTGCTCGTCTTTCCGTTCCTCAATTTTGATCCAGATAGTCCAGAATGCCAGAGCGAGGGCAATGACCGCTCCGACGACGCCTCGCGCCACGCCGCGCCGCTCGGCCTGCTTTTGGCGAAGTTTCTCCGACTCCGGAGTATTGGTTTTGATCCAGTCGTCATCGAATACCCCCTCATAGATCCGATTCCGCAGGACGAGGCGCCCATCGCGGGCCCGAACGATTCCGGAAAGACGCAGCGTATTGATCAACGGATTTGTTTCGTCGTCCTCGACAGACTTTCGGTTTCGGACTCGCCGGTAGGTGTCGAGCATCCCGGCACGATCGACATCGGTCTTGAGGAGTCGATCGCGCACAAAATGCAGATTGTCATCCGTCTCTCGTGACCGGTGACTGAAGAACAATTCTCGGCAGAGGGCATCCACGGCGGTGGCCGTTTGAATCATTCGCTTGGGCTCGGGCGTGCGGTCGTTGTGTTCCTGGACGCTTCGGCAGAATCGCTGGGTGAGAAACGGCTGTCCCCCCGTCCAATGGAGAATGCGATCCAGGACGACCCGAGCCTGCTCGGGCGTGATGTCGGTAAGGCCGTCATGACCATGCTCCAAGCCGCGCGAAAGCGGGGCCGCTTCTTCCGGGGTAAAGTCACTCAACAGGATTCGGCATCCAATGTTAAACGGCGTGGTCCGGGGATCCCGAATAAGGTCCGCGGGAGTGGCGACCCCCAGGAGACAAAACGTGAGCCGGTTGAACTCCGGATCCTCCGGACGACGATTGAAGCATTCACGAATCGCGGCGAAAAATTCATCCGTCGAAAACTTCAAGCTCCGTACCGAATCAATTTCATCCACAAAAATCACGAGTCGTCCCGGGAGTGCGGAGGTCGCCGTCCGTTCAGTTGGAGCATTCGGTAGGCGCGGCAACACACCGTCCCGCAGGACCGTGAATAGTCGCTGGCACGGCCCCAGCATCGCATGCGCAGCCCAGGAGTCCTCAAGCTCTTCCTCCAACTTCAACTGTCGCCCGAGGCGCTGAATGATTCCGTTGTACCATTGTTCGGGCGTGACATTCTGTCCAATGGCGGTGAGGTCGAGCACCGCGACGCTGACGCCTTCGTCGCGCAGTTTGTTGGCAGTCCGCACCATGAGGGACGACTTTCCCATTTGACGAGAGGTGAGGACGTAGCAGAAGTCGCCCATCCGCAGTCCGGCTAACAAATCGCGATCCGCTTGCCGCTCCACGTAGGAACGGGCGGTGGCAGGCACTGTGCCTCCGGTGACGAAGAACGGTGTGCTGGCGGATGCCGCCGCGACGGTGAGGTTCGTACTCATTCTTTGGCCGATCCCCCGGTCAACCGGAACCGATCCGATCCAATGGATGGATCGGCACCTAACTCATTAGGTGTTTCCTTAGGTAGTCCGCATAGACCTGGCAACGCATTCGGGCATCCGCCTGGCTGTCGCCGGCAATTAACCCCGCACTGCGGAGCCGATAGAAACTTTCAGGCGTTGGGCACCCCTGTCCGCGGAGCACGCCGCGGATGACGTCCGTGAGATTGGGATCTCGGGCGAGCAGAACCAGCATCCGACGAAGGTGTTCACCAAAAAAACTGGTGTCGGCGATCGCTGTGGTTTCGAAGTCAGCCAACGGCATTTTCCGAGCCGCCAGTTCGTAGAGGCCGCGGCGGGAGAGAAACGGATGCCCGCCGGTCAGCTTGAAAAAACGCCCCAGTTCTGCGGGTGTCTTCAGCGGTGAACCATAGCGCGTATTGAGGTCCGTGACTTGCGCGAGCGTGAAATCCTCCAGCGTCAGCCGTGTGCCGACGTTGAAGGGCGACTGGTTCATGTCGGTGATGAAAAGATGCGCCTCCGTGGCGTAGGCGATTGCCAGGCTCAGCCCGGCCCAGGGACCGGATGGATCCAAGGCTCGCTCATTGTGCCAGGACCGGAACAGGCCGAAAACTTCGCTACCGAAAGGGGTGGTAAAGAGGCGGTCGACCTCATCCAGTCCCCAGACGAGCGGTGCATTGAGCTTCTCCAACACCTCCCGCCGGACGAATCGCTCAAAGTTGGCGTTGGGGCCCCGACGTTCATCCCACGTATCGGCCGGCAAGATATCCATGTCCAGTTGATCGGCGAGGGATTCGGCCAGCGATAGGTAGAATACGCCCACACTTTCCAGATGGGTCTGGTTGAACTTTTGGAAATCCGTCAACGCGACCTTGGCTCCCCGCTCCCGGGCGAATTGCAACCCTCGGGCCAGCATCGAGGTCTTGCCGATCTGCCTCGCCCCCTTGAGAAGCACGATGCTGTCATATCGAATCAACGCATGTTGCATCTCACGATCGGCGTTTCGCTCGACGTAAAAGGTCGATTGAAGAGGAACCGCTCCGCCGAAGGAATCGAGTTGGAGTGAAACCATGGCGCCTGAACCGGTCCCAGTAGCCACCGGTTGGATCACCGGCCGTGGCACCGGAGCGGACCGGGCGGAAAGACGAAGCCCTTTGCTGATGGTTAGTCGCACCGGCCCCCGGACCAATGGCACCTCCTTGATGAGGTCGATCAGTTGGCGGACTAGCTTGGTGTCGTCGTCGACACCGTGCCAGGCGAAGCGCGGGGTGCCCGTCAATAGCGATGAAAGTAGATCCGGCAGGTCGTCAAAGGTTCCGATTCGAACCTGAATCAGGCGGGGTTTCCCATCAGCGTGAGCTGCTTCGTTCGCCGTTTCGACCTCCGCAACGAAAAACTCGCTCCCGGCGGAATCCGGTGATACTACTGCAATGACCGCATCGGACCCCTTAATCTGTGCGGCGATCTCGCGAGCCCAACCGAGATTCGTCTGCACCGCCCGATCCACATAGATGGCGAAACCAGCCTTCGTGAGCGCGACTTCCAACGTCCGGGACAGCATTTCATCGGCGGCGGCACCGCGCTGGCGGAGGATGGCGACCCGCGGTGCAGCCACTGAATTGAGAGGAAATGGGATGGGCATGATATTGATTCTTCAGATGGCGGTGACGCCGTGGTACGCTCCCGGCAAATCCGGTGATGTCCGATTACACCTCACGGCACACAAAAGTCAAATCGTGGCCCTCTCTTTTCGAGGGGTTGCACGAGGGGCTTGGTCAACCCACCCGTCTGTGTTTCTCTTCGGGAATGAGTATCGCTGGAATTGAGGGATTTGTGAGGGACCTGGCCGCAGCGAGTGGAGAATTCATTCTTCGCTACTACCGAGGGAACGCCCTGGGCACGGAATTCAAAGCCGATGAAACTCCCGTCACCGCCGCCGACCGAGGTGCCGAAGAGATCATGCGCAGGATGATCGAACAGCGATTTCCCGACCACGGTGTGCTCGGGGAAGAGTTGGGGACGGTGCGGGCCGATGCCGAGTTTGTCTGGATCCTCGACCCGATTGACGGCACCAAGAGTTTCCTCACCGGCGTGCCCCTCTTCACTACCCTGATCGGACTGCTTCATCACGGACGCCCCGTCCTGGGATGCATTCATCAGCCGGTGCTGCAACAGCTCATGATTGGGAATGGAACCACGACCACCTTGAATAACGCTGTCGTTCGGGTCCGGCCCTGCTCGGCGCTGTCGTCCGCAACTCTCCTTACCACGGATCCGTTGCATCCCGCCCAGTATCAAGACGGCGCGGCGTTTGCTCAATTGGCAGGTGCGGTTCGCTGGTGCCGTACCTATGGCGACGGCTACGGCTATTTGTTGGTCGCCAGTGGATGGGCCGATGTGATGGTCGATCCGGTCATGAAGCCTTGGGATTTGCTGCCAGTGGTGCCCGTCATGCAGGGAGCGGGTGCGATAATCACCGATTGGCAAGGGCGACCAGCCGGTGTCATGGCAGCGGCCTCGTGCGTGACCGCAGGACCTGTTCTGCATCCCGAGGTGATTCGCCGACTGAATGGAGGCGAAGCCTGATTTCGGTCCCCGTTTAAGGATTGAAATTCCCCCAGATCCTGAGAGGCTTGCTCGTCCAGCATGAGTGATCTGTCACTCTGAGATGGTGCTTGGCGGTAAACGGATGCTGGCCACGGCCGAACACGTGTCGTGCACGCGATGTTCATTGCTAGGTAGAGTTCATTTCCGCGAACCGTTAACTGCGCCGCAGCGCTCCGTTGCCTTATGCCAAACACGACCGCAAGAATCAGCGAGTTTCTGGATGAAACAAAGCGCCTGCTGGGTGAGCTCGATGCCGATGCCATCGCGACTGGCCGAAGACTTCTCCTCGATTGCTATCACCGACCGGGGCGCGTCTACACCGTTGGAAACGGCGGGTCTGCATCCACCGCTCAGCACTTCGCCTGCGACCTTTCCAAGTTTGTGATCCCCGATGGTCGGCGGCCGTTTGATGTGCGGTGTCTGACCGACAACATCTCACTCTATACCGCCTGGGCCAACGACGCGGCACGCGAAGACGTTTTCGTCAATCAGATGCGCGGACTGCTGACCGCCGATGATGTCGTGCTGGCCATCTCGGTTCATGGCGGGACAGGATATTCGACCGACTTGGTCCGGGCCATTCGTTTTGCGAATCAGGTTGGGGCACGCACAGTGGGGTTGGTCGGATTCGATGGGGGGATCCTTCACCGTGAGTGCACCTGTTCGATTCTCGTGCCCGTCGAATCGACCCCTCAGACCGAAGCGGTCCATCTTGTCATTGAACATCTCCTGATGCACCTCCTCAAAGAGGATCTTGCGGCGGAGGTTTCATCCCATCCAGGTCCGGGAGGAGCGAAGTTATGCTAAGTGCAGTTGATTTTGCGGCCGATTCGATTTGTGTCGTTGGGAACATCAATCGCGACATAAAGATCCCCCCTCTTCCGTTGGGAGACTATCTCTTCCGCGATGGCGAAACGTCTACCGGATCGATCAACGAAACCATCGGAGGCGGCGGAGCCAACAGCGCATTTACCGCCGTCGCGTTGGGCGCAAAGGCATCGTTCTTGGGAAGAATCGGAACCGATGGATTAGGGGATCGACTCGATCGGACTTTGACCCAACATGGAATCATTGCCCGATTAGCCCGGGACAAATCCCGGCCGTCGGGAACATCGATCGCCCTCTCTTTCGAAAACAGCCAGCGACACTTTATTAGCTGCTTGCCAGCCAATCGAGCGCTGACGTTTGCGGATCTTGACTTGAGTATCCTGCCGGGGCACGGGCATCTCCTCCGGGCCGATGTTTGGTTCTCGGAACCGATGTTGTATGGCGGTAATAAGGAGCTTTTTGAGCAAGCCAGGCAATTGGCTGTTCCGATTTCGCTCGACTTGAACTGGGACCCGCACTGGGGAGAAGCCAGCGCGGCAAACATTCACGCGCGAAAACAGGCGGTTCGGGACGTATTGCCCTGGGTTGCGCTCGCCCACGGCAACGCACGGGAGTTGATGATGTTTTCGGATGCCGAGACACTCGACACCGCGCTTCGGCGGATAACGGAATGGGGTGCCGGTGGCATTGTCGTTCACCTCGGTGACAAAGGGGCCGGCCACTATTCGCACGGAATACTCGAAATCGAACCGCCTGCAGCCGTGCGATCGATGGCGAACATGGCGGGTACCGGTGACGTGCTGAGTATCTGCATGATGCTCCTCCACCAGCACCCGGAAATGAACGTCAGGAACCGCTTGCGACTCTCCAACGCCATCGTCGGCGAGTTTATTGAGGGACGACGTCAATTCATTCCAAATCTTGCCGATTAACGATTCACCGATCACAATGCGAAGCCCTACCCAGGAATACACCAACCCTCGACTCCTCTTATAATGCGATTCGGCATCAACACTTTTCTCTTCGCATCGCCCTTCACCAACGCGAGCACCCGTCTTTTTCGGCGCTTCAAGGATTGGGGGTTCGAATCCGTCGAAATTGCCATCGAAGAACTCACTCACATCGACCCTGCCTTTGTGAAAGATCAACTCGATCGACACGGCCTTGTCTGTGGTTCGGTAACGCCGTGCCTCGGGCCCGACAAAGACCTGCGCGGTACCCGGCAACAACAGCGGGCCGGAGTTCAGTTCATGAAGAGGGTGCTCGATCAAATGGTCGTTCTGAACTGTCCGACCCTGATTGGTGTTGTGTACTCCACCGTGGGTCGCGCGGACGCTGTCCCGCGAGGTGAATATCGGCGACAATGGAAAACGGTCACGAAAAACCTGAAGGAAGTCTGTGCGTATGCCATGGACCGGGGCCAAGTCATCGCGCTCGAGCCCTTAAACCGCTTCGAAACGGATTTTATCAATACCTGCGAGCAGGGGTTGGCTCTCATCCACGATGTCGGAAGTGCCGCGCTCAAGCTCCATCTCGACACCTTCCACATGAACATTGAGGAGAAGGACTCCGCGGCGGCGATTCGGAAAGCCGGTCGCCATCTTGGACATTTTCATGCGTGCGGGAGCGACCGTGGCACCCCGGGCAAGGATCAGATTGACTGGAAAGGCATTGCCATGGCACTGCAGGAAATTGGCTATCGAGGGGACGTCGTCATCGAATCGTTTACCTCCGACGTCAAAGTGATTGCCCGCGCTGCTTCTATTTGGCGACGGATCGAACCCACCCGCTCCGAGATCGCGATCGAAGGGCTTCGATTCCTCAAGCGCGTGCTACCTTCCGGCAACGCCTAATGTTACCTCTGTGCTGACACTCAGCTCATCCTGGAAAATGTTCGCATTGATGGCGTGGGTCCTCGGCACCCTCGTATTCGGCGTGCGCGCGGCTGAGAAACCAGCGGCAGTCATCGAAAAGGGGCTTCCCACTCAACCCGGGAATTCGCTGCTCGCTTCCGCTGAAGGTCTGAGCGTGTTTTCTCGTGGTGGCACAATGAAGTTCGGGCATTTCGTTACCACACTGAAGGAGGACAAACCCGGATTGGTGGCGTGGGACGACATGGTCTATGACGGCTGGCGCCTGCCGTCCGGCAACTTTCTCTATTCTTCACATCGCTACGTCCGTGAGTTGACGCCGGATGGCAAAATCAAGTGGGAGTTCCGGCTCAGCGCGCCGAGTGAATTGAAGACCTGTGTGCCACTGCCGAATGGGGATGTCATGACCGTGGATGCGGAACGGATGGAGTTGGTGCAGGTGACGGACCAAGGTCGCCGTGAGGCGAAACGGATTTCGGTTCCCACGAAAAAGGATGCGTCACCCCACACGCGGTATAACCTGCTGCGCCGTACACCGACGGGGACTTTTCTGCTCGCACTCCGCCACGAGAAAGTGTTCATCGAAATCGACGAATCCGGCACGGAACTCTGGCGGCAAGCCGTGCCCGACCTACCGGTGGTGGCCGAGCGGTTGGCGAACGGGAACACGCTCATGAGTTGGAGTGGAGGCATCCTCGAGGTGGCGATGAACCATGCGGTGGTCTGGGAATTAAGAGCCGCCGATATCACCGAATTTCCAGTAATCCTCTTTGGCGGATTCCATCGCTTCACCAATGGCAACACGCTGATCGCGAACTCCGATTGGCACTACAAGAAACCGGGCGAAAATCGAGTGCAAGTTTTCGAGATTACCCGCGAGAAACAGGTGGTTTGGAAACTGACCACGGACGCTTTCATCGGCCAGAAACCCGGTTCGTTGGAACCAACGAGTGGCCTTATTGAGCATCGGATCATCGGCCTGCAATGGCTCGGTAGCGAACCGACGTCCGCCGGAGGCTCCTCGGGGGAGGGAGCAAAAACAAACTTCTATAAACCGGTTGAACTCGAATCCGGTTCGCCCGTAGCCAACCCTGCGGTGCCTCTGAAAGTGTCGATCCAGGAATGGGAATCGGTGTATCGAGCCCGTCTCGCCTGGTGGAGCCTTCGTCCTCTCTCCATTCGGCCGCCGCCGCGGGTACAACGGGCATCGTGGCCGCGGAACAACGTGGATACCTTCATCCTCGCCGCTCTCGAAGCAAAGGGACTGCACCCATCGATCGAAGCCGATCGCCGCACACATGCGCGCCGATTGAGTTTTGTGCTCACCGGGTTGCCTCCTCCGCCTGAGGATGTGGAGCGTTTCGCAGCACGCACTTCGCCGGGTGCCTACGAAGAGTTGGTGGAGTCCCTGCTCGCCAGCCCGCATTTCGGCGAGCGCTGGGCACGCCATTGGATGGATGTGGTGCATTACTCGGACACCCACGGCTACGAGTGGGACGTTCCGGCGAAGAATGCATGGATGTATCGCGACTATCTGGTCCGCGCGTTCAATTCGGATGTCCCCTTCCGGCGGTTGGTGTTGGAGCAAATTGCGGGGGACTTGATTGAACCCCGCGTGGACGGGCGCACAGGCTTGAACGAGTCCATCCTCGGCCCGATGGCGATGCGTCTGGGCGAGCGGAGGCACGGTGACAATGCCGATGCGGAAGGCATCACGCAGGAGGCGATCGGTAACATTATTGACACGATGGGCAAGGGGTTTATCGCCACCACCGTTGGTTGCGCCCAATGCCACGACCACAAGCTGGATGCCGTGGCGCAACTCGACTATTACGGGCTGGCGGGCCTCTTGATGAGCTCGCGCTGGGGAGTTCGCTCCGCGGACGCCGACGATCCAAACCCGCCCGTGATCGAAGAGCTGAGGGATTTGAAGCGCAGCATTCGTCGCGAGGTGGCTCAGCAATGGCGAGCCGCGAAAGGATCTCTGACGGAGAAAATCGGCATGATGCCCGTTGATGATCCGGTGAAACCTGCGGCCACGAAGATGCCAGCCGAGGGAAAATCACCCCCCAAGGCCAATTTTCCTGACTCGGTGGCGGCGATGTGGCGGCAATTGAGTCGTGCTGCGCAAAACGGCGCTTCGCTCGGTGCGGCCTGGACGCAACTTGCGGAGGAGTTCGAGCCGGAACGCAGAAAGCGCATGGCTGGCAACCAAACAAATCTGCAGTTACTCGCGGATTTCACGCTCCGGGAATTGCCACCGGGCTGGCAAGTGGATGGCCTTGGCATGAAGTACGGTTTGGTGCGCGACGGTGAAATGGTCATCGCGGATGAAGGCGACGCGGCCCTTTCACAAATCCTCCCCGCGGGACGTTGGTCGCAGGTGTGGTCGGCGCGACTTGCCGGCGCCGTGCGCAGCCCCCTGTTCGATGGAAAACTGCCGACCACCCTTTCGGTGGGGTACGCGGGCGGTCGGCACTCAGCTCAGTCGATCATCGTCGACAACTCGTTTCACGGCGAGCGCATGAAGTTCCTCGACCAATCGACGCCTGGCTGGCTTTCGCTCACCGCCGGGAATTTCGCCACGCTCGCCGGCGGAGTGGATCAGGCAACCCGCCGAGTCTATCTCGAGGTCGTGACCAAGTCGCTCAACAACAACTTCCCACCTCGTGCGGCCTTCGGCGGATTGAAGGAGAGCGATACCGCCGATCCGCGCTCATGGTTCGGTGTTACCCGAATTTACCAACACACTGAGGGCCGGGTTCCGATGGATGATCTAACGCGGTTCGTTAGGCTGTTTTCAAACGTTGCCCCACCCAGAACGAGGGAAGAACTGGCCGGACGGTTCGCCGATTTGATCCTGGGAGCCATCGAACGCTGGTGCCTGGACACCTGCGACAGCGAGGACGTGCGGCTCCTCAACGAAGCGCTGATCGCGAAGTGGCTGCCGAATGAATCGAAGGCGACTCCGGCACTTTCGATGTGGGTTGCCCGCTACCGCGAGACGGAGAAGCGCCTGCATCTCGACCGCGTCATCGGCTCCGTTGCCGATTGGAACGAAGGTCGCGATGAGCGTATCGGCGTGCGGGGTTCCTATACGAAATTGGGCGAAGAAGTGCCCCGCGGCAATATCCGATTCCTCGGCGGCCCCGTGTCACGCGCCGCACCGCAATCCAGTGGCCGGCTTGAATTCGCCCGCAATCTTGCCAGCGACCAGAATCCGCTGACCGCCCGCGTTTTTGTAAACCGCGTCTGGCACTATCTGTTTGGTGCGGGGCTCGTGCGCACTGTCGATGATTTCGGTCACCTCGGCGAAATGCCGTCGCATCCCGAACTGCTTGACTGGCTCGCCCAACGCTTCATCGATGACGGCTGGTCGGTGAAGAAGCTCGTGAAGCTGCTGGTGACGTCCGCGACGTGGCGGCAAAGCAGCCTTGCCCGCAATCCGCCGGTCAGGGTCGACCCGGAGAACCGCCTCTGGCACCATCTGCCCATGCGCCGGCTCGAAGCCGAAGCGATCCGTGATTCAATGCTAACCGTGGCCGGGCGTCTGGATGCCTCGCTATACGGTCCTCCGGTGGCCCCCTTTCGGTCGGCGCAGGACACCGTGAAGCGCCTGCTCAGCGGTCCCCTAGATGGCGACGGACGCCGCAGCCTTTACCTGATGATGACGTTGATGGATCCGCCCAGGTTTCTCGCGCTATTCAATCAGCCCATTCCCAAGCAGACCATCGGCCGGCGCGATGCGACCAATGTGCCCGACCAGGCGCTCGCCTTGCTCAACGATCCGTTCGTCATTGCGATGGCGAAGCAATGGAGCGAGCGTGAACTCAAGAATCAGGCCCAATCGCCCGAGCAGCGCGTCCAGCGGATGTTCTTCGCTGCGCTTGCACGCCTGCCGGAGGCGGCTGAAATCGCACGACTTGTAAAACTGGCGCACCAATCGGGGGAACTGCACGGAGTGGATGGGGGTGCTTTGCTATCCTGCCAGGCGGTCTGGCAGGATGTCGCCCATGCTATGTTCAATCTGAAGGAATTTATCTATGTCCCGTAGACAATCTCCGGGACCCCTGCGGTCCACCCACTCCCTGTGTCCCGGCTGCGCATCGCCCGCGCTCACTCGGCGGGATTTTCTCCTGAACTCCAGCATGGGTTTTGGCCTGCTGGCATTCGCTGGACTCTCTAGCGCATGGGCGTCGACCGCAACCCGGCGATTGCTCCCGCAGTTCGTGCCGCGTGCGAAGCATGTTATCTTTCTTTTTATGGACGGCGGCGTGTCCCACGTCGACACATTTGATCGAAAGCCCGAGCTCACGAAGCGCAACGGACAACGGGCGCAATGGCAGCCTGATGCCCGTTCGCAGGGCGTCAGCTCGGATCGAAAGTGGTTGCAGAGTCTATGGAACTTCCAACAACGGGGGCAGTCGGGGCTTTGGGTCAGTGATCTTCTTCCGCACATCGCGGGCGTCGCGGATGAACTCTGCGTGGTCCGCTCCGTTGTCGGTGAAACGCCGCTGCATGGTGCGCAGAACTTGCTGTTGCACACCGGTCGAAGCATTGGCGCCGCACCGAGCCTGGGTGCCTGGATCTCGTACGGGCTGGGAACTGAGAATGAGCAATTGCCGGGCTACGTGCTGCTGAACAACGACTGGGTGCCTAACGGCGGTGCCCAGAATTTTGCCAGCGCCTTTCTGCCGGCTAACCACCAGGCAACGATGATCCGTGCCCGCGGCATTCCGGTGGACAATATCAAACCGGCGGACGTTGCCGAACTGCAAGGCGCCAAGCTGAACTTCCTCCGCGAGCAGGACAGTGCCATGGCGGCGGCGCGGGGCGGATCGGACGCCATTGAGTCCGCCATCCATAACTATGAAATCGCCGCGCACATGCAATCGCTGGTGCCGAAGTTGTGTGATGTGAACAATGAGAGTCCGGCCACTCGAAAGCTCTATGGAGCCGACCGTGGTAACGAATTCGAGCGATTCTACGCGTTGCAGTGCCTGCGCGCGCGCCGCCTGGTCGAGGCCGGCGTCCGTTTCGTCGAAATCACCTGTCCGCTCACCCACAGTAACAACGCCCCGTGGGATCAGCATGGTGATCTGAAATTGCGACACGAGGAAAATGCCCGCATTACCGATCAACCAGTCGCCGCTCTCCTCCGTGATTTGAAAATGCGCGGCCTGCTCGATGAAACCCTCGTTCTATGGGCAGGCGAAATGGGCCGCACGCCGCACGCCGCCGGCACGGATGGGCGTGACCATCACGTCAGCGGCTACACCCTGTGGCTCGCGGGCGGGGGAATTCAGGGCGGAATAGCCTATGGAGAAACCGATGAAATGGGCATGTCCGCCATAGTGAACCCGGTCGATATCCACGACATCCACGCAACTATCCTCCACCAACTTGGCGTTGACCACGAGAAGCTGACCTTTCGCTTCGGTGGCCGTGATATGCGACTCACAGACGTACGCGGCAGGGTGATTGGTGAAATCCTGTCCTAGAGGCGAACCGCTGGGAGCAGTCGAAAAAATCGACCCGTCCGCCACCAAGCGGGCATTGCCCTCGGACCTCGATCGAATGCTGGGAACGCACTCTATAAATTCCCTACCGTCATCCAATCGCGTCGACTCGCAAATCCCGCATCACGCATATGCCAGGCATCGGTACGCCCCGAATCGGACGGGCTCCGTCTTTTCGACGTGCACTGAATCGGTCCCGGTGGCGGGTGAACATCTCATTCACAAAATCCTTCGAACCCAGAACCACCCCATCCGTCATATGTCGCACGCGCAGACGCAACACTTGGCCTAAACTCAACTCTCCCCCGCGGGCCAATTCCGCCCGGATTGTCTGCGGATCCATCACCGCTTTGTCGCTTCGGTTGGCGCTACCCGCTGCGACGAACAATACCATCCGATATTTCGACGCCGCCTTCCCCCAATCGGAAGGTTCCACAAAGCTCATAATGCCCTCACGAATCGCTGCCGCTCCGTTCAACGCCGCCGCGTAGCCGCAAAATCGGTAATCCTTGGGATCTTTCACCAATCCTGCACGAACCGGATTCAAATCAATGTACGCCGCCACGGTCCGAAGTGCCGTCATGGAATCTTCCACCAATACACTCGTAAATCGCTCCGCCCACAATGTCCCAAATCGTCCCGTTGTTTTGTTGTACCATCGGCTAAAGCG
>CAMDJH010000170.1 GCA_945900455.1 Akkermansia muciniphila
GCTCGATCGGCTATTGCATCACGCTGAGACCGTGATCATCGAAGGCAAGAGCTACCGGATGAAGGACCAGATCGAGAATCCCGAATAAAGAAGGCCGCACCTCGGCGGGGGCGGCGAACCCAGCGTCGCCCTCGCCCATCTCGGAAATACCCCTCAATCACTGTGCGGTTTTCAAATCGGCACTTTCACACGGTTTTCAGACCGTCCTCCGCATACCATTGAGGCGCCAAGTGTAGGATGCACACGCCCCACCACAGAATGAGGCCCGCGAGAACGACTCCGTTCATAGGATCGAGGAGTACACTCGGTTACAAAGTGCTCCGAAGGATCGTCGGCGAGTCGCCACGGGCCGGCGCCCCTGGCAACGGGCCTTGGCTCCTTCCGAGCCGGGAAGGTCGCCTAGACATCTCATGCGACGAAACCGATCCTTTTTCGAACGGAAGGAGATTCTTGTCTCCCACCCGTGGCAATGAGGTTTCGCGATTCCCATTGCAAATTGCGCAACCCTCTTGAGTGTTTTGCGCTTGTGTGGTGGAACCGCGTTATCACGTTCGCAGCCAGACGTCTCGGTTGGGACCCCGAGCACGAACGGGCGCGGACGATCGCGTTGATGATCGGGGTCGTGTTGGTCGTGACGACCGGCTTGGTCGCTCGGCCGGCGTGGCGCGCGCTGCGGGCGTGGCGGGTGCATCGGCTGGTCGTGAGTGCGGAAGACCTCATCGGCAAAGGAGACTGGCAGCAGGCCAGCCGGAAGGCGAGTGCGGCGTTGGTGCTCGAATCGAACAATCCGGCAGCTCTTCGGTCCGTGGCGCGCGCGCAAACCGTGGGAGAACGGCCCGTCGCCATTCCGTTGTGGCGAGCGTACCTCGCCACGGGGCGCGGAACTGCCGCGGAGCATCGCGCTTTCATTAAGCTCGCCATCCGGTTCGGGGCGTTCGACGTCGCCCGGGCGGAACTCCTGCAACAGTTGCCAGGCAATTGGACTGATGCGGAGCTCCTATTTTTTGGTGCGCAGCTCGCCGCTGCATTCCGCGATTTCGATGAGAGCCTGCGCTATGGCGATCTCGCGGAACAATTCGGGCCCACCAATCTGCAATATCGTCTCTTCGGTGCAACTCTCCGGTGTCAATCACCCAACTCCGCCGAACGCCAACGCGCGCGAACCACTCTCCTTGAACTGGTTTCGCTGACGAATAGTATGGGGATCCAGGCGATCGAGATTCTGGCGCGTAATTCCGAACTCTCCGCCCAGGACCGTTTGCGATTGTTACAAGAACTGCGGAAACGTCCACTCGAGAGCCCGGGCGAGCATCTGCTCGAATTGAGTTTGTCCGTTGAAGCCTCCCCGGACGCACCGCGCCAGTCGGAAATCCTCGAGACAGCATTGCGAACGTGGGGCGGAAGGAACGCGACCAATCGGGCGGCGTTGGGGTCGTGGTCGAATGGGCGGCGACGCTACGAATTCACGCTGCGAGTCGTTCCCGAAGATCAGGCGACGGTCGATAGCCGGTTATTTACGGTGCACTTGGACGCACTGGCTGGGCTCGGTCGGTGGCAGGAAGCGGTCGCCCTATTGGATCGGCCAAAGAATCCGTTTTCGAAGGTGGTGACGGCCGCCTACCGTGCCCGGTCGGCGCAAGCCCTAAACGATCCGCAACTCGCCGCGGTTCACTGGCGTCGGGCCGCTCAGGCAGCGGGTGACGATCCCGGCGAGCTTACGTTTTTAGCCGGCTACGCGAATGCCGCGGGCGAATGGGAGTCGGCGCGCGACGCCTATCGACGGCTCACGGAGCTCACCCCTGAATCCTGGCCAGCGCGCTCGGCCTACTCCGGCTTTCTGCAGCGTCATGGAACGACGGAGGAACTTCGCGACTGCATCCGGTCCATGAGCAATCAATGGCCCGAACATTCCGCACTCCGGAACGATCTCGCCTATTTGAATTTATTGTTGGGCACGGGGATCGAAGCGGGTCTGCGGATGGGGCGCGATCGGGTGGAACAATTTCCCGAAAGTGTGCCGTATCGCGCCACGCTGGGATTGGCGCTCGTGCGACAAAACAAGTTCACGAAGGCTTTGGAGGTATTTTCGGGGCGGGATCTGGATTGGCGGCTGGCGTTGCCCGGACATCACGCGGTGTATGTGGCGGCCCTGCTCGGCTCAGGGCGCGGTGTTGAGGCTGGCGAACATGCCCGTCAGATCGATCCGGGCCGGATTCGACCGGAGGAGTTTGCGCTCATCGCGCCGGCGCTGAATCCTTGACGGGGCCCTTCGGGAACTGCTGGGTCCGTCCTGTGACCCGGCGCCGAAACGCCGGGCTAAGATCGATTGTCTCTCCGGAACACACACCTGCGCGTAAATGACCCAACTCCAGTCCGCCCCTGCGGAGCCTGGAGATTGGCCATTTTCTGGTGCGTGTGTCCCCGACGGACAATCGGCATTTAGAAAAGCCGCGGAGCGGCGGTAGACCGTAGCCCCACGGCGCGAGCCGTGGGGATGATGTTCGAACAAAGCGTAAGCCCCGGCAGGGGCGACAGCGCGGGAGGAGTGCGCCTTGTGCCAAATTCTCTGTCGCCCCTCCGGGGCTTGAGTGCGGCGCACCCGGGAACCCACGGCTGACGCCATGGGCTACGTTCTGACGGCGCTCCGCGCCTCCGGAGTACGCCTTCGCTGTTAGAAGAGCGTCCATCTTGTATTCCCAGGAATGGCCAATCTCCAGGCTCCTGCGGAGCGCTCGAACGGGAACCGTTGGCTCCAATGCCCGGCGGGTAATCGCACACGGGCAACTCGATGCCGGGCCGTCGCCGACTCGCGGCCAGTCGCTGAGCTTTGACATCAGGCACTTCCGCGCACACCCTGTATGACCGGTGCCTCAAAGAACAAACCTCCGCTTGCCTGGAGCCAAATTATGAACTCTTCGACTCTGACTCGCCGTGACGCATTGAAACGCGTGGGGGTATCCGCCGTCGCGTCTCTCACGGGTGGGCCCGCCTTGTGGCCTGGATCGACGCTGGCGGCCGACACGGCCGAAGCTCCGCGAACGTCAACGCGCGGGAAAAAAATCCTCGTTGCCGGCGGCGGCATTGCGGGTCTATGCGCCGCGTACGAAATGATGAAACTCGGTCATGACGTGACCGTGCTGGAGGCCTCCGGTCGTCCGGGCGGCCATGTGCGCACCACTCACGATCCGCTACCGGACGGGTTGTATGCGGACCTCGGCGCCGAGCAGTGCACCAAGCCTGGCTACGAGCTTTTCCGCGAATACGCGAGGGAGTTTGGCCTGGAACTGTTGCCCTACCCGCGCCGCGACGGCGAATCCCGCTACATCGACGGCAAGCTCTACACGGAAGAAATGCTCACCGACCGGAAAGTGCTAGGCGGCCTGGGCTTCAACGATCGCGAGGCCGAGTTCCTCTCGCGGCACGAATGGCATGAACTGCCCCGGCTATTCTTCAACCCCTACCTCGATTCCTTCGTTGACGAATATCAGCCTTTTGGCGTCGGGCTGGATGATTTGGACAAGGTTTCCGTGACCGACCTGCTCCGGCGCGAACACGCGACGGACACGGCGATACGATTCGTCGGCGGCAGGGAAACCTCCGCGCTTTACCAAGTCTGGTACACGGCGATTCTCAAACATCGCGGAGTGCCCATGTATCCGAAGGAACTTTTCCGCATCCGAGGCGGCAACCAGCGGATGACCGACGCATTTGCCGCCCGACTGGGCGCGCGAGTCCGGCTCGGTTGCCCCGTGACGCGCATCGTGCGCGGTGAGTCGGCCGTCACCGTGCACTACCAGGAGTTCGGCGAAGAGAAGAAGGCGGAGGCCGACTATTTGGTCAATGCCATTCCATTGCCGGTCTTCAAGCGCATTCCGGTGGAACCGGCGTGGCCGGAAGCCAAGGCCTGGGCGATTGAAAACGTCACGTACAACATGCAAACGCGCGTGATCTTCGTCGCGCGCTCGCCGTTTTGGAAGAAAGACGGCCTGAAGCCGCACATGGACATCGGACTCGACCATCTCCATCAAGTGTGGCAAACCGCCGAAGAAGTGCCCGGAGATCGGTGCCTCCTGATGGGCTCGGCCGTTCCCGGCACGACGGAGAAGCAGGCGCTGGCGGCTTTTCGCAGCCGTTATCCCGGCAAATCGATGGAGATTGAGCACGTCATCACCCACCAATGGTTCGCCGACCGCTGGTCGCCGGTGTGCGAGCGCGAGTCCTTCCGTGTCGGGCAATTGGCGAAATTCTTCCCGAACATCATGCAGCCCGTGGGGCGAATTCACTTCGTCGGCGCGTATGCAGACAATCTGAACTGGGGGATGGAAGCGGCCACCCGCTCGGCCAACCGCGCGGCCAGAGTGATCCATCGATTGTGAACCCGTGCTGACGCCAGCCGACAGAGATGGAACAACCGCTCGTGACGAACCAGATTGAGTTTCACCTGCTGCACCCGGAGCCAATCAACGACGGCACATTCCATCAGTGCGAGAAACGGGGCGTGGCGCCGATGGCGTGGAGTCCGCTGGCCGGCGGCCGATTATTTGACCCAAGCAATCCCGCTGCGCTCCGCCTGGCGGCGGCGGCGAAAGCGATGTCGTCCCGATACAATGCAGGGACTCTGGAACAGCTCGCCTACGCTTGGATTCTCGCGCACCCGAGTCGTCCGCTGCCGGTCATCGGCACGAATAAACTCGAACGTCTGCAATCGGCAGCGCAGGCCGATGCCATCGTGCTGGAACGGGAAGACTGGTACGCGCTATGGGAAGCGGCGCAAGGCCGCCGGATTCCATAAGTCCGTGTCGGGCTTGAATGGCGATTCATTCCATAGGCTCCGGCAGCTTGCCCGCAACGATCATTCTCACCTGGGCTTTCACGCTTTCCGGCTCGAAGAGCTTTTTCCAATCGGGTTTCAACAGCTGCCCCTGGCCGTAGCGGGCGATCAGCGTGGCGCCGTCGGAGAATGGAAACTCGGTCCGCCCAAAACCAATCCCGAGCTCGACCTTGATATGGCCATACATGAAATCCTCGGCGGCGGCGCGGGGCACCCCGCGACGTACAGTTTCCTCCAGAACTTCGCGCAGAGCCAGAACCAGCGCGATGCCGCACGTCTCCGCCATGGTCGGCTCCAGAATGGCCATCTGCTCGACGGTAATCCGATGAGAGCGCGTGACGGGCGCGTAGAAATCCCGCGCAATTTTTTCACCGAGCGCGTAATGCTCCTCCGGCCCCTGCATGAGCGCGCAAACAATCGCCTGGCGGGCGTGGGTACCACCAAAGAAGTCGTTGAGTTCATCCTCCGTCTGGAACCGGTCGAACACGTTCGGATGACAGGGATGCGAGACGAAGTAGCTGATGTCCGGCCGGGCCGGCAGTTCGTCAGCGTGCGCCGCGGCGGGATCGAGGGTTATGACGAGCGTGCCAGGTCTTAGCAGCGGCACCACCTCTTGAGCCACTGCCCCAAGAACACGGTCGGGCAAAGCGAGAATGACGACGTCCGCCAGCGGCAAGGCTTTCTCCCGCGTCATGGGAGTGATGCCGCGGGTCGCGAGGTTGGCACGGCCGCGTTCGCCCGTCTCGACGCAGTGCAGCGAGTAGTCGGGATTCGAGTGAAGATGATCGGTGACGCGGCAGCCCATTTTGCCGCCGGCGCCGAGGAGTGCGATGTGAGTCATAATTTAGGAGGGTCGCCTTCGTTCAAGGACATCAATGCGGAGGACCGAGAGAAATCCGGTTCCATTGCATTCGATGGTCTCAAAATCTCTGTGCGAGGCGCCTTGTCGACTGCGAGGTCAAGCACATCGAGCAGGAACCGGTCGCGGCCATTCTGGCCGCCTTTGAAAACCATTTCGCAGCCATCCGCGCTGCGTCCGGGCGCATGCACGCGACAGAGCGGCGAACCCGGTGCGGCGGGCGCGGCAAATTCCAGCGCCTCGATACCGAGTGCGCGAGCCACGGCCATACTGGTATCTCCCCCGCAAACCACGGCGCGCCTCAGGCCGCTCGCGTTCAGCAAACGGTCGAGTAAATCACCCAACGCGCGTCCCAACTTTTCCCGTTCCGTTGGGGCGAGGGAATTTTGGAGCCGTTGATCCGCCGGACCACGGCTGGTGTGAAGGGCCAAGCTTCGCCCAGAGCAGAGTATTGCAAAGGCCTCGGAAAGATCCAGCTCCGGCGTCGGCCGCTCGAGTAGTCGAATCGGATCGAGCGCAATCTCGGCGAAACCCGCCGCCATGGCGTGAGCGATTTGCCGATCCGTCACCGGCGAGCAACTGCCGGAGATGCAAACCAGTTGGCGCGGAGCGAATGACGGAAGCGTGGGGGCTCCATTGGAGCACCGAGCCATCGAGGGCACGGATCGGTCCGAGCCATTCCCTCGCTGTGTTCTCCCCCTCTCCGTGATAGAAGTGCCCTGCCAGTGCGCGACCATCGCATACTCCACCGCACTCGACCCCACGACGAAAAGTTGTCCGGCGTTCGCCACGCAATCGATCTCGCGGCCAATCACCGGCAAATGCGCGTCGCGCACGGTGTCGAAGAGCACGATGGGTGACGGCTTATCACTCGGAGCCGCCAACACCAGAAGCCTTTCAAGGGAATTCAGCGAAGTCTCCAACTTGAGCACATCGATCAACTCCACCGGTAGCTGGGTCTGTGTGCCAAGGATCAATCGGACGTCCGCCTCCGTCATCGGCGTGACCGGATGCCAGCGCATCGTGGGATGCCGGTCCAAACGGCTCGGATCGGTATCGAGGCCGGATCGGGCGAAAAGATTTCCGAAGACCACGTAGCGTCCGAGCAGCGGCAGGCCAACGACCAAGGGAGTGGGCCGTTCGCCGAAGACGCGGCGCCCCAGTTCGATCGCCTTGCCGATGGAGCCTATCCCCGGCGAGGAATCAAAGGTCGAGCACATCTTGTAGTGTACGAGGCGCGCGCCGCTCGCTTTGAGCGCCTCAAATGCGGTCGGAAGTTCGCGTTCCATCTCCTCGGGCGACATCGTGCGAGAGCCGCCAGCGATTCCGAAAGCACGCAGACCCGGATACCGCGCCAACTGCTCCGAGGTCGGAGGCTTCAGAAACAGGACGGTGCGATACCCGGCACGGGCCATCGCCTCCATCACGTCGGTCGAACCGGTGAAGTCGTCTCCGTAGTAGGCGAGGATCAGGTTGTTTGGTGTTCCGGACATGGGTGCGCGGTGGCTCCGAGGATCGAGCAAGGACCTATTTTGAACGTCCGAACTTGACGATCGTCTCCCTCAACTCCGGATGCGTCTCGGCGTACGTGTTCAGATCAATTCCTTTTACGGCCGCCTCCCACGCTTGCTGGAGACCGCGGAGTCCGGCCGCCGGCCCCATCGGATGCGCCATGATGCCACCGCCCGCGACATACATCAGGTCGGTCGTGCCGGTAAGACGGTAGGTCTCGGGAGCCTGACCACCCCATTGTCCGGAGCTCACGACGGGCATCGCCGTGTCGCCGGGCCGGAACATCGGCGTGCGGCAGGCCTGGATACTGCGCACCACGGAATCGTCCGGTTCCGAGAATTTGTTTTGCAGTCCGTTGACGTGCAAATGGTCCGCACCCGCCAGTCGCCAGAGTTTCTGCCAGGCGGGATACTCGACACCCAGGAGCGGATGCCTTGCATACATTCCCCAGCCATTTCGATGACCGTGGATTGGCAATGCGCTGCGCTTTCGCAACGCCAGCAACCCAGGCAGCCCGACGCTGTGCAGACTGACCATTACGCAAGTCCCGCCGGCGGCGAGCACGGTGTCATGGTTCCGCAGCATGGCGTCGAGATCGTCGGTGATGTTGAAGGCGAACATCACCTTCTTCCCGGTGCGGTCGGCGAGATCGTTGATCACGCGCATCACGGCCGCGACGCGATCCCTGAACGGGCAGTGCGGCGCATCCGCCTGAAGCTCGTCATCCTTTATGAAATCGATGCCGACCTCGCCGAGTTCCGAGACGAGTTCCGCCGTCTGGTGCGGGGTGAATCCGACACTCGGCTTGACGATGGTGCCAAGGATCGGTCGGTCGAAAACTCCGGCCAGTTTTCGCGTGCCGGCCACGCTGAATTGGGGTCCCGGATACTTCACGCCGAATTCCGAAGGCAGTTCAAGGTCGAGCAGCTTGCAGCCGGTGTGATCGGATAGTTCATAAAGATTACCGCAAACAGTGGCGATAAGCGTCGGTAGGTTCGCGCCGACGTTGGCGAATGGGAACGCGAGGGTGATCTCCGCGCGCTGATATTTGAGCGGGCCGGATGCCCCCCTGGGCTTGCGTCCGCCAGGCAGGCTCGGCGAGTCCGCCGAATCGAGACGGGTGATGTTCGTGACCTTGGCGCGTGAACGGGCCTTGAGTTCCTCGGTCTCGCCTGGCACAGGCAGAAAGGTGCCGGAGGATTGCTCTCCGGCAATCGTCTCCGCCACCTGCCCGATCGGTAGGCAGGTCTCGATGCGATAGCGGGCGATGATGCATCGTTTCATAAGGCCGGGCACGGAGAAACGGCATCACTTCGTACCAATGCTGAACAAGTTCTTCTCGGTGCGGATGAAGATCTGTCCCTGCGAAATTGCGGGAGACGCCTGCACCTTTTCACCCAGCGGATTCTTTGCCAGTACCTTGAACCCGGCACCCGCCTCGATGACCGTCGTTTCGCCGCTGTCGCTGACGAAGTAGATGCGACCATCCGCTGCGACGGGCGACGCCGCGAAGTTGCCGCCCACGCGCTCCTGCCAGAGAAGCTCACCGGTATCCCCTTTCATGCACGTCGCCACACCGCCGTCCGTAATCGCGAACAAGTGCGGCCTGACGTAAATCATCGACGGCACCTTCGGCATGCCCTTCTTCTGCTCCCAGACAAGGCTCGCCTCCTTCAGGTCCCCTTTACCGCCGAGTTTGAAAGCCTTGATGGTCTCCTTGCCGCCCCATCCGCCGGCGGTGAAGACCAATCCATCGCCCAGCACGGCGGAAGGCACCTTGCCTTCGCCGATGACTTCACTACTCCAGAGCCGCTCGCCCGTCTCGATGTCGAAGCCCTGCACGACGTCGCCCGCTTCCGTCACGACCTGCGCCTTGCCGTCGTGCGCCCAGATGCAGGGAACGCCATGGGAGATGCGCGAGAGTCCGCGTTTGCCCTGCCAACGTTCCTTGCCAGTCTTCGCGTCGAGCGCAATCACGCGCGATTGGTCCCATGGCTTCTGCCAGCCAAGTTTCTTGTCCTCACCGTCGCTGCTGCCATCTCGGGCCATGATCAGAATGCCGTCGTGCAGAATCGGCGATGAACCGAGCCCGTGCTCGCCGAAGAACTTGCAGTCACGATTCTCCCAGGCCAGCGAACCGTCGAATTTCAACGCGACAAAACTGCCATCGTTGAAGGCCGCATAGACTCGCTCGCCATCCGTTGCCGGCGTGGGCGTGGCAAACGTGTTGCGCGCCTGCTTGCGTCGAGGCACCTGCTTGAACACTTCTCGATTCCAAAGTATGGCTCCGGTCTTCCGGTCGAGCGAAAGCACGCGGCAAGACTCGCCCGCATCGGTCGCGGTCGTGACAAACACCCGATCCTTCCAAACCACCGGCGACGACCACGCTTCGCCAGGCAGTTCGGTCTTCCAGGCGATGTTCTCGGTCGTCGACCATTTGAGCGGCGGACTCTTTTCCGTCGAGAGCCCTTGGGCCGTCGGCCCGCGGAATTGGGGCCAGTTCTCGGCATTTACCGCGACGGCGGTGATCAGGCATTGGGTCAGAGAAAGAAAAACTCGGTGGAAAAAGATTGGTGATTTCATCGGTTCTCTACGGAATGGGGGGGCGGAGGCGACGGGGCGGTATCAAGGGAGGGTTGCCGGCCAAATCATTTCCGCGAGGCGATGTGCTCGGTAAACCAGATCCAGTCTGCTTGCTCGGCTCTTGGAAGCCAACTGATGTTGTTGACCTCGGCCTCGCCATTCTTACGCCGGAAGCCAGCCAGCTCGCTGCGCCACTTTTTTACCGCCGAGTGACCGTCCGCAAAGGTGAACCCGGCGGCGTTTCCGTGGCGTCCGGAGGGCGCGTCGAGCCAAGGGATCCCCTTGGCGAAGTTGTTCAAATTGTCGAACGGAAAGAAATGCGAGTCGTTGATGCTATTCTCGTGTTCATCCACCAGGATGTAAACGTCACTGGCTCCCGGGGTGGTGAAGTCGGAAAACTTTCCCGCGACTCGAAACGCATTGTTTTTGGCGACCCAACTCGAGGCCAAGTCGCCCATGAAAGCGTTCATGGAATAACTGCGGTTCCGGAGCAGCAGTTTGCCCACAACGCGAAGCTGGGCGATGTCCGCCGGACAGCGGAAAACCGTCGCGGTGCCCAGATACTTGAAGGTGGGGCTGTTGGTGAGCTGACGCAGATCCGCCGAGTCTCCCGTTCCCATCATCCCTCCTTCAACCCAGGCGGGCGCCTTGCCGCTGGCAAAGGGTCCGAGGCAAATGTCGTTGAATTCCTGGCCGTAGAGGACATATGCCAGACCCAATTGTCTCGCATGGTTCATACATGCGATCCCGCCGGCTTTGAGTTTCGCCTTCGAAAGTGCGGGCAGGAGCATGCCAGCCAGGATGGCGATGATGGCAATGACGACGAGCAGTTCGATGAGGGTAAAGCCTCGTTTTGAGTGGGAGCGATCGGATTGCATGGGTTGTATCTACCACAAATCCCGAGACGCCGCTTGGACAAACACGTCAAAGGTAAGAACGAAATTGACAACCCGTGCCCCCGGAGGGCTTCGAGCCTTAGGACTCCTGATATCGCGGCGAGACTATTGATTGACCTGGAAAAAGAGTGACACCGGCAAGCCCCTCGTCCCGGCCCATGCCCCCCCCTCACCCCGCTCGGAGCGGAGGGAGAGAACCCACCGAACTGCACCTTGAGAGGGCGCGAGAGGCGTCTCTCTGTTCGCTTGATGCCACGCCATTTACGCTATGCGAATCAATGAACGATTCTATTGCACTCACCTCTCGCGCTCCTTTCAGGGCGCACTCGTGTGCTGCACTGGACCCAGGGCATCGGCCTGTGGGCCTTAGCCCTGGGCTAAACTATTGCGGCCCCCCTCCGTTTCTGAATTCGTGACCTCAAAGTAAAGGTTCATTACGCTACGGGTTGAAGTGGGAGGGAAAGGCGCGCCAACGGCTGGAGGCGATATTGAGCAGCAAGCTGGGAACGGCGAGAGCGTGGATGTTGAAGGAATCGTTCGAGCATTTCTGGACGTACCGATCCGTGAGCCACGCGGGGAGATTCATGAAAGAATGGTGCCGAAGGGCGATGCGGAGCCGGCTGGAACCGGTGAAGAAAGTGGCCCGGATGCTGAGGCGGCACGAGCCACTTATACTGAACTGGTTTCGAGCGAAGGGAGAGGTATCGAGCGGCGCTGTGGAGGGACTTAACAACAAGATTCGAGTGACGACCAGACGTGCGTACGGATTTCGGACCTATCGCGCTCTGGAAGTAGCTCTATATCACAATCTTGGAAAACTACCCGAACCGCCACCCACCCACAGATTCTGCTGAGGAGGCCGAAAATGATTCTTTTCGGAGAAAGATCTCTGCGCCACTGCCTTGAAAATTACGTGAATCATTTTTACGCGGAGCGAAATCACCAAGGCAAGGGCAACGTGATCCTGTTTCCAGCGCCCGAGGATCGAATCGGTGAAATGTCAGGGAATATACACACTCGCGAGCGCCTCGGCGGCCTCTTGAAATATTATTACCGAGAGGACATCGGTTTTTGACGCTCCGCGAAGATTACATTAGTTTCCCCCCGGAGCCCTTTCCCCACTTTCAGACTAAAGCGATCACAGGCATCCCATCGCCGCCCTGATACGGTTAGCCGAGGCAATAAGTTGCTTCGCCTCTGCGGTAGTTACTTGTTTGCCTGACTGAGCCTGTACCTCGTTGACAAATGCCCCAAGCATATTGCAGGCGGCTACGGAACCTTCCCTCTCTGCCTGAGTGAGCGCAGCAAGGGCGCTATTCAGTTTTGCGACCAAAGACTTAGTGATCCCATTGGCGAGATTGAAGCTGATGATCGTCGCAACCAGATTGCTGATCTGTGTAGGAGCCGCCTGAACGACGATTTGAAAGTTTCCGTATGCGGTGTTCCCGGTGGAGTCGCTAGCTTGGCAGCTTACGGTACTCGTGCCAATTGGGAAAAAGGAACCTGAAGGTAGGACGCAGCTTGCCACAACCGGTCCGTCAATCAGATCCCTGGCGCTCACCGTATAGGTGACCACTGCCCCGGAAGGGCTCGTCGCATCGGTCGTTATGTTCGCCGGCAATGTGAGCACCGGTGGGGTGGTATCGTCCGGACCTGTTGCCACGGTGTAACTAAAAGTGTCGTTGAGCACACTGTCAGTGGTTCCCGATCCCAAGTAGGAAGCGCTGCTGCCACTCCATATTATCATCGCGCTGCCCGTCCACACAGCGGTGTGGACGTGTCGCGCGCGGGGCACACCGTTCGCAATTGTTGGCGTCCAAAGGTCCGCCACAGGATTGTAGAGTCCGCCGTCGCTTAATAGGTTACCTCCGACATCACCCCCGCCCCAGATGATCATTTCATTGCCCGTCCAGACCGCAGTGTTATATCCCCGCGCGCTCGGCGCGCCTGCCGAGGATATAGATTTCCAAGTATCACTTGAAGGGTTATAGCGCACACCAAACCCATCAAAGAAGCCTGCAACGCCGGCCCCGCCCCAAATAATCATTTCACTGCCAGTCCATACGGGGGTGTAGACGTAGCGGGGACCGGGTGCGCCGACGTTGGTAATGGGAGTCCAAGTATCGGAAAGTGGGTTGTAACGGGCACCGTCCCCGACGGGGCCTTCCGTGAGACCGGGTCCGTACTGATAGCCGCCCCAAATAATCATTTCACTACCAGTCCAAATTGCCCCTTGCGTTTGTAGTCCTCGAATGCTCGGCGCGCCGATGGCTGCAATCGGAGTCCAACTGTCAGTCACAGGGTTGTAGCGTCCACCATCATTAAATAGTATTGGGTAGGGGCTATCATTGTGAATGGCGCCTCCCCCCCCAGACAATCATCTCACTGCCGGTCCAAATAGCGGCGCAATTCACTCGATCAGTAGGCGCGCTCGTAATGCTCATGGGCGTCCATGTGTTGTTGGCCGGGTTGTAGCGTGCCCCGGTGTTCAACGTAGCCCCGTTGTTATACCCCCCCCAAACAATCATTTCAGTGCCCGTCCAAACTACCGAGGCGAACTGGCGCGGACTTGGTGCACTGTTTGCAGGTAGTTCTGTCCAGGTGTCGGAAGCCGGATTGTATCGGCCGCCGTCGCCTAGAATGCTGTTGATATCGTTATTGTATCCTCCCCAGACGATCATCTCATTTCCCGTCCAAACCGTCGAATTCCAGAAACGACCAATCGGGGTCCCGGTATTGGACAGAGCCCGCCAGGTATCCTGAGCAATGGCCTGCTGTCCAACAGCGAGAATGAATGTGCCAAACAAACAAATGAATAACTTACCCGGCATGAAAATGCCGCGCCGCCGATGGATCTGCAGATGTGAATACATATTAAAATGGTAGTAATTTAGTTTCGCAACGCTCCGAGGAAAGGGCGATTTGCTTTCGCCGTTTCGCATATTTTAGCCCACTGTGGGGCGCTGACGCCGGTCCGGCAAGGTGTTTTGGGGTCCCGTAGGGTCAAAAAACTGGACCCTATTGATATTCAACGAATTGCAGGGCGATCAGAAGATTGCTCGCAAGCCGTAGGCTCGGTTAAGTCTCTTCGATAAATTGGAAACGAATGCTGGCCGTATGGTCAAAAAACTCGAACCCACCGATATTCAACGATTTGCAGGGCGATCAGAAGATTGCTCGCAGGCCGTTGGCTCGGTAAATCATCTTCGATGAATTGGAAACGAATGCGGGCGTACATCTCTGGTTCGGTTGATCAGGAGCTCCTCCTGCGCATCGAGTATCTGGTGACGGAGAACCGGATTCTCAAGAACCAGATCAAGGGGCGATTGAGGCTCACGGACCCGGAGCCAATCCAGCGATCGACGGGATCCTCCAGGCGGTCGGTATCAAAGCGGTGACATTGCCGCCGCGGAGTCCAAATCTAATCGCGGAGCGTCAAAAAGCAAATTCCTGCTATGTAAGTGGTCAAGAATGTTTTTCTGACTTTCTCGCGTTTATTGAAATCTTGTTCTGCTCCTTTACCGGGATTGTGTCAGCTGTTGGTTTCTATAGAGGATGCAAACGAAGG
>CAMDJH010000171.1 GCA_945900455.1 Akkermansia muciniphila
GTCTGTACGTATGTCGGAGCGGTCTGGGCGTAGTTGGGAGCCGGTAGCGGAGCGGAGGGGCCACCCGGGTAAACCGTCTGCCCTGGCGCTGGAGGTGCGGCGGGCGGTTGTTCAGCGGTGTACTGCGGTGACGCTGCCAAGGTATGTACAACTGGGGCCATATTCCCCGCGGCCTTACGAGTCAACATAACAGCCAGAACGCGTTCAGATACTCCTTGGGATCGCAAACTGATTATTTCCGTCGCCGTCAGTGGGTAGGAAGCGGCGGAACTCCCGATGAACGCCACAATCGTATCGTCGGTGATCTTGGCGTGCACGAGTTTCAAAATCTCGTTCGCGGCGGGCGAAACGGGCTCCGGTAAGGGCGGCGTCGCAATTGAATTGACCCCACCGGCATTGTCGGCCGCATGGCAGAGTGTCGGCTGCCATAAAATGTTTAAGGCAACGAGCGCTGCGAGCGATCGGGATAAAAGGCACGGTTTCATAAGAGCGATCGGATTTACCTTAAGCAGCCTCGCCTACTAGGCCCGGCTGTCAAGTGGGGTGAAAGGAAGTTCCGGGGGGAGCGACGACGTGATTCGACTCCTTGTCAGGCCCCATCCCGAACGACACGAAATCCTCCATAAGTTTCACGGGGGCTGCGGGCTGGAACTGCGCGCAAATCCGGCGCGAATTTCTCCAGTTGATCTTTATTCCTTATAACCGGTGGGTTGGTTGGAGTTGATTAGTGAAGATCGAAAAGAATCGCCTCCGTCGGCCGGGTCGCGGTGAGGGTGAGTTTCGCTTAACGTTGGGAAAGAAAATCCACCTTCGCGCTCAATTCCGGCGTCAGAAATCGGTCGGGATTCAGGATCTGGACCTTGATTTGAAGGGTTCCCTTCTGCCGGCTCGCTTCCGGGGCCATTTCGGCGACGATCCCCTGGTATATTTTGTCGGGAAACGCCTCGGGCGACACGTTGCATTTCTGTCCTGGAGCCACCTTGGCCAAGTCCGATTCATTGAGATCAATCTCCACCTGCAGATCCATGGGATCGGCGACGGCCAGGAGGGAGGTGCTCGGCCCCCGCCCGCTGCCAAAGGCTTGGGGAGTCACCAACTCGCTGGGATCCACCATTCGCTCCAAGACCACTCCATTTACGGGGGACTTGATGACGCACCAATCCAGCCACGTCTCAACCACTTTGCGAGAGCTTATCAATTGCCTCACCTGGGCTTCGACCGAGGCCACCTGCAACCGGGCGTCATCGAACACTTTTTGCATTTCCACTTTCTGCGCGACCAATTCCTGAACTCGCTTGAAATCGACCTGAGCCTTTTCGACCGCGACGTTGGCAACCCCGATCTGTCCATCGATCTCCCCCAGTCGCGCGCGATATTCCGCGTCATCCAGCAAGACGACAACCTGGCCGTTGGTCACCGAGTCGCCCTTCCGCACTCCGATCCACTTCACAACCCCCATGAATCGCGGGCTGAGTTCGATTCGCTCCCGATTCACAATATAGCCGCTCACGGTCAGGATCGATCCCGCCGCACGCCCTCCCGCTCCCCCGGCAGATGACGGAGTCGGTGTTTGATTCGGTGCCGGCGAATTCTCCGTCTTATTTTGGACTCCTTCCCTCGCTGCGGATGTGACTGCCGGCTCGGAGGAATCCGAACCGGCCGTTTTACGTTCCGCAAGTTCCTTGTCCGCCCGGGCCATGGTGGCATCGCGAGCGGTGATGGCGATGCGAACGTTGTCGGAGGATCGGGGTGCGGCGCGCCAGAACGCGATGCCGGTGATGATGGCAACCAGGAGGAAGAGCAGCCAAACGGTGCCCGCGGACCGTCGCCTTTCGGCGGGATCAATCTTGAGTTGAGATAACTGCTCCGGGTTCATAGGGCTTTGAGGGCGGAGATGACAGGCAATCGGGCCGCACGAACGGCTGGAAGCAACGTGCCCCAGAAACCGAGAGCGGCGGCAAAAAACATTCCCTGAGCCGCCAGGGTTGGAGTGATGGTGAAGGAAAAGACCGTTTCGCTGAACGATTCCACGCTGAGGGTCGCGGTGGTGTAGCCATTCCATTTCAGCGAAATCAAACATCCCAGTGCGCCACCCAGCATGGCGAGGAGAATGCCCTCCAGGAGAAAGGTGGCGATCACATTTCGGCGATGAAATCCCAGGACTCGCAATGTGCCGATCTCCCGCGTCCGCGCTCCCACGGCGGCATACATCGTGTTCATGGCCGCGAACACGGCGCCAATCGACATCGTCAATGCGAGAAAACCCGCGAGCCACTTGATGGGGGCTGCCGTCAGGGTCTGTTTCTGATAATAGCCCGTTTCCGATTCCGCGCGCAGCTGAAGGCGTTTATCACTCTCGATCCTGCGGATGAGATTCGTAGCTGCCTCCGGACTTTTCGGCCGCACGAGGAACGTCGAATACATTTCCCGTTCGAACACCGAGCGTGATTCATCGGCGTCCATCCAGCACTCCGAGTCATAGGCACTGCCGGACCCGTCAAGCCAGCCCACCACCGTCAGCGTCGTGGGTCCGGTCTTAAACGTGTCGCCAACGTCAAAATTAGCGAATCGTCCCGCCAGTTTTCGGCTCACGACGATCTCACGGCGCCCCGGGGAAAACCATCGGCCCGCGACCAAGTGAACCTGTGGTCGGAGCTCCATCCCACGGGGAGTGACGCCGCGAAGCAGGACATTGGCCTCTCCGCCCTGCCCTTTGCGCGGAAGACTCGCGAGGGTCAGCACGTCAGCGGAAATCACCGGATCGCCGGCGGCATTCCGTTCAATCTCTTCAAAGTATTGCAGTGTGCGCAACTGCGCCCGCGTCACCAGGGAACTCGATTCGGCGGTAGCTCCCTTCCTGGCGATGAGGATATTGCGCGGATCTCCGGTGCTCGCGTTGCTTTTCTCGATACCGACAGCCAGGGACTGTAGGAGCACATAGACGAGCACGACGAGCGCGATACCCACCACCGTGGCCACCGTCGACCGCCAGCGAATGAACACGCTCTTGAGATTGTATTTCACCGGCACGGCCGAGAAGTGGGCGGTTAGGAAGACCGCCACAATGCCCAGTGCAGTGAGACCCAGGAAAGACTGGACCAGGAGGGTGAATACGGCGGGCATGGCTAATCGAGGGTTCTCAACCCTTCCACCACGCTCGTTCGCGCCACCGAAAGAGCCGGGGCAATGGCCGAGAGAATCCCCAGCAAGGCGGCGATGGCAAACGCCATCCCCAGCATGCGGGGTGTGACTTCGAATGCGAGGAAGACTCCGTTGGCAAGTTTTTGAATGTCGAGATTCCGGTAAAGCAGCCAAGCCCCACCCGCACCCAGGATCGCCCCTAACATCGATAGTCCGAAACTCTCGGCAAGAATGAACCCCAGTAGCTCGCGACGCCGGAAGCCAAGCGCTTTCAATACTGCGAGTTCGCGAAAACGCTCCCGGATGGCCATGCTCATCGTGCTAACCGTGACCAACAGCAGTGTGAACACGACGACCGTGCAAATGGAGCCAATGAGCACTTTGATATTTGCCCACATCGATATGAATCCGAGCTGAAAAGCCCGCTCCGTTTCCGCCCGCACCTCAGCGCTCGAATTCGCAAAGGCCTCGTTGATTCGAGCGGTCACCAATGCCGCCTCCTCGGCCGACGACGCCAGCGCCCACCAACACCCGACGGTTCCCGGGTTGCCTGACGCTTCATCGAGGTAACGGTGATGAAAAAAAACCGTCCGGTCATCCGCTGTCCCATGGTAAAATCCTGCGATCCGCAGGTCCAGATCACAGGGATAAAAGGTTCCCGTGAATTGCATTCGGTCGCCCCGCTTCAGATTGTATCGTCGGGCGGTATCGAGGCCGACGATGCACAGTGTGCGGTCGGCAACCCAGGCTGCATACTCCGCGGGGTCCATCTTGGCATCGACGATAACATCCTTGACCCGAGCGGGATCCACGGCGAATTGGGCGAAGCTGGTAAATTTCTCGTCCCCCTTGTAAAGACCCCCGAAGAACGTGAACGGAGTAACGGCGGCGATGCCGGGAATCTTTTCGATAACCTGTAACTGTCGGGCCGGAAGGGGCGATGCGAGAGAAACCTTGTTCCGGACAATGATTCGCAAGGAGGAACCCAGATCTTCAGGAGGCAAGGTCAGCTCCCGAAGGGCAACCTGGAGAGTGATGAACAGGAAAAGGCTCACTCCGACACTCAGCACCGACAACAGAGCCCGCCGCTTGTTGCGAAGGGCATTTTTCAAAATGAATCCTCCAAGAGTCATAACGCAGAACTTCGCGCGGGCACACGATTCCGTTCAGGCGACAATCTCTCCCTTTTCGAGATGCAGTTGACGGGTACCGTAGGCAGCCGCCTTGGGGTCGTGGGTCACCATGATTACCGTTTTTCCAGCCTGCTGACTCAGGCTGCGTAGAATCTCCAGAACATCCGTCGCGGATTTTGCGTCAAGATTGCCGGTAGGCTCATCCGCGACAATCAGGGGTGGATCCGTAACCAAGGCGCGGGCAATGGCCACCCGTTGCTCCTGACCTCCGGACAGTTGCCGCGGGAGATGGTGCTGGCGGTCGATGAGTCCCACGAGATGGAGCGCCGTCGTGACCTGTTGCCGGCGACGGCTTGCCTTGAGACCGGTCAACAGCAGCGGAAGCTCGACATTTTCAAAGGCGGTGAGCACGGGAATCAGGTTGAACGACTGAAAGACGAATCCGACATTTCGATTCCGCCAGTCGGCAAGCTGCGATTCATTGAGACGGGCGACGTCGGTGTCCTGCACCCGGCACGACCCGTGGGTTGGGCGGTCAATTCCGGCGATGATATGCAATAGCGTTGATTTACCCGAACCCGAGGGGCCCATCAGCACAATGAATTCACCCAGCTCAATATCCAGGGACACCGCGTTAAGCGCCGTGACATTGATATCGCCCTGACGATAGAGCTTGGACAGGTCACGGATGGAAACGATGGGAGGTGCCATGCGGAAAATCGGCTCAGAATTGCTTGGAAAGATTCTGTTCCATCGTTCGGTCAACCGATCCCTGCTTCGTGCCAGACCCGATTACGGAACGTGCGAGCTGGCCAGACTCAGTCTCGTGGGTCCCGTCACGATGCCGGAGCCAGAAGACGAGATCGGAGTTCTCTGGGTGCGCAACCGCTGCACTACATCCCGAGGCGCGCGAGTTCCTGTTCCAGGGCGATCTGGAACTCCTCCACATCCGTCGGCGGAGGGCGGTAGCCCTTTTGGGCAGGAACCATCCCCAGTTGGCCTCGCTGATCGAGGTACCACGTCGCCTGCTGCCCATCGGTAAAAGTCACAGACCCACTGGCGAGCGTCCCGGGCCGCGTGACCTTATCGACAACCACCACGGGCTTCGCGCCAGGGGCTCCGAGCCCGCTGGCCGGGGCGGGCCCGATCCCCGATAGAGCCGAAGGTTGCGCCGGCGCGGAGGCGGATTGAGGCCCCGGAACGACTCCCGCGGGAGGTGCCGCGGCCACCGGTGGCTGAGGAGGATCGATATCCTTCGGGACGAGCTTCAAGTCATCCACCAAGAGGCGCACCTCCATGTAGGTCAGCCGCAGATCAAATTCCTTTGAGATGCGTTGCTGGATTTCGGAAAGCTTTTGTCCGTCCCGGATCCAACCGGAAACCGCCGTTTTTTGAGAATCGTTAAGAGCCGTCATATCTCTCCCCGCATTGCGCGGGAACTCACGCCGTCTTTCAACAGGTTTTTTCATTCACAGCCCTGGACCCAAGTATCCCGAAGTTGTTGGAGACGGTGGCGGACGCCGCGCTGCGGCGTCCTAGCGCCGTTCAGGCGCGGCACGAACCGCGCAGCGACGCTTTCCGCCCGTTGGACGCGGGCGGGGTTTTCGCAGCGCGACAACCTCTACCAACAACTTCGGGATCCACCAACCCTGGACAGCCGCAAGGGTACCTAACTTTAGGGAGTGGCAGATTTAGAAATTTCGAGTAGAACGCTCTCATCCGCATGAATTTTCGTCGGTGCTATCGGCGCCCGTCCGGCTCCGCGATCTCCGCGGGTGTGCAAAAGTCCTCTGGCTTCCAAGCCAGGATGGGCTCGTGGTTTGTCGTCGTGGGACTTCTCGGTGTGTCTCTGCAGTCGCTCCTGCTCGGGCTCCCTCTCGCAGCCGACGAACCGAGGCACGACTCGGAACGTGTATACCACGTTCGCCAATGGACCAACGACGACGGTCTGCCGCAGCAGGATATCGGTAATCTCCTCATCGCCCACGACGGCTACATTTGGGTCGGCAGTTGGTTCGGGCTGGCGAAGACGGATGGACGTGAGTTTCGAGTGTTCAGCGGAGCTCCCCTTCTCCCGGGAACCGACGATACGGTCACATCGCTTGCGGAAGATGCCAACAATCGCCTCTGGGCGGGATTCAATGATGGCCTGCTGCAAATCCGTGGTACAAATTTGACGACCTACCGTGTCGCGGAAGGATTGCCCGGAAGTCAAATCCTGGTCCTCTGCCCGGATGCCACGGGCGGCATGTGGGTTGGCACCAGCGCCGGGGTCTCGTGGTTCCGACACGATGCAAGCGGCCCGAGCCGGAGCTGGACCGCAACGAACGGGCTCATCGCGGGGGAAATTGAGCGGATCATCGCCGGAGCGGACGGCCAGGCATTCCTCTCGACGGAACACGGGTGGCAGGAAATTCTCGCAGAGAACCCCACACCTCAGAAGCCAAAAGTTGAGCTGACGCCAGGAAACATCCCGGGAGCGGTGATCTTCGGCGGAAACGGTCTCGCCGCCTGGGCGGGAACAGCCCAGGGGGTATTTGAGCGAACGGACTCAGGTTGGCGAAAGCGATGGGCCTCACCGACCGGAATGCCGCACGAAATCCTCCAACTCCATCGAACGCAGCAAGGGGCCATCTGGCTGGTCAGTCGGTCGGAAGGGCTGCTTCACTGGAATGGCAGCCGATTCATCGCCCCTCGTGTGGCGGGGGATGTCTCCTTAACGACGGTTCGCCGCGTGGCGAGCGAACCAAACGGGATTATCTGGGCGGTGGGACGTCAGGGGTTATATCGACTCAAGGCGCAGTCGGTAACGAACCACACCCGGAGCTCTGACCCGGGCCGGAATGATTTTTGGTCCGTCGCGGCAGATGTCGATGGGGCCGTGTGGGTCGGCTCACTCGATGATATCTCCGTCGTACGAGGCGGGGTCCTCTCACCGCCTCTTTCGTTCCCCGACGTCGGCCATCGAAGTCCGATCCTATTGTTACCCGACAATCAAGGCGGACTTTGGATCGCGGATTCGCTCAATGGATTAATGCACGCGCCGGACGCCAAAACACCCGGAATTCACCGCCTCGTCCTTCGCCCCACGAGCACCCCGCGATGCCTCTACCGGGATCCTTCTGGCGATTTGTGGATGGGCACGACTCGCGGTTTGTTCCGGTTTCATGAGGACGCCACCGTGGCCATCGCAGGAGCGAGTCAGGTTGCCGACTTAAACGTGCGCTGCATGCTGCGCAGTGTCGACGGAAGTCTTTGGATTGGAACTGCCGGCCGTGGACTCTGGCGTCAGCACGATGATTCGTGGACCCACCTCGATGACAGCGAGGTGGTTCGGAACGGCCGGATCTACGCGCTGCACGAGTCACCTGCCGGTGTCGTCTGGGCCGGCACACAGAACGGACTCGTGCGTTGGGAAACGAACGGCATGTCGGTGTTGACGGTCAAGAGCGGTCTGGAGGAAAACGTCATTAACCAAATTTTGGAAGATGGCCAAGGCCGGTTGTGGTTGGGGGGACTGCGCGGCATCCACGGGTACCGACGCCAGGACCTCGACCACGCGACTCCGGGGCGGGGCCGGCTTGAGCACATCACTCTCGGAGTAGCCGATGGGATGGGGTCGGCTGAAACGAATGGGGAACTGCAGCCGGCGGGGTGCCGAAGTCAGGATGGCCACCTGTGGTTTCCAACCACCTATGGACTGGCAGAGTTTGACCCGCAGGATCTGAATTTCAGCGAGACGGTGGTATCCCCGCAGATTGATCGCGTGCGGGTGGATCAAGAGGTGGGTGACGAGGCACGCCTGCGACACGGGCCCGCCGGGGAGGAACTCTCTCTCGGCCTCGGAGGATCCCGCGTCGTCGAGATTCACTATTCCGCTCCGGAGTTTGAGCATCCGGATCGACTTCGCTTTGAATACCGCATGATCGGTCTGGATTCGCAATGGCGTGACGCGGGAAATCACCACATCGCCCTGTTCAGCGATCTGAAGCCGGGGCGGTATCAATTTGAGGTGCGGGTCGCCAACCCCGAGGGACGCCTGCAAGCGGGTGTCGCTCGCGTGAAAATTGGTCTGAACCCGCAACTGTGGGAGCGATCGTCCTTGCAATTCGCCACGGGTTGCCTTGCCGCGGCAGTTCTCGGCATTACACTGCGGCGATCCTGGAGACAGAACCAGCTCCAGATCATTACTCAGCGCCAGGTGCTTGAAATTGAACGTGCCCGGATTGCGCGGGACCTCCACGACGACGTGGGGGCCAACCTAACCGGCCTCGCTCTCCGCGCGGAACTCGCCAGCCGGCGGCTTCCCCCCGAGGCCTCCCGGGAGCTCGACAGTTTCGCCCGCGATGCCCGTCACCTCGTGGACCACATGCGCGAGGTCATCTGGGCGGTGAATCCGACCTGTGACACCCTGGAAAGTCTGGTGAGTTACATCGTGGATTACGCCGAAGTATTTCTTGAACGGGCCGGTGTTAGCTGCCGCCTTGATGTGCCCGATCATCTCCCGTCTGCGGTCGTTCACGCCGAAGCCAGACATCAGCTCCTGATGGTGGTCAAGGAGGCGCTTACCAATGCCGTGCGCCACTCGGAAGCGGCGATCGTCGCGTTGAAGGTGCGCTACGAACGGAAGCGACTCACCGTGAGCATTGCCGATAACGGCAAAGGGTTTGGATCGGAGAATTCTCCAAAATTCCGCCAATCCCCAACCGGCTTGGGATTGGAAAACATGCAACGCCGGTTGCGCGCCGTCGGAGGATCCGTAACTGTCGTCAGCGAATTGGGCGGTGGCACTCGGGTCGATGCCTCGCTGCCAATCACAGGAGATATCCCGTTCAATCCAAGCTCGATGAATGATATAAGGGCAGCCCAAACAACCGCCAGTTTGGGGTCATCTGAGCCATCGAACGAGTACACCCCCACCCCTTTGTCCAAGCCGGCTCTGCCGACCGCGGATTCCGCAACGAATAGTTACCCGCCCCAGACATGAAAATTGGAATTGTCGAAGACCACCACAGCGTCCGCGATGCGCTCGCAAACCTCATTCAAAACACACCCGGTCATGAACTCGCCGGAACCTGGCCTGATGCCGAAACGGCCATCCGCGACGTCCCGCTCATCGGCCTGGACGTCATCCTGATGGACATTCATCTGCCGGGGAAAAATGGCATCGTGTGCGTTCGCGAACTCAAGCAACTCCAGCCACGCCTTCAGGTCATCATGCTGACGATCGAGGAGGATTCGCAAAAGGTCTTTGAATCCCTTACAGCCGGAGCCTGCGGCTATCTCGTTAAGAACAGTGACCCGAAGCGGATCCTCGAAGCCATTCATGAGGTCCATCAAGGGGGATCCCCCATGTCCGGACACATCGCACGCATGGTTGTCCAGCGATTTCATTCCGAGGGACTTTCGCGCCGAACCGAGGAAAATCTGACTCCTCGTGAGCATGAAATCCTAACTCTGATCGCCAAAGGATTCCGGGCAAAGGAAATCGCCTCGGATCTCAGCATCTCCGTCTTCACCGTCCAGACGCACGTGCGGAACATTTATGAGAAACTGCACGTCCGCACCCGCGCGGCGGCCGTTGCAAAATACTTCAAATAGAACCAGGCGGCGCCACGTCGATCCGATCCATCATCTCCTGCGGCAACGGCGCCGCTCGCATGTGCCCGGTTTCGTCCCGCGTGACGCAGACAACGGTCAGTTTTCCGACCGCCACGTCTTCCACCGGACCCGGCTCGATTCGCCGAAATCGAATCTCGTACGTCAGGCTTCGAGCCTTCTTCTCCCGGACCAAAAGGTGCACCTCAACGAGATCTTCGAAGTGCAGCGGCCGGCGGTAATCACAAGACGCATGCACCCGGGGCAATCCCTTTGGGGGATCCTGATTCGGCATCAGGACGGATCCTCCGATCGACCGGTAAAACGCGTGCTCCACCGATTCCATGTACCGGAAGAAATGGGTGAAATGAACGATCCCAGCCAAGTCCGTCTCACAGAACTCAACCCGGCGCGTGATTCGAAATTCGGAAGGCATGGAGATCAACGGCTGTGGGACAAATCCAACGCGGGCACCGCACCTTCCGCATTCCCGGCGCCGACACCGGCTCCCAGCAGGTGTCGGATCGCCACGACGGTGCCGGAGGCCATCGTCGCGTCCGTGAAGCGATCGCGCACTGCTCGGCGGCCCAGCTCCCCCAGCACCCGTAGCCGCGGAAGATCCGCCAGAAGCGGCTCCAGTGCGTCCGCCAATGCTCCCGCCGTGTTGGGAGCGTAGAGGACGCCGCCGCCGGTTTCCCCCAGCAGTTCGGGAAACGTCGCGGCCGACGGCTGAACGAGTGGCGTCCCGGCGGCCATCGATTCAATCACGTAGAGCCCAAACGCCTCACTTTGCCTGGCCGGGACACTCAACACATCGCACGCCGCGTAAAAAGCGATCTTCTCCGTCCGCGAGAGATTCGGCGCGAAAACACAGTCTCTCAGAACATCGGCATCGGTAAGTTTTTGCTTTTGACGGCGGACAAATGCCTCGTCGCCCGCCCCACATCCGCCTCCGATCCGAAGTTGCAGAGGGGGCACCCGATTCCGCCGGCGGAGCTCAATGTAAGCGTCCACCACAATATCGAGCCCTTTCTCCGGGCACATGCGCGCAAAGTAACCCAGTGTTGGTCGCGAGTGACCCGCGAGCGAACGAGGCTCCAAGGGATAGCCGTCCAGCAAAATGCCGTTGTGCACCACCCGCACTCGACTCTCCGACAGCCCCAACCGTTCGGTCATCCGTCCGGCAAAATAGCGACTCGGCGCAATCCAACCGTCCACTTCGCGTGCCCGTTCTCTCAGCAGGTCCCAACTGCGGGTTCGCCAAGGTTCGAAAATCGAATCCAAAAAAGATTCCTCGCTCTGAAGAAATACAATCACGGGCGCTCGCAATTCCGATTTTAGACGGCGAGCAAGGCCCGTCAGGAGGGCATTTGAAAGTAGAATAACATCCGGCCGCTCCTGCCGCTTCAGCCAGGTGATTAACTCCTCAAGTTCCCGCGCCTGATTGCCCTCTTCGCCTTGCAGCATCGAATAATTGATCTCCCCCACATCCTCTGGCCGCGTCCCCGCCGCCTTACCCGAGGCCCATTTCAAGAGCCACGGTGCATCGAACCAACGACGCAGCCAGGCGGGCGATCGGCGATGCCAGGGCAGTTTCTGGGAGAGGAAAACATTGACGCCCCCAAAGAGAGTTGGCGAATCCCCCCGGGTATCCATCTCGTCCAGAGTCATCGGCAGATACAAGGGCACCATCAAGGTGTCATGACCCTGACGGCGCAACGCGGTCACAAGGGCATTATCGCGGAAACAATTTCCGCAATACATGCCACCTGCTCCTGGCGTGAGTTGGAGTATTCGCACGAGTGAGAGCGACTCTGTCAGAAAGTATGGCGGGAAGTCACGCCCTGACCGGCCGCCCAAATCCGCGGATAAGGAAGCCGCGAAAAAGAACCGCGGATGAACTCGGATTGACGCGGATAGAAAAGGCCTGGAATCTGCGTCGAGAGCTTCTTCTTCCATTTTCAGATTCCTGTCCGCGGATCAGGGGACCGGGGTCTGCCAGACACCAGCATTGAAATTGCGCGAACAATCACTTATTCAACATCCGGGTTGATCATAACCCATATTTACGGGAGGCTGCCGTCGTGAAAACAACCGTGGAGATCCCGGATCCCTTGTTCCGGAAGGCCAAAACGGCTGCGGCCAGTCGCGGCCTCTCTCTCAAGACGTTTCTAACCGAGGCGCTGAAAGAGAAGCTCGCCGGGCCTCGACGCCATCAAGCCGGCTGGCCCGTGCCACCGCCCACGTTGGCCAAGGGCGAACCGCGGCGCATCCAGTCCAAAATTGACAGGGAGTTTTCCCAAATTGATGCGGAGGAGTGGAAGTGATGCTTGATACGAATGCGCTTTCGGCGTGGGCCGACGCCGACGCTTTGTTATTGCGAGCGCTGCCCAAAGACAGGCTTTGGCATCTTCCAGTTGTCGTGCTGGGTGAATTTCTTTTTGGCATCCGGCGTTCGCGAGAACGTGCCAAACTGGAAAAGTGGATCGAAGAGGTGAAAGCCGCCTGCGCCCTTGTGGTGGTTGACGCGGACACGGCCGACCGCTACGCGGAGATCCGCGACGAACTGCGCGCCGCCGCGACCCCCATTCCGGAGAACGACATTTGGATTGCCTCTCTGTGCCGACAGCATCATCTCCCGGTGGCCAGTCGCGATGGACATCTCGACAAAGTGCGCGGCCTAAAGCGTGTGTCGTGGTGAGTTGCCATGCCGCTGGCGGCAAATTCAGATCACCCAGACTTCCACTCCGCTAGAACGTTCGATCCTCATGAGGTCCCGGCACGTTGCATCGCTCGGCTTCGGCTACGCCTCTAATCGCGGAGCGTCAAAAATCGATGTCCTGCTATCAATCGGAAAACGCGGCAGCGTCCTGAGTGGGGCGACCCTCCCCGCTGTTTGGAACAACCAAGTAACGAAGAAACAAACCGATGAGCGAACCAACTGAAACCAAACTGGAAGCGGAATTGCCGGTTGGTTTCCACCCGCCGAACTGGAGACAGGCGGCGCTGCTGGTGCTCGGCGCGGCGGCCTGTTTTCACACAACTTACACGCCGGCAAGTTCCGGCCCGCTGGCTTTGCTCGTCGTTGGTTACGTCGCGTGTCTGGTGCGGCTCGCGCGGCTCAAGACGACACGACAATCATTCTATGCGGGCTTGTTGACAGGGCTGGTTTGCTTCGCACCGCAACTGGAATGTTTCTGGCGCATCTTCGGGGCCGGCGCAATCGCCTTGTGGTTGGTGCTGGCGCTTTGGATCGCGTTGTTTCTCTCGCTCGCCCATCTCGCGCTGGCCCGGGTCGGATTGAAGCGGGGCGCGCTGCTGATTCCCTTTCTCTGGACAGGCTTGGAGTATTTTCGAAGCGAGCTTTACTACCTGAAATTCTCGTGGCTGAACGGCAGCCTTGCCTTGGCGGATGTTCCCTTCGTGCCATTTGGACTGCTGGGCAACTACGGCGTCAGCTTTGCCGTCGCGGCACTTGCCGCCAGCCTCCTGCTTTTTCGGCGGCGGCACCTTGGCCAAATCCGCCCGGCTCACGTTATACTTTTCATACTTCTGGTTCCGATTTCGCTGTTCCTGTTGATCCCGACGAATTCGAAGCTGCCGCGACGCAGCCTGGTCGTCGCCGGTGTTCAGATGGAGTTCCCCGACGAAAAGCAAATGCTCCAGGCGCTGGATAAAATTGTTGCGACACAACTGAACCTGCCGTTGCCCGGACCGGGCGCTTCAACCAACGTGGATCTCATCGTGCTCAGCGAATACACCTTGGACGGCCCGCCGCCGGAGCGATTGAAAGCCTGGTGTCGTACAAATCAGAAGTTCCTGATCGTCGGCGGTAAAGACGCTGCGCCCGGCAACAACTACTACAACACAGCGTTTGTGATCAGCACAAATGGGGAAATCGTTTTCAAAGACACTATCGACCTGTCCCTTTATCCGGTCCCTTCTCCCCAGGCACCGGGTTGTAAGACACTATCGACCTGTCCCTTTATCCGGTCCCGATCCCCATTGCGAAGCGCGGCCCAACCTTGTTCGTAACAAGTGCGGATGTGGAAGCCCCGAAGATGCCGGCGCAGTGGTCGGGGAACGCAGTGGTCGAGCAGGATGCGTTTCACACGGACTCAGGCACGGCGACAGCAGCGCGCGCGGCATCGAGTACTCCAATGGCTTGCTCGCGAGTCACGCCCTCAAACGCGTCAAGAAATTCGTCCAAGCTGACACCGGCCTCGAGGTTGCCGAAAAGGGCGTCCACCGGAACGCGGGTGCCCCGGAAACAGGGCTTGCCACCGAGGCGGTCC
>CAMDJH010000172.1 GCA_945900455.1 Akkermansia muciniphila
GGTATGGCTGACAACACGCTTGTCCTCTTCGCGAGCGACAATGGCTGCTCGCCGGAAGCGAGGTTCGATGAACTGCTCCGGCGAGGTCATAATCCCAGCGCACAATTCCGCGGAACGAAGGCGGACATCTTCGACGGCGGGCATCGCGTGCCGTTCCTCGTCCGCTGGCCCGGCCGGGTCAAAACCGGCACCACGAGCGACCAACTCATATGCCTCAACGACCTGTTCGCCACGTGCGCGGACTTCCTTGGAGTCAAACTGCCAGACAACGCCGCCGAGGATAGCGTCAGCATCTTGCCGGCGCTCGAAGGGCGTGCTGTGCTACCTTTGCGCGAGGCCCTGGTCCATCATTCGATCAACGGTTCCTTCGCGATCCGCCAGGGCCCGTGGAAGCTCGAACTCTGTTCCGACTCGGGCGGGTGGAGCGCACCGAGGCCCGGCAGCTCGACGGCGAAGGATTGGCCGGCGGTGCAACTCTACGACCTGCCAAAAGACCCTGGTGAAGCTGACAACGTCTACGCCGACCATCCCGAAATCATTGAGCGCATGGCTCACCTCTTGCAGCGATACGTGGCCGACGGCCGGAGCACGCCCGGTGCCCCTCAACCGAACACGACGCGGGTGGAAACGCGTCGACCCGCCGAAAGAACCACTGCCCTGGCCGTTTCCCCGAACATTCTCTTCGTCATTGCCGACCAGTGGAGGGCGCAGGCGTTTGGGTTTGCAGGCGATCCGAACGTGAAGACGCCGCATCTCGATCACTTCGAGCGGGAGTGCGTGAACTTTTCCCAGGCCGTGGCGGGCATGCCCGTCTGTTCCCCCACCCGTGCGTCCCTTCTCACCGGCCAGCGCCCGCAGACTCACGGCGTATTCCTCAACGACGTGCCGTTGAGCACCAACGCCGTAACTCTGGCCAAAGCGCTCACAGCTGCCGGCTACGACACCGGCTGCATCGGCAAGTGGCACATTGACGGCCACGGCAGCCGCTCGGCCTTTATCCCGCGCGAGCGGAGGCAGGGTTTTCACTATTGGAAAGTTCTCGAATGCACCCACTCCTATAATAACTCGCCCTATTACGCCGAGGGTCCGGACAAATTGACGTGGGACGGCTACGACGCCATTGCCCAGACGCGCGACGCAGAAAAGTATCTTCGCAACCGTGCGATCGCCGGGCGGCCGTTTCTGCTTTGGCTGGCGTGGGGGCCGCCTCACAACCCGTACGAAACCGCTCCCGCCAAGTATCGGGCGCTGTATGATCCGGACAAAATCCAACTTCAACCGAACGTTCCTGAATCGAGGCGCGCACAGGCGCGACGAGAGTTGGCCGGATATTATGCACACTGCACCGCACTGGACGATTGCTTTGCTGATTTGCTCCGCACCCTCGAGGAGACTGGCTTGGCTACAAATACAATCGTGGTCTTCACTTCCGACCACGGAGATATGCTTGGGTCACAGGATCAGCAGCGCAAGCAAAGGCCCTGGGAAGAGTCCGCACGGGTGCCGATGCTATTTCGGTTGCCGACATGGATGGGCTTTAAACCGCATCGTCTGACCGCGGCGATCAACACCGAGGACGTGATGCCGACGCTCCTCCGCTTGTGCGGAATACCGATCCCCAAATCCGTCGAGGGTCTCAATTTTGCCGATGCCATGCGCGGTGGAGAAGACCCCGCTGGCGGAGCCACGGTTGTCCGGTGCATTTCTCCGTTCGGCGAGTATTCGCGCCAGAGCGGCGGCCGGGAGTATCGGGCGTTACGTACCCGAGAGCACACCTACGTCCGCGACCTCAGAGGCCCCTGGCTCCTCTACGATAATCGGAATGATCCGTATCAACTTAAGAACCTGGCTGGCCAGCCGGATTACGCCGCGGTGCAGTCAGAGCTCGATTTGCGACTCCAGTTGAAACTCGCCTCGCAGAATGACCAATTCCGTCCCGGCGCTGAATATATCCGGGAATGGGGCTACACGGTCGATGCCAATGAAACAAGTCCCTACGCTCCGTGATAGCCAAAGACAACGCCTCCCGGCGAATCGCAATGAGCGCATTGCCCGGGTCACCGCCTTGGATCGGACCTCTTCAGTTTAACGATAGGTTCACCCGGCTTTCTCCCCGATAGGCAGCATCCACCGGTTTCGGCCCGACGAGAAAAAGCCGGTCGGCGGCGACGGGTCCGTTTTGCAGAAACCAGTCCTGAACCCAGCGCTCACGGGTCGTCATCAATTGGCGAAACTCATCGCCGGTCACGGGGATATTCCGAGTGAGAAGCTCCTCCATGAGGTCCGGTGTCGCCGATCCCAGGGCCTCTCGATCGGCCTTGGTGAGACGCTTCTCGGCGGACATCGTGTGGTCCGTTCCGCTGAAGATGCCGGCCATTCGCGCGAAAAGAGTTCGCTTCGGCTGGAACACACTCCGGCTGGGAGCACGAGCTTGCTGGTTGGTGGTGACGAGGGGCGGCTGATTGGTTTGGAGGATCGCAGCAATGTTGGTGCCGAACTGCTCAACGAAAGCGGCCCGCAACAGGCGGTCGCGTTCCTCGGGCTCGATCCGGAAACCTTCATGAGAGACGGGTGAGCGGCCGCCTTTCGCACTGAGTTCCTGAAGCCGTTTGGCCGTGAGTTGATCGCTGAGTTTCTGCTGCGCGAGAGCGGTGCGATCTAGAATTGGGTCCACCGCGGCTTCGATCTCGAGATTGAGTGACGGGCGTTTCGCCAGCGCAGCGGTTAGTTTGCCAAGTTTGCCCAACTCACCGTCGACGAGGTTTGTGGTGCCGGGCTTGAACTCGATGAAGCCCAGCTCATCGCCGCCGCCGCCCGCCAGCGAGCCAAGCAGCTTGAATGGCGACGAGGCGGCCTTGACGATCATATTGACAACGAAGTGAGCTGAGTGTTGGCGTTGGTTATTGCGAGGTCCACGAACATCGCGGCTGCGAACGGATTCACGCGCCCGGTGACACCGAAGGGCGATTGCACGTCCACTCGGCCATGCAGATCCACATCCGCAGGGGAGCCCAAGTCGGAGGAAAGGCCTTTGACCGTGCCGCTGACTTCCTCAATATCGAGCATGACACGCGGTTGGACGGATTCATCAACGAAGGCCACGGAAGCTCGATCCAGGATCAACGTGCCAAGCTTCACGGAAAATCTGCCATTTAAGGATCGGTGGCAGCACGAAGAATCCGAACAACGAGTAGAAAACCAATGCGGCCCCGCACCACTGCAGCCCTCTGCGCACGCGAAGTGAAATGTGAGTGAGGAGTTCTGGTTTCATACGTACCACATACGGACTGACAATCAAAAGCGGGCATCAGGGAGCGATCGTGGCGGGGTTTGACTTCTTAGCCGGTCCTTCGTCCCCGGACTTGCGGTTGGGATCCCCTTTGAGCGAGGCATGAATGGCAGCGCGCATGCGCTCTTCGCTGCCGGGGGCGACCCACCACCAGTCGGAGAGATTCGAATCGTGTTCGACGATGTGCTGCTCGGTCGGTACGTAGCCCGTGGCGCCCTCCCCGTAACCGGCCACGCAGACAAATGAGCCGGGGCGTTCTCGCTGCGCCGCCAGTTGATATTCGACGTACGACTCTCCGGGCAGCAAAAGCAATTGGGCGAAACCGAAATCGAGAACCGGGACTTGGATGCGATGTCCGGCGTCGGCGCGCTGACGCCAATTGAGGCCCATGGCTGCGAGGCACTGCTGGAAGGGCTTGGTGTCGGGCACCAACCGAGCGGTGAGTTCCGCGACGGAGAAACCCGGGCGATCGGTTGGTTCCAACCGGAGCGGCGTGACTCGAAATTCGTATCGGGTCACGGCCTCGCGTTTCGTCTCGCGCCAGGCAGTGGTCATTGCGGCGTGCAAGCGATCGGCCAGTGCGGCGCGATTTTCTCGCGCCCCCGTGTTGTATTTTCCGGCTGTGATGTTGCCACTGCAGCCGGAGCAGTAGATCTGTTTAACCCCGGGCAGATCCTTCTGACGGTGCCGCCGCGCGAGGCCCGGAAAGTCCGCGGAGACTTCGCCGGTGCCGTAGTAACTCATTGGATGGACCGCATAGAAACTTACCGCGGCGAGCGGCGTATCGCCGTCCCAAAAGCTCAATGTTTTCAGCCACGGATCAATCAGGCCTTCCGGCGCCGTGATGGCAAATGCATTGCGGGTACTGCTCGTCCGATCAAACCGTATCGAGCCATCTGGCATCTCATAACGGCGATTCGATGCGATTCGGTCAACCTTCGCCTGGCCGGTACCCACGTGCGTGAACGGCCGGGCCAGCGGCAACGACTCGCGCAACGCCAGGGCAACCGCCTGCACGGCGCGCTCGTGAAAATCGGGATCGCAGACAGTTCCGGCGAGCTTCCGAGCGCGCAGGAGATCTTCCGCACCCACATCGGCGACCGGGGCGTCGTGCTGATGAATGGTGGTGACCATCACACGCTCGGGCGTTGTGCCCGCGGCCTTCGCCAGCGAGGCCTGCCAGCGTTCGTAGGCTTCGTTGCGAATTTCGCACCAATCCACCGAGACAAACACCACCGGAGCGTCACCGCCGAGGATAACGAAACCATTCGCTTCCAGTGGATCGGCCACGGATTTCGATCGCCACGAGCCGCCCATCATACCGTGGCCGGACGGCACGGTGACATCCGCACTGAACGCGGCCAAGCGAAGGGGGAGCAACGGTTCCGCTGCCAACAGCCGTCCTAAACTGTGCGTAGCGGCGAGGAGCACCAGCAGCGTTCTCGAAGGAGTCATTGTATTTCCATGCGTTGGCGGTGGCAGTAGTACGGATAAAACACGGAGTCCTTCTCGCATGGTTTGCCACCGTTGCGCCAGGCGAGAACGATTCCTGGAAAAAGGCCTACGAACGCAGGAACGGATCCAAATCAATCCGGTCAGCCGTTAGGCGCCGAACCAGACCCTGTTGTTCTTCAATGCGCTGGTTAGCATCCATGACCACAAAATCAAACTCGGTGCTCATCGATAGGTACTGCTCAAAGATCCGGCCCTGAAACAAACGGAAACTTTCGTAGGGATCCGTCGACAACCCAAGGTCCATCCCCGCTTCATGAAATTTCAACGTCGGCCGGTTGTCGAGAATCCGGGCCAGCGACACTTCAAGCGGTGCTTTAAAGAAGAACGTCAAATCCGGGAGCGCCGCGAATTCATACATGCCACGAACCCATTCCGCAGGACATCCCCGCACGACGTCGCGGGCAAAGGCGGTGAAAATGTATCGATCGCAGAGGACGAGGTAACCGGCCTTCAATAAGGGCAGGAGTTGCCGTTCATAGCGATCCGCGAAATCGGTGGCGTGAATCAAACTAAAGGTGGTGGGCGTGAGCAGATTCTGTTTCTTTCCCTTGCTCGTGGCACTCTTCACAATCTCCGAGGAGTTCCACTCGGAAAAAAACACTTTCAAGTTACGGGCCTCCAGCCATCGCTTCAACAAATGCACCTGCGTGGACTTTCCCGACCCGTCGAGCCCCTCGACCGCCAGGAGCCGCCCCGGCAGTCCGAGTTCCGCAAATGTCTTTCGCATGCGCCCACCGTAGGAAGCCCATTCGCTAAGACAAGCAGGAAGCCACGGCGGATTCCTGGACCTCAGGGCCCGATTCTCGTTTGCAGTCAGCCGAAACACCGGTTGAAATTGTCGCCGGCTCAACCGGCCGACGTCGGCGATCTTCCGAACAATGGATCCCGACCGCTACATTGGCTTCGCATTTATCTGAAATCTTGAAACCGACCTCCGAGCATCACGGCAGCATCGCCACGCTCTTTGATTCCGTTCTGACGCCCTCAGCCGTGAGCACTCTCGCCCTGCGGCTAAGCCATGGAGAGTCATTCTCCATTGGAAATTTAACCAATGCCTCCTACCCGTTCATCGCCGCGGCGCTGCGACGTCAGTTCCTGACCCGCCCCATTCTCCTGATCACTCCGGATCTAAAGTCCCAGGAATCATTTCACGCCGATCTCGCCACCTGGCTCCGGGCAGCGGATCTCAAGGCCCCTCCGCTCTTCTTTCCTCCCTGGGATATCCTTCCCGGGGAAGACAAACTGCCCCACGCGGACGTCATCAGTGAGCGACTGGAAACGCTGGCGGGGCTCTCGTTCTTGATGACCGCCAGCCCGCCAACCGCTGAGGCCCCCATCGTCGTCTCTTCCGTGGCCGCCTTGATGCAGTCCACATTCGCGCCCGACGAACTCCGGCAACGCACGCGCAAGCTGCGGCTCGGCGACTCTCTGAATCCACTCGATCTCATTGAATGGCTGGAAGAACAGAGCTACGAACCCGAGGCTCAGGTCGGCAGCAAAGGCGAAATCGCCTGGCGAGGGGGCATCGTCGACGTTTGGCCGCTCTCTTCGCCCTGGCCGCTTCGACTGGAGTTCTTTGGCGACACGCTCGAGTCCATCCGTGAATTTGACCCTCACGCCCAGACGTCCCGAGATACGGTCACCGAGGCGATCCTCCCACCGGCCGGCGAATTGGGCCTCCTGCGACAACCCCACGGGGCGATCGAAACCCGGTCAGGGCATCCCCTCTCCGTTCCGGGCACGTTGCTGGATCATCTGCCGCCCGGGTCCCTGCTTGTTTTGTGCGAACCAGACGCTCTTAATTTGGCGGCCCTTCACCTCCAGCAACAGGTGGCGCCAGGAACTCTCTTTTTCACCCCTTGGACCGACATCTTGAATGCCGCTCTCTCGCGTGGATTGATCCCGTGCACGCTGACCGAAACCGAACTGCCCGACGAATCGGGCACCCGTGCCGCGCCCTCCGGATTCCCGCCAATCGTATCCCTGGACTCTTACCGCCCCATCGGCCCCACTCTCCCCTCCCCCGCCATCGCTGAGGTCCAGCGCCGTGATTTCTTCGGTCAACTCCATCGATGGATCCGCCAGGGTCATGATGTCCGAGTCTTCTGTAACAATGAAGGCGAGCAACAACGCCTCCAGGAGATCTGGCGCGAATACGGCCTTGCCGAGCCTGCCGCTGCCGGGAACCGCGCCTCTCCCTCTCCCTCTCCCTCTACCCTCCACTCACTCCTCGGATCCCTCTCGCGCGGATTTCTTTGCCCGGCCGCCCAACAGGTCGTCGTCACGGATGCGGAAATTTTTGGCCGCTATAAAATCGCCCGGCCGCGGCGCCTCAAATCTCGTCACGCCGCGTCAGTCCGATCCGTGTTCGACATCGACTTCTCCGACTTCGAAGAGGGCGATTTCGTCGTCCATTTGGAGCATGGAATTGGGCGCTACACCGGCTTGAAGATCTTGCCTCCTCCAAAATCCAGGACTGCGGCCACCGAGAGTGAGGGGTGCGAATGCCTGGTCATCGAATACGCCCCACGCGAGCCGGGAGCGGAGCCTCCCCGGCTCTACGTCCCGGTCTCCGAGGCACACCTCATCAGCAAGTACGTGGGGGCCGGAAAGGCGCGCCCACAGCTCAATACGCTGGGGGGCACACGATGGACAAAAGCGCGCGAACAGGCCCAGGTCGCGGTCCGCGATCTCGCCAGTCAACTGCTCCAAGTCCAAGCCGCTCGAACCTCTCATACCGGTTTCGCATTTCCCGTCGACGCCCCCTGGCAGAGAGAATTTGAAGGATCGTTCCTTTTTGAAGAGACGCCGGATCAACTCAAAGCCATCGAGGCGACGAAGCGGGACATGGAAAACACGAAGCCAATGGATCGACTGATCTGCGGCGATGTGGGCTTCGGCAAAACGGAAGTGGCGTTGCGGGCCGCATTCAAGGCTGTGCTCGCTGGAAAGCAGGTGGCCATCCTTGTCCCCACCACCGTACTCGCTCAACAGCACTACCAAAGTTTTCGGGAACGGATGGCCGATTATCCCGTTCGGATTGAAGTGCTCTCACGCCTCCGGAAGCCCGCGCAAATCCGCGAAACAATCGACGGCATCGCCGCCGGTCACGTGGACATCGTCATCGGCACCCATCGTCTCGTTCAGCCCGATGTCATCTTCAAGGAGCTCGGCCTGGTCGTGATCGATGAAGAGCAGAAATTCGGCGTCCGCCACAAGGAACGCTTCAAGTGGATGCGCCAGACCGTCGATGTCATCACCCTCAGTGCCACGCCAATCCCCCGGACGCTCTATCTTGCCCTGACGGGAGCCCGCGATATGAGCACCCTGGAGACGCCTCCTCAAGACCGCCTGCCCATCGAAACCATCGTCGGAAATTACGACGAACGAGTCATTCGGGATGCCGTCACCCGGGAGATGAATCGAGGAGGCCAAATCTACTTTCTCCATAATCGTGTCGCCACAATCGAGAACATGGGGGTTCGCCTGAAGGCGCTGGTTCCCGAGGCCCGCATCCTGATCGGACACGGACAAATGGATGCGGCCGAACTGGAACAAGTCATGACCCAATTCGTCAGCGGGGACGCCGATGTCCTGTTGTGCACCACGATTATTGAAAGCGGCCTCGATATACCGAATGCCAATACCATCATCATCGATCGGGCCGATCGGTTTGGCTTGAGCGAACTGTACCAACTCCGCGGCCGGGTTGGCCGCTACAAGCATCAAGCATTCGCCTATCTCATGCTGCCGCGACATGCGCGATTGATGACCGAAGCCCGCAAGCGGATGAGTGCGATCAAACAATACTCCAGCCTTGGGAGTGGATTCCGGATCGCACTGCGTGATCTCGAATTGCGCGGGGCCGGAAATCTGCTGGGCCCTCAACAAAGCGGCCACATCACGGCCGTCGGTTTCGATCTTTATTGCCAACTGCTCGCCCAGAGCGTTTCCGCGCTGAAAGGGGAACAAATCAAACGCAAGAGCACGACCCGACTCCGCCTGGATTTTCTTGCCATGAATCCGGGAGAAGAAAACCCCTTGGGCCCCGCTCGGACCTCCCTCCCGGTGCCAACACCGGCCAAACCTCGGATCGAAATTGATATTCCCCGGGAAATCCCGGTCTTCTTCTCCGAGGAATCCACCGGCCAATCCAAGGCACATCGGGACAACCACCCGGAATCCCCACAACCCGTTGCCCCCACCTACCTGCCGCTCGACTATATACGTGAAGCGGGCCAGCGAGTGGCGATCTATCGGAAGTTCGCTCAGATTGCCGATGCCCCCATGCTCAAGAATCTCGAGAAGGAATTGAGGGATCGTTTCGGTCCGGTGCCCCCGGCGGTAGAACGGCTTTTGCTCTGCGCGGATCTGCGGATCCTGGCGTCCGCCCGGAGCATCTCGTCCCTCGAGGTGATCGATGGAAAAGTGAAGATCACCCGCGGAGGGGACTTGATCACCCTCAACGGACAGTTTCCCCGTTTGAGCAAGAAGGAGCCTAATGCGCGCCTCAGCGAATTGAAGAGACTTCTGTTGTCCATTGTCTGATGACAGCGGGCCCTATTCGTGCGATCGCACGTTGCACCTGCATCCGCGTCGTTCTACCCTTTCACGGATTAGGACTATGAATTTTCATTTCAATTGTTTGAGTGTCGGGCGCGCCCTGGCACTCGTGATCATGGCGTTGAGGGTGTCGATCACGGTCGTCGAATCGGCCGAATCGACCAACCAACCGCCGCACCTTCTCCTGACCGCCAACAGTCTTTTTCACATTGAAATTCCCAAGACAGCTTTCGGGAAAGAATACCTGATGGCCGCCTCGGTGATTCCGCAGGTCACGGCCGCGACGAGCACCGGTTTGGCGGGGAAAATCGTCCGGTTCGAACTCTTCGATGATGGCGTGGATTTATACGAGTCCACCAAAGGGTTGGTCGTCACGGAGGATCTGCCGGCGCGGCGTCTTCTGACAACCTTTCCCATTTTGAAGCAGGATGATGGGAAAGTAGTGATCGACTTCAACCGCGGGATGCGGCGGGTTTTCACCGAGATTTGGTACAATTCAGGAGGCGGGTTCGACGCCAGCGCAAAAGATCGCTCCCTCGAGGTGCCCCAAAGCCGTGTGTTTGCAGCGGATGTGCGCGATCAGCACCTCGTCATTCGGCAAAGCGTGCAAACGAGAGATCGCACCGCGAATTCGAACGTCGAGGCACAATACGAAGTGCGCTATTTCTTCTCCGCCTACGTTTCCAATGCGAAGTCTGGAAAGGAGCAGAATTTGGCGGATTCGCGCTACGCCCGTTTTTTTGAAACCGCGCCTCAGCTTGAACCCACAACGGGACGACAGAGCGGCCGAATGGCACGATTCGATCTGAACAAGCCGGTGGTCTTTCACTACAGCGACAACACTCCTGCGGACTACATCGACGCAGTTCGGGACGGCATGCTGTATTGGAATCGAGCCTTTGGGCGTACCGTGATCCAGGCCGAGCGGGCCCCCGAAGGGGTTACCGCTCCCGATTCACGGTACAACCTTGTGCAATGGGTGCCGTGGGATAATGCCGGGTTTGCCTACGCCGATGTGCTGATTGATCCACGCACCGGCGATTCGCGGCACGGGCAGGCCTACATGACCAGCGTTTTTGCTTTGAGCAGCAAGGCGCGCGTTCGGGCGACCTTACGTTCGATGCGCGAATTGATCGAAAAGAAGGGCGACACCAAACAGATGGATGCGCACTCGGCCTTTGCTTTGCTCGAAACAGCAAATGCCTGCCGCTTGGATCCCGCCGAATTCGCCCGACAATATGCCCAAGGTCTCGAAGACTTGCTGGCCAGCGACACGCTGACAGACCAGGCCGTGCTTCGGGCATCGCAGGATTACGTCCGCGAAGTCGTTTCTCACGAAGTCGGCCACATTTTGGGACTGCGCCATAACTTCGCCGGTAGTCTGTCGGCCACCTTAACGGCTCGTGAGTTGGATGAATGGTTTAAAGACTACTTGGTCGGCAAGAGCCTCGACGCATATACCAACCGGATTGCCTCAACCTCGATGATGGAATACAGCCCCTTCAAGGCCGCCGTTTTCACCGGGTGGAAGATGCGCACGAGTCGCGATGCTTTGCCGCATGACAAGGCGGCAATTCAATGGGGTTACTTCGATTCCAACGAGCCCGCTGAAAAGAAAATGCTGTTTGGAACAGACCAAGATGTGGCGCGTTATGGCGACGTCCAGCGTTTTGACTACGGCAGTGAGCCGGTTGTGGCCGCATATGGCGAACTAGCCACGGCCCTGCGAACACTCCCGAACTCGATCGTTGAGCAGTTCATCGCAGCGAAATCTCCCCGCGATCCCCGGGATCGGATTCCGCTCGCACAGGTCAATCTCAACGTCAAGACGCACGCCAAGGCGATCGCGAATCAATTTGCCAGCATTCTCGGGTGGTTCGATTCGAAGGCAAGGTCCCTCCGGGTTGAGAACCAGTTCGATTTCATCGGGGACCTCAATCACGAGACTCGACTCGAAGCTCACTGGAAGGGGCTCACCAACCAAATCGAACGGCTGGGCGGCGTGGATCGAGTGCTTTTTTCCTATGTTCCCGTGGAGATGAAGCTCGAACTGAAGGATCTCGGCAGCAATGGAGTCGTCATCGAACGGATTCAGGCCACGAATCTCCAAGCTCGCCTGGGAAAATTACTGGAGTCGGCCGCGTATACAAATTTTGTCGGTTTGGATGAAAAGCGGGCTTCATTTTCCCCGGAAGAGAAGGCCTTGATTCTCCAGCGCGGTGAGAGGTTCTTCGCCGAGTTCGAAAAGGAAGTTCTTCATCAGATTTGTCACAAACTCGAAGAGGCTCCGCGCAATCTTGGTCTGCAAGCCAGCCGAGGCATCGCGGAAGCCGATCCGGTAGCGCGACTCGAACAGCGCATCATCGATCTTGCACGAACGGTGCTTTCCGCCAAAGACGAGACCCGCCATATCAATGGAAAAGTGGACAAGAGCCGGGTTGAGGTGGTGGATTTCCGTTACGACCACGAAACGCGCATGGCCGCGGCAAAAGCGTTGAACGATAAAACAGGATCGTTCCGGGGTTGGTCGGTGGATGCCAAGAGCGACCTCAACAAGTCGCTGAAAGACGAGGTCGATGGCGCTCTGAACATCGCCAATTTCAAAGAGTTCAAGGACTCGAACCTCTCTCGGCCGTTACGGGAATGGTATCTACGCCAGCAGGAAATTTTGGGACTTCTGCCCGCAAAGCCAGCGCCGCCCGCAAAATAGCCAAGGGAGCGAAAAAAGCCTTTTGCCTCGCCGCTACCCGATACCTACTCTCGCCGCCATGTCAAAACCGGCTTTGGGACGCGGATTAGGAGCACTGCTCGGGGGCGGTGGGCGCCCTGCCAATCCGGTTTCTCCGCAACTCCCGAGTTCGGAATCCGCGACTTCGGCGGGTGTGCTCCCGATGACCGTGAGTGGCCCGCGACAGATTCCGGTTGGCCAGATTCAACCTAGCCCGCTTCAGCCGCGACGCGATTTCACGCCCGAATCGCTTCAGGAACTGGCCGACTCCATTCGCGAGCAAGGTATCGTTCAGCCGCTGGTGGTGCGGGCGATGGGGGATCGTTTTGAATTGATCGCCGGCGAGCGTCGCTGGCGTGCGGCCCGCATGGCTGGGCTCACCGAGGTACCCGTCCTCGAGCGAATAGCCAGCGACCGCGAGGTTCTCGAACTCGCGCTCATTGAGAATCTTCAGCGCGAAAACCTGAATCCGATCGAGGAAGCTCTCGGCTATTCTCAGCTCCAGGAACTTTTCCAACTCACTCAAGAACAGGTTGCCCGCAAAGTGAGCCGAGGCCGGGTGGTTGTCGCGAACGCTCTGCGTCTCCTCCGCCTACCCGCCGTGGTTCAGGCCTCGATCCAGACGGGGCAATTGTCGGTCGGCCATGCAAAAGTAATCTTGGGCTTGAACAACCCCAGCGCGCAGGAGTCCGTGGTAGCGCAGGTAATCAAACACGGTCTCAGCGTTCGCCAAACCGAGGACTTGGTTTCCCGACAACAGCTGGCAGCAACCCGTGCAACCTCGACTCCATCCACGCCTTCTCTCCCCGCGCGGGATCCCCATGTTGTCGATCTTGAAGGTCGGCTTCGCGATCGATTTGCAACTCGCGTCTCCCTTCGATACCGGGGCGGCAAGGGCAGCGTCGAGATTCGCTTCAACTCGGACGATGAACTCGATCGGATCCTGGAGGTTACGGGTGTTTCGACCGATTGATCGGACTCCGCAGCGCGGATCCTGGTCCCGGATCCTCGTTGCCAGACGCTCCCCGAATTCGTTCCATTCCCTTGATTTCGATTCATGACCCCATCCGCTGAATTTCGTCACTCGGTCGCCACCCAGCTCGCTGCCGGCTCCCCCAGGGTCCCTACCCTGACCGCCTTTGTGGGACTGGATGGGTTTGTGGACGAAATTCTGCACGTCGTTGACAAACGAAAAAGCGCGACCCAGTACGATCGCCTCCGAACCATCGCCGACTTTGCCCAGCGACTGGCCGCCGCCGCTGGACACAGCACCAATATTGAATTGGTGAACATCATGACTAAGCTGGGCGGCAATGGACCCATCATGGCCAATGCGCTTGCCAGCTTTGGCATGAAGGTCAGTTATCTCGGCGCCCTCGGCTACCCGGCGCTGCATCCGGTGTTCAACGAATTCGCAAATCGAGCCGAAGTGGCGACCCTCTGTGGGCCTGGCCTCACCGATGCGCTCGAGTTTGATGACGGAAAATTGATGGTCGGGAAACACTACACTCTCGGTGACGTCACTTGGAACAACATCGTAACCCGCTTCGGTCGCGAGAAGTTCATGGCCCGCCTCGCTTCCAGTGACCTGGTGGCGTTTGTAAACTGGACCATGTTGCCCTTCATGAGCGACATCTGGGAGTCGATCCAACGCGAACTTCTGCCCTCGCTTCGTGGGCCGCGTCGAAAAATATTCTTTGACCTCGCCGACCCCGAAAAACGCATCCCTGCAGACATCCGAAGGGCACTCGAATTGATCCGTCAATTTGAGTCCCATTTCGACGTCATCCTCGGGCTAAACGAAAAGGAAGCGATCGAAGTCGGCGCCGTTCTCGGATTATCGCGCCCCAGCGCCACTCCGGAGGGTCTCATCGAACTTTCCGTGGAGATCCAAGAACGCAGCGGCGTCAACACACTGGTCGTCCATCCCGTCTCGTACGCTCTGGTGGTTAG
>CAMDJH010000173.1 GCA_945900455.1 Akkermansia muciniphila
GATGTCCTCTTGCGACCACTCTTTCCCGCAATACCTGTACACGTCGACGAATGTGGCAGTCCATAAACACTGTGTCCAGCATTTCCGAATAAAATATAATTATTCCGCCCATCTACCGCTCACAGGGATGCATTGTGCTGAATAGTTACAAAACATCTAGCCAAACCAAAAATAAGCATATGTCTAAGAAATCTGTATTCTGTATTGCCACCTCCCGAGACCAAGCCAATCGAATTGTCGAACAGTTGAAAGGCGCGAAGTTCTCCAAGAACGATATCTCTGTGTTGTTTCCCGACAAGGACACCACCCGCGATTTCGCTCACGAAAAGAATACGAAAGCCCCGGAGGGCGCTGTCGCTGGCGCTGGCACGGGCGGCGTCATTGGCGGGGCGTTGGGATGGATCGCCGGGATCGGCGCATTGGCCATTCCCGGAGTGGGCCCCTTCATCGCGGCGGGACCGATTCTTGCCGCTCTGAGTGGCGCGGCGGTTGGTGCGGCGGTCGGAGGCATTGCCGGAGGGCTTATCGGTCTGGGCATGCCCGAGATTGAAGCCAAGCGCTACGAAGGTAAGGTTAAGGCTGGCAATATCCTGATGTCGGTTCACACCGAGGATTCAGACGAGATCACCCGGGCCAAAGAGGTGTTCACGCGAGCCGGAGCCCAGGACATCTGCACCACCGGCGAAGCCTCCACACCCAAGGCCGCCAATCGAGGTCCGCGTTCGGTGGAACCGACGATTGCCCGCTAAGAATAGGGGACCCAGCCCTGCGGTCGAATTGATTCGGCCGCAGGGCCTGTTAAGGATTCGTCGTGATCGAAAATGCGATGAAGGGAAGGTCGGTTGGAATCCATAGTGGCTGCAACAAATTCAAATTCCTATACCCTGGAGAGTTTTCTTAATGTGGAGTTTGCACCCAGGCTGTCACCGGGTGATGGGTTGGCTGGGGTGAACACCCCATTGTTGTTGCACAGGGCACGCCCTTACGGTTTCGACAGTGTTTATGAATGATCATCCAGGACAGAGCATGTCGGGCTGCGGGGCCCCAAATGCCCCCCTTATGACACAAAACAACAAGTAGTAGCGAAAGGAAGATTATGAACAAAGAAATGCAGGAAGTTTGCAATGATGTAGGAACCCTTGCCGCCGATGCACGAGCCTTGATGGCAGCCACCGCTCACGTGACCGGGGAACAGGTTGAGGACGCTCGCAAGCGACTCTCCGCTGCGCTAGATAGAGGCAAGGAAGCATTCGGCCGCGTCGGCGATAAGGCTGCTGTCGGTGTGGAGATAGCGAATCAGACCGTCCGCGAGAACCCCTACCAGGCGATCGGCATCGCGTTTGGCCTTGGGGCGCTGATCGGTTGCCTCGCTTCGACCCGCCGAAGCTGTCGGAACGGCGATTGATCTCGTCATGGAACCTGCGGCTAACAACGTGGGGCAAGTCGTGGAGAGCTCGAAAGAGTTCGCCCGACGCTTTTTGGCGATGGGTGAAATCCGCCTTGAATTATTGATGGTCGAAGTGCTCGAGGAGCGCGAGCGGTTGTTCCACGGGTTCCTGTTGGCGCTCGGCGTCGCGGCGTTCGGGATGTTGGCGGGCATTACGCTGACTTCAGCCATTGTCGTTTCTCTTTGGGACTATTCGCCGTTAGCCGTCCTCGTGACATTGACCGGATTGTACGGAGGCGCCGGGTTCCAGCTTTGGCGGGCACTCTCCAGGCTTTTGAGCCTGCGACGGGCGCTCGGGGCCTCCCTGGATGAACTCCGAAAGGATCGTGCATGTCTGGAAAAGATCCTCTCGTGAATTCCCTCCAATCGCGGAGGCAGCTTCTGATTGAGGAAAGCGAGCTCCAACGCGTTGAATTGGTTCGCTCATGGCTGACCATGGCTGAGGGAGCCCACGCTCTCGCTGGCAGGGCCAGGACCATCGGCTCAATCGGCGTCGCGGCGGCCACCGTGGTGGCTGGGGTTGCGGCGTTTCAACGGCGAAACCCTGTTGTGGCGATCAATAAGAAACCTTCCTGGGTCGGCTCCATTTTCAACGGCGCCCAGTTGGCCAGTGCAGTTTGGTTGGCGCTTCGCCGTCCACCACGATGAGTTTGCTGCCTGACCACGCGCCGGCAACTCTCACCGCGCCGGATGAAGTTGCATCGCCTCCGGAGAAGCCCCTGACCTCCGTTTGCCCCGACGCTGCGTCGTCGGTTCCTCTCGGTGTTTTGCCCGAGACGAAGACGACTCCCGGGCAACTCGTATGGATTGCGCTGGGGATAATGGCGTTCCTCTATTTTGCCCGCCCGGTGGTTTTGCCCATCTTTCTGGCCTGCGTGGCGGGAATGACTCTGAAACCACTCATCCGTTGGCTGTCCGAGTGCCACATCCGGCCGGCTCTTTCCGCCGCAGTCGTTTTGTGTCTTTTCGTGGCAGTCGTTGTGATTGGCTTTCTAAATCACGCGACCTAACACAGTTATATTATGTTATACAGCATCAATGAGTTGTACGGAAACAAACTGGGGGCCTCCGATGGTGACATCGGCCATGTAAAGGACTTCTTGTTTGACGATCAGACCTGGGCGGTTCGCTACGTGGTGGCGGACACAGGCTCATGGTTGTCAGAGCGTCAGGTGCTTCTCTCGCCCCATCCCTTCCAGAATCTCTTCAAAAGGGGAAATGTGTTGCCCGTAAATCTGACCCGCCAACAGATTGCGGACAGCCCGTCGATTGAGTCCCACAAGCCGGTTTCGCGGCAATTCGAGGAAGCCTATTATCGACTGTCGGGCAAAGAGGTGCAATTGCTCACGAGCGAGGTCGAGCGGATTAGTTACGAGGAATCCTCGGTGTTGATAAAGGTACCCCGGGAAGCCGTCGAGCAATGTCCCACACATCGCGTGGTTTCGGGGACAGTATCGGAGTGATTTATGTCCATGGTGGGGTTTTACCCCATTACGAAGACCATAGCGGATGGTGTAGTCTGCTGAGGCGAATTAGCGCTTAACAAAATGAAAAAGATTTCGATGGCAGCGGACGGCGTCTCCAGTGGCGGAAGCTGGGAAGCCAATCAAACACCAGGCGGCGGGCAGAACATCCGGTGGGGAAGCTCTGTTGATCGCAGACCCTCCCTAATGGGATTCAGATGGTCAGAGCAACCGAGGTGGAGTCCCGTGCGTGGTCGCGATGATTCTGGCTTGGTGAAATCACAACTTGGATGAACTTCCAGGGGCGGACGCAGGTGCCAAAAGGCGCTGCGGTCCCGGTCATTACCAGAAGGATAGGGGCGGGGTGAAGGATGGCGAGAATCTTCACGAAATCCAAAATCGCCCACACTTTCCGTGCAAACGGGTCGATTCCTTGATCCGGCTCTGCCTGACCGAAACCACGCGATTAGATTGTTGTTCTTCAACCGGCGAGGGGCAGTGTATCGCGATAGGCAAGCAATGACCGGATGAATCTTTGTTCTCTTCGTTTGCTTCTGTTCAAGGCATTTTCATTTCTGAGACGAGTTCGCTTGCTCCACGCCGTTCACCGACCAATCCAGGATTCACGGGGGCGGGGGGTGCGATGGCAATTTGAATTGCCTTCGGCTTCATTTGACGCAATGGGAATGAACCCGATAAATCGAAATTGATATGGCCATTGATCCAATCTGCGGAATGACGGTGGATGAAACGTCGTCTCTGCACGCCGAACGCGACGGAATCATATTTTACTTTTGCTGCGCGCACTGCCGGCAGAAGTTTCTGTCGACTCCCGCTTCCGCCAAGCAGGCTGAGAGGCCGCAGGGCAGTGCGATATACACCTGCCCAATGCACCCCGAAGTGCAGCAGGACCATCCCGGCGATTGCCCCAAGTGTGGGATGGCGCTGGAGCCGAAGACGTTGACCGCGGGGACGGATGACGCGGAGAACGCCGAGTTGCGTGACATGACGATGCGTCTCCGGGTTGGCGCGGCACTGACGTTGCCCGTGTTTTTCCTCGCGATGGCTCACTTGATTCCGGCGCTGGCCCAGCAAGACTGGCCGGATAGCCACATCTCTCGCTGGATGCAATGTGCACTCACGACGCCGGTGGTTTTCTGGGCTGGCTGGCCATTTTTCCGTCGGGGCTGGCGCTCGGTTGTGACGGGGCACTTGAACATGTTCACGCTGATCGCCATGGGCGTAGGCGCCGCGTTCGTCTTCAGTGCCGTGGCAATGCTTCTGCCCGACCTTTTCCCGCACACGATGCAACACGGAGGGAAGGTGGCCATCTACTTTGAAGCCGCGGCAGTGATCGTAATCCTCGTGCTCCTCGGTCAGGTGCTCGAACTCCGTGCCCGGGACCGCACGGGCAGTGCCATCAAAGCCTTGCTAAACCTTGCGCCGCCCACGGCTCGACAAGTCGCACCGGGGGCCGACCATGAAATCCCGCTCGACCAGGTAAAACCAGGTGACTGGTTGCGCGTGGTTCCCGGTGACAAGGTGCCCGTGGATGGCGTGGTGGTGGAAGGTCACTCGAGCGTGGAAGAGTCTATGATCACCGGGGAACCCCTTCCGGTGGAAAAGACCGTTGGGGACAAGGTGACGGGCGGGACGGTCAATGGCCCCGGAAGTTTCGTCATGCGCGCCGAGCGAGTCGGTAGCGACACTTTGCTCGGGCAGATTGTGAACATGGTGGCCGAGGCCCAGCGCAGTCGTGCGCCCATTCAAGGTCTTGCCGACAAGGTTGCGGGTATTTTCGTACCGGTGGTGCTGGGAGTTTCGGTGCTCACTTTCGTTCTTTGGATGTGGCTTGGGCCGGAACCCAAACTCTCGCATGCCATCGTCAACGCCGTCGCCGTCCTCATCATCGCATGCCCGTGCGCCCTCGGCCTGGCCACGCCCATGTCCATCATGGTCGGTGTTGGACGCGGAGCCCAGGAAGGTGTCCTCGTGAAAAACGCCGAGGCGCTCGAACGATTGGAGAGAGTCACCACGCTTGTCGTGGACAAAACCGGAACGCTCACCGAGGGCAGACCCAGGCTCATGGATGTCCTGCCCGCCCCCGGTTTTGACGCGAAGGAGTTCCTGCGTCTGGCCGCGTCCCTGGAGCAGGCGAGCGAACACCCGCTTGCCGCCGCGATTGTGCGAGGCGCGAAGGAACAAGGCATTGTTTTGGAGGCCGTGACCGACTTCCGTTCGGTCACGGCGGGAGGTGTTGTCGGAACGGTTGCCAGTCGTGGGGTGATGATTGGTAAGCCGGAATTCCTGCGGGCTGAAAAAATCGCCGGCACGGAGCCTTTCGAAGTCTCGGCGGTGCGTCTTCAAGATGAAGGCAAGACCGCGATGTTTGTCGCCATCGATGGTAAGCCGGTCGGAATTCTTGCCGTCGCCGATCCGATCAAATCCACGACACCCGAAGCGATCCGCGAGCTTCACGCACTGGGGTTAAAACTCGTCATGCTCACGGGCGATAACCGTCGCACGGCGGCGACGGTCGCCAAGCAACTGGGTCTTGACGTCGTGGAAGCGGAGATCGAGCCCGCCGGCAAAGTCAGTTATGTCCGGCAGTTGCGCGCGGAAGGGCAGCACGTTGCGATGGCTGGCGACGGCATCAACGACGCGCCTGCGCTGAGCGAAGCGGACGTCGGGATTGCGATGGGCACGGGCACGGACGTGGCCATGCAAAGTGCGGGCATCACCCTGGTGAGAGGCGATCTCCGCGGGATTGCCAAGGCCATCCGCCTGAGCCGTGCCACCTTGCGGAACATCCGGCAAAACCTCTTCTTCGCCTTTCTTTACAATGCATTGGGAATTCCGCTGGCCGCGGGGCTGCTGTACCCGGTCTTCGGCTGGCTGCTCAGCCCGATCATCGCCGGGGCTGCGATGAGCCTGAGTTCCGTCTCAGTCATCAGCAATGCCCTGCGGTTGCGGAACGCGAAACTATGATCGACGGTAGGGTTATTCCCCATAGAAATGGATTAGATAAGGATCCACGGTTTACGTGTTTCTGGACTGTGAAGTTGCTTCCAATTGGTGGAGAGAGAATTGGGCACATCATGCATCATGAAAGCTATTAAGAAGTCTTCTCTCAAATCCCGCCGCAAATTCGACGAAACCTTCAAGCGCGAAGCGGTCAATAACTGGCTCGCCAGCGGCATGTCCGCCGAAGTCGTCTCCGAAGAACTGGGGCTCAGCCCCGGCCGACTTTTTGCGTGGAAGAGGCGCTTCGCCCCCGCGGACGCTGGGGGGAGCGGTAGCGGGGGCGAAGCCCCCTCTGGAGTTTGGCCATTCTTGGCGACATTCACGGCCCAACGGGCCGTAAGATCCAGCCCAAGGGCTGAGGCCCCTTGGCCGATGCCCTGGGTATTTTTGGGTATTCTGTCCGAACCCCCGACGAACGCTTTGAACGTATTCACGCGATGAGCGCGGATCCGCCCATGGATTCTCCTGGGCCGGAAATATTTTGTTGATGGTGCTGGAGGTGGTGAAGTGCGTGTGTAACAAAAGAGGCAGACCTGCGGCTGCAGATCAAGCCATCAAGCCATCAATCCAACCACGCTTCGAAAGCAAATCGCAACCAATGATCGGAATGGAAAGTGAGCGATTTGTTCGGATACCCCGGGCCTTCGGCTGGGTTGATATAGCTGTCGTCGGCCTGCTGGCGGCATTTATCTATGCGCTGGTCACGGTGGCCCGGGAGTGGAGCGGTCCGCTTCAACAGGTCCCGGAAATTCATTTGGAGGGGCGTTACCTTCCGCGGTACGCGCTGTTTAGCCTCGCGCGTGGCGTTGTTGCCTACGTGGTTTCGTTCGGGTTTACGATGATCTATGGATACGCCATGGCGCGGATGGCCGGTGCGGAGCGGGTGATGTTGCCGTTGCCCGCCTTGCACGAATGTCCTGGAGGGAACGGTTTTTTCAGCTCGACCTTTCCTTCGCCGCGACCGGGTTGCTCTGGAACAGCATGATGTCCATGGCCGGCGGTTGGTTTTTCCTCATGGTGAGCGAGGCCTTTGTCTTGGGAGAACACGATTTCCGGCTGCCGGGCCTGGGTTCATACATGAGTCTTGCCCTGGAGCGCGGCGATGGCCGAGCGCAACTGTTGGGCGTGCTGGCGATGCTGGGCATGATTCTGTTCGTGGACCAGGTGGTTGGGCGACCGCTGGTAGCGTGGTCCCACAAATTCACCGATGCCGAAACAGCCCCCGCGTCAAGTTCTTGGCTCTGGGAAAGAATATGCCGATCGAGGATCTGGCAAGCGGGGTCGCTGTCGTTCGGATTCGTCCGGCGGCGTGCCCGTTTGCCCGTGGTCGCGCCGGTGACTCCGGTCCTGACGCCGAGGGCCACGAGGACCGCCGTGCGTCGATGGACCAAGCGATTGCTCGCCGCTGCCGCCGGCGCGGGCGTCCTGTTTGGCGTGTTGAAGTATGTTCAACTCCTCATGGTTCTCACGAGCGGTGAGTGGATCCACTTGTTTCACAGTACGGTGGCAACCTTCCTGCGCGTCGTTCTGGCGGTGACGGTGGCCTCGCTCTAGGCGATTCCCGTCGGCGTGATGATTGGCCGCCGTCCGCGCTGGTCGCGCGCCCTGCAACCCGTCATTCAGATGGCGGCGAGTTTCCCGGCACCCATGATATTCCCGGTGGTCGTGGGTGGAATGCTGGCGTTCGGGGTGGGCTTGGGTATCAGCTCGGTGGTGCTGCTAATCCTGGGCACGCAGTGGTACATTCTTTTCAACGTCATTGCGGGCAGTAGTGCAATTCCGCGTGAACTCTGGGAAGTGTCGCGCTTAGCCGGGTTCTCGAGGCGGCATCGTTGGCAGCAGCTCATTTTACCCGGCATTTTTCCAAGCCTGCTGACTGGCTGGATTACCGCGATGGGTGGTGCATGGAATGCCAGTATCGTCGCGGAATACATGAAATATCACGGGCAAACCCTCATGACGACGGAGCTGGGGTCCGCGATCAGCCAGGCGACGGAACGCGGGGCGTTTCACATCCTCGCCGCCGCGGTCGGCATCATGGCGGTGACGGTCGTGGGGTTCAACCGGCTCGTCTGGCGACCGCTCAGTCACTTGGCACAAACCCGCTACACTTTGGAGAGCTGATTATGGCAACGCCTCTTTTGGAAGTTCGGAACGTCTTTCAGTCCTTCCCTGGCTCGGGCGACGGGAGTGTGGAAATTCTCCACGACATCAACCTGGAAATACGAGAGCGTGAAGTCGTCGCAATCCTTGGGCCCTCCGGATGTGGCAAGTCCACGCTCTTGCGCGCCATCATCGGCTTGGAAGAACCGACATCGGGCCAGATCCTCTACCGCGGTCAAGTGCAGGTTGGGCTGAATCCATCCACCGCGTTGGTGTTTCAGAATTTCGCGTTGTTTCCGTGGCTGACCGTGCAGCAAAACGTGGAGGTCGGCCTACTTCATTTAGCGTTGGGCAATGCGGAGCGTGAGAAGCGTTTGCACCGCGTGATTGAGTCGATGGGTTTGGCGGGCTCTGAGGAGGCATACCCGAAGGAACTGTCCGGTGGCATGAAACAACGTGTTGGATTGGCCCGCGCTCTGGCCGTCGAACCGGAGATTCTCTGCATGGACGAACCGTTTAGCGCTCTGGACGTGCTCACCAGCGAGACGCTGCGCAATGAAATCATCGACCTCTACACCCGCAAGGATTCACCGGTGAACAGCATCCTGATGGTCACCCATAGCATCAGCGAAGGAGTCTTCATGGCGACGCGCCTGGTCGTGATGGGAGCCCACCCGGGCACCATTCGGGCCGTGCTCGACAACCCCCTTCCGTATCCGCGCGACGAGCACCATCCGGATTTCCTCGCACTGAACCAGAAGCTCCACACGCTCATCACCCAGACGATGTTGCCGGCAGAACCCATGCCCACCACGGTCGCAGTCGAGGGTCAATTGCCCATCCAGTCCATACCCAATGTCTCGTTGGGTAGCGCCATCGGCTTGCTCGAAGTCATGGAAAACGAAGGAGGCATGGAGCTATTCGAACTCGCGCGCCTGGTGGGTTTCGAATTGAGCCAGCTCTTGCTCGTGGTGAAAACTGCCGAGTTGCTCCGCTGGGTTACGACCCCTGGCGGACGGGTGGAAATGACCGGGGAAGGTCGTCAGTTTCTTGCCGCCGACGTCAACGTCCGCAAACACCTTCTCAACACCCGGCTCCGAAGTCTTTTCGTATTCGATCTCGTCATCCAGCTGTTGAGACAATCGGAAAACGACGAGGTTGATGAAACCGTGATCCTGAGCCAGTTTACGCTGACGTTTCCGCACGAACGGCCGCTGCGCATCCTTCGAACGGTCATTGGCTGGGCCCGCTACGCGGAACTGTTCAAATACAGCAGTACTCGAAAGGTGTTTTATGGGCTCCATAAACCAGGCGCTCCTACACGCTGATGCGAAAAGGGGGCGAGAGTCAGCGGGTCGGCTGGGGTAAACACCCCATAGCGATTGCGCGAGGATTGGGTTCTACTTCCAGGAGCTGAAGAGCAGACGACGCATCCAAAATGGAACGGAAGAGGGCAGCGCGCGGGTGTTGCCAGCGGTCTGCTCGACACCTGGAAAGATACATTATGTCCATTGGAACTATTCTACTGATTGTCGTCGTTCTCTTGCTGCTCGGTGCAATCCCGAGCTGGCCTCACAGCCGGAACTGGGGGTATGGCCCTAGCGGTGGCCTTGGCACCATTCTAATCATTCTGGTTATCCTCCTCCTGATGGGCAAATTGTGAGCAAGAAGGCGATTCTCTCGAACACATGAAACACATCAAAAAGGTCATTCTGACCCTCGGGGTCGCTGCTTTCGCCGTTGGCTGTAAACCGTCGGAGGAGATATCCACCGCGGAGCAATTCAAGAAGATCAAAACCGAAACCAAGGAGATCGCCCAAGACGTGAAGGATTACACCTTCGCGCAAAAGGCTGAATTCACGGAAAAAATGCAGACCCAATTGGCTGAAATCAACAAGGACCTCGATCACCTGGCCGCCAAAATTGAAAAATCAACGGACGCGGCCAAGGCTGAAGCCAAGCCGAAACTCCAGAAATTGCGCGATCAGACCGAGAAGCTGACGAAGCAGTTGGAAGAGGCCAAGCAGGCCTCGGAGTCTACCTGGGACGACGTCAAAGCAGCCTTCAGAAAGGGCTACGCCGAGCTGAAAGACGGGTTCCAGCAGGCGCGTCAGTGGGTTAGCGATAAAATTGCGCCCTGAGGGAGCGAACGATCGATATGAATATGAAAACGACACAAAAAGCGAAGAGCATTGTTCTCCTTTCCGCGGCGCTCACGGGAGCCTTGACCGGATGCGTAGGTTATGTGGAAAGGCCGAATCACAACGCTATGTATGTGCAGCCCCCCCCGTTGCAGATGGAACCCGAAGTCGTGGTGGTGAACGATTATGTATATTATCCCGGTTACCAGGTCTATTACAGTCGCAGTCGACGGCAGTACACATATCCCAAGGGCCGCAAGTGGGAGTCACATCCAACACCGCCGCACGTCTCCGTTGGCATACTCGCTGCCGCGCCGTCGGTAAGGCTCGATTTTCATGATTCTCCGGCAAATCATCACGCGGCGGTCATTCGGCAGTATCCAAAGCATTGGACGCCACCGGCACCGAATCCTAGCCACGGACGTGGGCCTCACGATGGCAGGGATGAAGGCAACCGGGGAGACCGTCGATAAATGGCCCAAAGGACGTCCGCAATGAGCGGTGTTTGGGAATCAGCATCAATTTGTGAAATCGTATAAGAGTCCATCAAGTGGAGGAAAAATTCCCCCGGTTCGCCGTGCTTCCAAAGGTTGGCGTATCGCGGGATTAGTCGCTCTGATTTGTGTCAGTTGGAACACTTCGATTTGCCGGGCTCAACCGCCCGTCAGCGACTTGCCGGGTGCCCAGGTGCTCACCCGGGGGCCGGTGCACGAGGCGTTTGCCGGTATTGTGACGTTTAATCCCGAGCCCGGTGTTCTGGTGGACAAGGCCCCGCCGGACCTCATCGAAGAAGTGCCTCCCGAAGAGAGGCCGGAGGGAAACAATGTCGCGTGGATTCCTGGCTATTGGGCCTGGGATGACGAGCGAAATGATTTCCTTTGGGTCAGCGGCACGTGGCGTGTCCTGCCGCCTGGGCGCGCCTGGATGGCCGGTTACTGGGGGAAGGTGGCGCAGGGCTACCAATGGACTTCCGGGTATTGGGCCGACGCCAATGTACGGGAGACGACCTATTTGCCGCCGCCACCCGCGACGGTAGAAGCGGGCCCCAATCTCGCGGCGCCTTCCGTCGACTACAATTGGATGCCGGGTTGTTGGGTCTGGTATCAGGGGCGCTACGCATGGCGCCCTGGGTATTGGGCACTCGGCCGGCCGGATTGGAACTGGGTTCCCGCCCATTACGTCTGGACTCCTCGCGGATACATCATGGCGGGAGGCTTCTGGGATTACCCGGTTGAGCGACGCGGTGTTCTTTTTGCGCCGGTTTATTTTGAAGCGGGTGTGTATTTACGGCGAAGCTACCATTATTCGCCGACGATCGTGATCGATCTGGGGGTATTCACCGACCATCTCTTCCTGCGGCCGCACTATCAACACTACTATTTCGGGGACTATTATGCCCCGAGCTACAGTCGGGGCGGATTTTACGCATCGGCCACATTCCAATCGAGTCGGACTGGTTATGACGCAGTCTATGCTCATCAACGTTGGGAGCACCGCGGGGATCGGGAGTGGGAGCACCGCGCCGAAGCGTCATACCGAGACCGCCGCGATCACGAAGTGTCGCGGCCGCCGCGGACTTGGGCCGCCCAGCAGAAGATCCAATCGGGGCCGGCGGAGTCCAAGCAGAACCGCGTGCCGGTGGCCACGTCTTTGGATCAGTTGACCAAGAGAAGGGAGAGTCCCATACGATTCCAGCCGGTGGCTGCCGAGGAAAAGCAGAAGTTTGCCGGGCGGAACCAGGAGATTCAGAAGTCTCGTGATCAGAGACGAGCGGTGGAAGCCAAGGCGATCGACACGGGAGCCCGAAAGCAAGGAGGGGCTGCCGAGCCCGCCAAGGTTCAGCTTCCCAAATCTCCCATTATGGCAAGTCCAGCCCGGCAGTCGGATAGAAAACAGACTCCGCCCAAGGCGCAGCGGACACCCAAGCCCAACCTCAAGTTACAGCCCAAGTCGGCAACACCCCGTCCGCAGCCAAACCTGGACACTCGCAATCCTCAGTCTCCGCCGCAAAGGCCCGAGTCGGGGAAGAAAGCCACTCCCGGGCGAGGCGACGAGGTTCCTCGCGATCGGTAGAAACGAGAAGTTTCCGCGATGCCGATTACCGAGCGCGATCCGATTCAGTCGGCTGCGCCAGTCGAGAGCGACTGGAGCTCCCGAAATCACGTCCAATCGCTGCTCTTTATCGCGGCAACCGCCGTTGGAATCTATCTCTGTTACCGACTGGCTCTGCCGTTTTTACCGCCTCTTGTCTGGGGACTGGCGTTGGCCGTTTTGTTCGCTCCGTTCCACCACCGGATGGAGTCGCGGCTGAAGAATTGCACTCTGGCTGCCGCCATCACCGTCTTGGTAGCGGGCTTTATCGTCGCGTTGCCTGCGATGTTCGTGGGCCAGCGGCTCATGATCGAGTCGGCGAGAGGCGCTGAAATCATTAACACGAAGGTCGAATCCGGCGAGTGGCGGCGTGCCATCGGAGCGCAGCCGCGTATCGCGCCGCTCGCTGACTGGTTGGAACGGAAAGTGGATCTTCCGCGGACGGTAAGGGACATCACCACATGGCTCACGTCAACCGCTGGATCCATCGTCAAGGGATCCATGATCCAGATGGTCAGTTTTTGCCTGACCCTCTATTTGCTTTTTTACTTCCTTGACCCTCTATTTGCTTTTTTACTTCCTGCGCGACCGTCGCGCAGCGCTCCATTCGGTGCGGTTTCTATCGCCCCTCACGAAAGTGGAAATGGAGGGGCTGTTTGTTCGGGTCACGGATGCCATCGTCGCCACCGTATACGGGACGCTGGCAGTTGCTGCCGTGCAGGGCTGCTTGGGCGGACTGATGTTTTGGTGGCTCGGGCTGCCAGCGCCGCTGCTCTGGGGGATGGTGATGGGACTGCTGGCAGTAGTGCCGGTGCTGGGTGCGTTTGTGGTATGGATTCCAGCGGCGATTTTTCTGGTCTTGGAGGGGAGTTGGGGAAGAGCCCTGATTCTTGCCGGATGGGGAGGGATAGTCGTCGGCGGGATCGACAACGTGCTCTATCCGATCCTGGTTGGTAACCGGCTGCAAATGCACAGCGTCCTCGCGTTCATTTCCGTGGGCGGCGGATTGATGCTCTTCGGCCCGTCCGGGCTTATCCTTGGCCCCGTGGCCTTGACGATCACCACCGGGCTGCTTGAAATCTGGCGCCATCGAGCCGCGGATGAAGCGGCGGCCCGTGCAGGGACTTAGGTAACTTTAAACCAAGTAAGGAGAATCGAAGCATAAGTCAATAACCTGGGCACAACGATTGAAATCAAACATGAAAGATCCCGTCTACAAACTCATCGAACTCATCGGCACGTCCACGACTTCCATCGAAGACGCCGTTGACAAGGCAATTAAGCGCGCGCACAAAACCGTCAAGAATCTGAGCTGGTTCCAAGTGATCGAAACGCGAGGCAATATCAGTAAGGGGAGGGTGCATCACTGGCAGGTGACCATCAAAGTGGGCTTTACGGTTGAAGACTGACCGTGTGAGGGGCTGTCTCCTCAGCAGAATCTGTGGGTACAATTTGAATGTACTCAGATGGAAGTTGCATGCTATCAATGAATTACAGCGCTACTGAACTCACCAACGTTTGACCACTGATCCCCTGGGGAGCTGGCCGAGCT
>CAMDJH010000174.1 GCA_945900455.1 Akkermansia muciniphila
AAAGTCGCGCCCTTGCATTCTGCTCGGCAGCACCATTGGCCGCGGAGCGTTTCAGAAATCGAAATCAGAGTCCCGGGAAAAATGAAGAATTCTTCCGTTCAACAATCGCTGACTCGAAAACCACCGTTTCCGTGAGATGCACCCGATCCAGATCATGGATTGAGTTTGTCGTTGGCATTGGGTATCGACGTGAGTGCTTTTGAAGAAACGACATGGCAGTCGAGAGTCCCGGAGGTCTCGTGAAGTTACTTCGAGGCGTTGGTGGGGTGGGTATTGGGTATGGGTGACGGGGCTCGCTGTTCTTGGAGGGATGGCCTATTTCGTGGCCCTGCAATGGATGCTGGGGAAGCCCACGTCGGCCTTCGAAACCCATCGGTTAGAGTATTGGACTCCAGAAAGCGGCCCCTTTCTATCACGACGCAGCCGACTTGTTTCAGTGCCGTTTGAGCGGGTTCGGAGCGATGAAGGCAAGACGCTACTGACGATGGAGCTCAACGCCTGGCCGGGGTGGAGGAGTCGGTTCTCGCGGGCGGCTCGGGTCGGGTTCTATCTGGATTTGCATTCTCCGGCGGGCCCTGGGGGAAGCCTCAATGGACGGGCCCATATCCGGTCTGCCGAACTGAGTTCGGAAGGGAGGGCGACGAGTTTCAAGATTGACGGCCCAGCGAACTTAAGGAATGGCGATCTGTTGGAACTTGTCCGGGTGGGTAAGTCCGGCGTGGACGAAGCGACTCCAGCCCGCTGGCAATTAATCGTTGAGGCGGACGCGCCAGGGTTGGTGGCACTCCGGTGCCATGTCATCACGACGGAGTCTTTCGATGCGGTGAAAGAGCCTGCCTTGGGGATATTTGCCCGCACGGTAGAGCGGCAAACGGGGCAGCCGACTAACGTGGTCAATGTGTGCATTCCTCACGGGCGATTTTCCACGCACGATTCGACGATCGCCAGCACGCGCCAGGACGTATTGATTGCACTGGGCCGGTTTTCAGGTGGGCTGACTGCGTGGTTGGGCGTCGCCGCGATCCTGCTCGCGATCGGAATCGGTGTCTTTCCGTGGGTTGAGCCGGCGCTGCCCCGACCGGAGATTCTCATGGTACGGACGGCGGCGGGCGTCAGTTGTCTCTGGCTGGCGCTCGGGCTTGGGAATGCCGTACTGACCCCGGTGATGTCCGGTGCGGATGAGCCGGAGACATTGCGAGGCTTCGATTCGGAGGTATCGGATCCAAACGGGCCGGGAGGTGTTGCAGCGTTGGAAAATCAATCGGGGATTCAGCGGCGGCGGTTGCATCCGGAACAAAAATTGACGATGCAGGATCTTGCCAGCCCGCCGGAGCCCGGGATTGAAATGCCGGCTGCGGGGTTGCGTCCGGAAACCCGGTCAGCGGTCGGTCGAGTTGGATGGTGGATGACGGCATGGATCGGGGGCGGGGCCTCGGCAGCGGAGTACCTATTTCGGCGGCGACTTTTGAGTTTGTTGGTGACGGCGTTAGGAATGGCTGTGCTGGCAGCGACGGCGGCGATTGGACGCTCGGATGAAGGGCACACGGGGTGGGGGGCGGTTCTCCTCTTGCTGGTACCTTGCCTGCCCTGGTGGGGGATGAATTTTTCCGCCCATCCCTTCGTGCTCTTTTCGGGGACGATTCTGGCTGGGGCGATTGGTCTCCTGGTGCAGCGAGTTCGCGTCCCTTGGTGGCTTGGTGGAGTTTACGGACTGGGGCTTGGGCTGCTGTTGCATAGTGCAGGCGGCATGATGCCTGCGGCGGCTTTTTCCATGGTGCTATTGTTGGCTCAACCGCTCCGAGCATTGCTTCCAGCGACCATCAAGGATGCGCGGTCGGTAGGACAGATTGTGGGCTTCTGGGGTCTTCTAGGTAGTGGGGTTTGCTTTCCGCGCTTGATTTCGAATTCGCTCTTCGACCTGCGTCAGGCGGAGTTGTTGAGCGAATTCGCTCAGAGAATTCACGAGCCATGGCTTGCGGCACTGCCATTGCCAGTTCTGGTGTTCATTGCAGTGTGCGTGCTCGCTCTGTTGGAGTTGGGGGCCCATTCGTTCAGCCAATCGAATGGGGGTGGCCCGTTTGGCGCGTTGATCAGCCGTTTGACTCCATGGGCTTGGCTGGTTGCGGTTGCGGTTGCGGTTGCCCTGGTTGGTTCACTCCTTATGCCGGTCGCATTTGTTACGAGTGGCAGTATTGCGTGGCCTCCATCCGCGATGGTGCCTGGATCGGGAGTTGTGCCTCCGCTGCTTCCGGCGCTCGCAACTTTGCGGGAGGATCGCCCTGGGGTAGCCGTCATTCGGGAGGTGGTTGGGGCTACATTCCGTTCTCTGGGGCCTGGCGATAGAGATTTTCTGACGGTTGGGTCCTTTTGGAACGGCGTGGGCTATCCCGATGTTCTTCTGCCGGGATGGCTTATATCTCCATTAATTCTATTCTTTGCGGTGGGATACGCGCTGCTCTGGTGGCGCTGTTCCCGGACCACACACACCCATCGGCTGGTTCAACTTACATTGCTCTCGCTTGCTCTGGGAGTCTGGGTCGCCTTTGTTGCCGCAGAGGTCCATTTTTCGGGGGGGCGATTGATCCTGGATGCGTGCATCCTTCTCCCTTTTCATGTCGTATTTCTGGCGGTATGCGCCCACGGGTGGGTGCCATCACTGCTGGGATGGCAAAAACGCAGTCCGGCATCCCTGGCTTTTCTCCTGGTATCGGCGATACTTACCATCCATCTCCTTGCGGCGAGCCGGCTCCTCGGGCGGCACTTCGAGTGAGGTCAACCGAAGGTACGGTCTAACCGCGAACGGTGATACGCCACACGCTCCGCCGGGTTCATCCGATCGAAGTCCGGGCCGCCATCCACCCGTTTCGGCCAATCCTCCTGCACGGCCCTGCGGCCCGGAGAATTCGAATCGGCTGCTCGTTCCGGCTTTGGAATCGAGACTGCCGTTGAAGAGGGCTTTGAACTGGCAACGGGATTGTCCCTCACCTCCACGGTGGCCCGTCGAACCGCGCGGCCGTCGTAGCTCATGGCCTGGTCGGTCAACTTCAGATCTTCGTCGAGTGCCCGGTGGGGTTTGATTCCACGGCCTTGCAAGACTCCGTGGTACGCGCGCACCGCTTCCTCGGGCGTCACCTTCCCGTCGGTAATGAGGCGCAGCATCTCGATGAACGCAAGCTGGTGCTCGGCATTGTTGATCTTGCGCCCATAGAGAGCCACGCGTGCTCCATATTTCTGGGCATCGTGGACAAGCTTGAAGGCATCGAAAGTGGTGCCGGCACTGCCCCCGAGAATGCCCACGACTAGGTTCGGATCGTACTGGGCCAGCTCCTCCATGGCTTTGGGACCGTGATAAACAATCTTTAGAAAATCCGGCCGACCGGACTGCGGCACGCCCGCGAGGGTTCGGAGAATATTGTCGTTGATAAACTCACCGAGTTTTTCGGGGGGGATGCCCGAGTCCACATTTGGATCGAAGACTTCCAGGAAATGTCGGAATTGTTTCCGTTCGGCCTCTTCTCGAAATCCCTTATACCACAGGAGAGCTTCGCGATCTTGTTCCAGCTGATTGACGAAGGTGATGGAGTATAGGCCCAGATTCGCGCCCGGAAAGGCGTCACTTCCGTGACCGTCGCGGTTGCACTCGATCTCGCCGCACTGGATATGGTCGATGCTGGCGCTGCGGAACGGTTGCGATGGCTCGCGGGTATAACAACCGTGCCGAGCCGCCCAGACGTCGGTCGTATCGTTGGCACGGGCGGCCGGGGTTACATGAGAATTTCGGAATAGTCCCTCCTGGATGGTGAGCAATTCGTTGACGTACGCGGACATGAGCATGATGTCCACGAGTCCTTGCTGGGTAACTTCGCGGATGATGTCGAGGAATTCCGGCAGGTTGCGGCATCCAAACTCGTCGCGGTTCCAGATTTCCGGGGAAAACTGCGCCGGCCGGGCGCCCGGCCGGGCAAGATAGGTCCGCGGCCCCGGTGCCCGGACGCCAAAAGCCATGTCCGCGTCCTTTGCGTCCGCCAGGATGAATGCGCGCGAGCCAGGGTTGTTGCGGATTTCAGCGAGCTTGGTATCGAGAGACTTCATTCCAATGAATTTTCCAGGATCGAATGGAGTAAACGGGAACGCCGGGCGATCTAGACCTTGACCTTTGCAAGAGTGTCTTTGAGGGCGCGGGCCGATGACTGCAACGCCATGGTTTCCTTGGGCCACAATTTCATCTCGACGTGTCTTAAAACACCGGCGCGTCCCACGACGCTTGGCACGCTCAGGCAGATGTCACGGATGTCGTAGGAACCCTGGACGAGAGACGACACTGGGAACAGGGACTGCCTGTTCAGGAGGACCGCGTGAATGACGTCGCGGATGGCCACACCCACGGCCCAACCGGCGCCCCCTTTCCGCTTGATCACCTCCGCCCCGCTCCCTTTGGTCCGTTCGAACACGGCGTTTTGGAACGACGGCGAACACTCGGGCAGGCCGGTGAGGGGCAGTCCATTGACGGTGGCACTCGACCAGACGGGCAACATCGAATCGCCGTGTTCACCGAGGATGAGGGCCTTTACCTGAGTTGGTGCGAGCTTGAGTTCTTCGGCGATGAACGAGCTGAAGCGCGCCGTGTCGAGCATTGTCCCAAGCCCGTAAACCTGTGGCCAAGGCAACCCCAATCGCTTCACCGCCAGATGGGTGAGAATGTCGACGGGATTAGAAACCACAAACACCTGCGCTTCCTTCCGGAAACCGGCCGACTTGATGCTGTCGAGGATACCGACAAAAAGAGTCACATTTCGGTTAATCAGATCGAGCCGGGATTCGTCCGGTTTGCGGCGTAGGCCGGCCGTGATCAGAAAGATATCGCTGTCTGCCGCCCGTGAATAGTCGCCGGAATAGATCCGTTGATCGCCGCAGAATGCGGTGCCATGCAACAGGTCAAGGGCCTCGCCGTCGGCCAAGTCTTTGTTTGCATCGAGGATCTGCATCTCGGCGACCATGCCGCCGCATTGGAGTGCGAAGGCAGCGCAAGAACCCACGCGGCCACCGCCGCCGATAATCGTTACTTTCATACGTATGACGTTTTAGAACCGCGAATGAACAAACTGAATCCCGGCTCGGATCGCTCCCGCGAAGGAAGTGGCAATCCTGAACTTGTTTTTCCGGAACTTACTTCATCTGCGCCAGAATCTGATCGGTAATCGCCTGAACGGTCTTCTCAGCATCCGCATCCAGACCGACGGTTGATTCCGGTCTGCCCGGCAGGACGCACGCCACGCCGGGACGCCATTCGGCGTTGTCACAAAGTTCGCACTCCTTCAAACCGTGGCGTGGATCGGGAATGCCCAAGCTTTGTTTGATCTTGAGCAGATCCTGCAGCTGCGGCGCGGACATTGTCTTGGCCGGCACCCCGAGTTGCGCCGTCACCAAGATCGTGCGGCAGTACGCCTCAAGAATCTCCATCTTGAAATAGGCGTCCTCGACATTGTTATGGCTCCACGAAACAACGCCGTGATTGGCCATCAGGATCGTATTGTGCTTGTCAACAAGATCACCCACTAATTGTCCCATCTCCGGAGTTCCGGGCGTCCGATAGGGGGCGATGGCGACGGAGGCAAACACCTCAAACTCAGGAATCATGCACGTGGGTGGTAGTACCCCGGCGACCGCAAAGCCTGTGCTATAGGGCGGATGGCAATGGCAGGTGGCCACCGCCTTCGGCTGCCGCTTCATGATCTGAAGGTGCATGAGGATTTCGCTCGTGCGCCTCTTGGCGCCGGCGAGTTGATTGCCGTCAAAATCGACCAGACACATGTCCGCCGGCTTCATGAATCCCTTGCTTACCAGAGTTGGTGTGCAGAGGGCGATGTCCTCCCCGACGCGGATCGCAATGTTGCCTCCGTTTCCGTCGACGTATTCCCGTTGCCAGAGCCGGCGACCGATGTCGCAGAGCTGTTCCTTCAGGGCAAGAGCCTCGGGCGAATCAAAATAGGCCTCTAGCTCGGCCTTGGATGACTTCGAAGTCAGCGGCTTTGCGGGTATTGACGAGGGTGCGACCGTGGCGACGGGTCCGCGGTGGGCGTCTACATAATCGCGAAGGGCATCCTTAGCGGAGGGGGTGAGCACCGCACCGGAGGGCAGGCTCCGGGGGTCGCCACCCTTGACGATTATCGACTCGATCTCTTTGGCAGTAATGACAGTGCTCATGGAATGAAAGTCTGGCTACGGGTTGAATGGGTTGTAGAAAATCTCGTCAACGAGCGCGGCATTGATGGCGTCGATCGGAGGCGATTTGTCAAACGGCTGCGCCGCTTCGCGTCCTTCGATGTAACCGATCGTCTGACCGATCCCGCCGCCGAGCGCGTCGTAGACGATCAAACTCGGATCTTTGCTGAGGCCGGCGGGTGTTTCGGTGCCCCGCTGATAGTGCGCCCGGGTGAAGGGTGAAACGATCAACCAGCGCGCGCCTTCAAGACCGGCGGCGGTTGCGCTGAGGGTGACTCGCCCGATGACGGCGCCCAGTTTCATACGGGGATCCCCGGTTCCTTTTCATCCACGATGCCAATCACAATCCAGCGGGCGGGGCTTTTGGGGTCGCCGACCGCGGTGCGTGCGGCGGACCCATCGCTGGATATCACCACCCGTTGATGCATGCCGGCCCCGTGGGAATCGATTGCGATCTGGGGGGGGCCTTCGGGTTCGCCCGCATAGCTAATCGGCTGGCAAATGACCAACCGCCAGCCCTCGAAGCTGGAATGCTTGCGAGTGGCGACCACATTGCCTTCGACGCGGGCGAGGAGCATGGTTCAATAAATCCTCAGATTATCCACCATGACGCACCGTCGCACTCGGGTAAACGTCCGCGGGTTGCTCACGCCTTCGCCCGTGGGCGTGGCAATGCTGAAGCTAAGATAGCCTTCCCCCCCCAGACCGAGCCCCGCCATGCAGGGCCCATTCTTGATGAATAACGTCGTGTCGAGTGCACGGCCCATGGCCGTCATCGCCTCAACGTCATGCGAGTGAATGATGGCGGTATGCTTATAGCCGTGTTCGGCGACCAGCGACCGCGCAACGCCCTCTTCCAGGCTCTTCACCCGAGTGATCGGCAAGAAGGGCATCATTTGCTCCTCGACGACGAATGGGTGGTCGGCATCGGTTTCGGCAAACAACAGTTGAGTTCCCGCCGGAATGTTCAGGCCAGCGGCCCGGGCCAGCACACTCGGATCCTTTCCAATAAAATCCTTGTTCACTGCGGCGTGTCCACACCCGCCACCCTGGCCTGGTGTAATCGTGAATGCGGCCTTGGTTAGTGCTTCAAGCTGAACAGTCGTCAGTTTGACCCCGCCATTTTGTTCCATCTGCGACATCAATTTGTCGGCAATGTTTTCCAGTGCGAATACTTCCTTCTCACCAATGCAGAGCAGGTTGTTGTCGTAACTCGCACCCTGAATGATCGCTTTGGCCGCTCGCTTCATGCAGGCGGTGTCATCAACATAGACCGGTGGATTTCCCGGCCCGGCGCAGATGGCACGCTTGCCGGTCTGCATCGCGGCCTTCACCACGCCGGGACCGCCCGTAACCAGCAGGAGTCGCACGACGTCGTGTTTGCACATTGCCGCGAAACTTTCCATGGATGGCTTCTCGATGATCGTCGCGATATTTTCGATCCCGATTTCACGGTAGATCGCCTCGTTGAAGGCGCGGACAGCGATTGCCGCGCAGCGTGCCGCGCTGGGATGAGGGTTGAATACCGCAGCATTTCCCGCCGCGATAATATTGACGATATTTCCGCTCAGGGTCGGAATCGAATGGGTGCTTGGAGTGACGGCACCGACCACGCCGAAGGGGGTATATTCCTCGAGCGTAATTCCATGATCGCCACTGCGAGCATCGGGACGAAGCCACTCCACACCGGGGACCAGCTTAATGATCTTCAGTTTCTCGATCTTATGGTCAAGACGTCCGATGCGTGTTTCGTCGAGTTCGAGTTTGCCCCAGGGCTCCGCGTTGGCTTCCGCCATCGCTTTGACGATCTCAACGATTTTGACTCGGGCAGCAACCCCCTTCTGTTGTAGTTGTAAGAAGGATTCCTGCGCCGCAACACACGCCTCACTCGCGTCCGCAAATACACCGAACTTGCCTCGCAGACCGGGCGGGCTCAGTGCGGTGCCCTTACTCCCGCATCCGCACGCCGATGCCGCGGGGGCGGCGGACTCGGTCGAGGCGAGTGGTTTTGCAGAAGCCGGCTGGCCGCCGAGGCGGCCTAACACTTCGGAAACGATGTCCCGGATCAATTGTTCGTTGGCGGCGCTCATGGTGAGAAATTCAGATGGTTACGGATCAAATTCGAAGTCAGGCGGACGGGCGAAAGCCCGGTTGCCGATCGCACGCCGGCGGACAGGGACATGCTTCGTTCACCGAGTTTCAGAGGAGTTTTCAAGATCAGAATTGGGCTTGCGAGCGGCTCATTGCCGGGCGTTGAAAATCTGTTTCCCCAGCACGTCCACCGAATCGACGATGCCGATGATGACAGCATCAATGGGTGCGTCCTTCATTCCGGCTGCGAGACGGGCGCTACTGCCCTGGCAAAACATGACCAACTCACCAATCCCAGCACCGAGGGTGTCGACTGCCACGATTGTATTCAGGCCGGGGCGAAATTTCGTGGGGTCTTTTTCGTCCACCAGTTGAGGCCGGAGCAGGAGCAACTTGCGGCCGTTCATGCTGGCCTCCTTCTTGGTGGAGACGACCGAGCCTTCGACGCGTGCGAGAAACATGGTGAGACGGTAGTAGAGTGTGGGAGAGCGGGTCGCCTCCAAGTGTGCTGGACCGATAGGGCATGGAGCGCAGCCGGCCACGGATCTGCGCATAAACGACTACTTTTTCTTCGGGAGCACGGCATCGACATCCCCGTGCGGACGCGCGATCACATGCACGCTGACGATTTCGCCTTTAATGGCTTTGATGGCCTGGGCGCCGGCGTCCGTTGCGGCCTTGACGGCGGCGACATCGCCGACGACGACCGCGGTGACAAGTGCATTGCCGACCTGGATCATCGGGCCGGCAAGTTCCACGTTGGCCGCCTTCAGCATGGCATCGGTCCCTTCGACAAGCGCGACAAGACCGCGAGTTTCAATCATTCCAATTGCAAGTTGTGACATAAGTGTGTTGCTGGTTATTAGTTAATGGTTGAGAAAGTTGCTAGCGTCGGGAATGGAGAGCCGATCAGCGACTGCCGGGTCCCCCGGTTCTATATCCGCGGGCATTTCAGTCCGGCATGGATGTGAGTGCATGGGAGGCTAGTTCTTTTGCAGAAGGCGTTTTGCCTCCCGGGCGACGACCAATTCTTCGTTGGTGGGTATGACCAGCACCTGGACGCGTGAGTGGGCGGCGCTGATGACGGCTTCGGTGGCGCGGGTGGCCTGATTCTTCTCCGGATCGAGCACAATGCCGAGTTGATCGAGATCGGCGCAGATTGCCGCGCGAAGTTCGGCCCGATTTTCCCCGATGCCGGCCGTGAACACGATGGCGTCGGCACCATTCAGTTGAAAGAAATAGCCGCCGATCCAGCGGCGAGCTTCGCTGACAAATACGTCGATCGCGAGTTTTGCCTTGGCGTTGCCGCGGGTGGCGGCTTCCTGAATGTCCCGAATATCATTCGAAAGGCCCCCGCTAAGCCCCTTCAAGCCGCCTTCCTTGGCAAACTGACGCTGGGCTTCGTCGAGAGATATCCCGAGTGTTTTCACCGCGTAGGGGAGAGCTTCGGCGTCGAGATCTCCCACGCGGTTGTTGTGTGGAAGACCCGATTGCGGGCTCATGCCGAGACTGTTTCCGATGGCGATACCATTGCGGATTCCACTGATGCTGGAGCTGCCGCCCAGGTGACAGGAGATGACCCGCAGGGGTGGGTTTGCCACCGGGGATGTACCGCCGTTGACATAGAGGTTTGCCGTTCGGGCCGCGACGTCCGCACGGCCAAGGAGTTGGGCCGAACGCTCGGCGATAAATTTGTGGCTGGCGCCGTGAAACCCCCAGCGTCGCACGCCGATATCGACCCATGAATCGGGAACGGCGTAGCGCATCATGGCCTCCGGCGCGAACTGATAGAATGCGGTCTCGAACAGTGCGACGAGGGGCAAACCCGGAACTCGTTGAGCGAAGAGGCGGATCCCGGTGATATAGGGCGGATTATGGGCCGGCGCGAGCCCGTTGTAGGCTTCCATCGCGGCGAGCACACGGTCATCGATTCGCACGCAACCAGTGATACCCTTCGCGATGACGGTCTTGAAACCGACGGCGGCGAGATCCTGTTCGCCGGCGATGACGCCTGCCTTCTTCAGCTCCGCGAGACATCCCTCGATCGCCTGGGGATAGTCCGTGACACGCTCGAAGCCGCCCTTGTGGAGCAGCGTCTCGGCGTTGCTCGAAAAATCGAACAGACGCCATTTAAGCGAGGTCGAGCCGATGTTAGCGACGAGTATCTTCATCACAGCGAAGCGGGATTCCGTGCGGCAAAACCAGAGGGCCAACTCAAGCACAGGGTTGGCGAACCCGAGCGATTGCCCGGGGTTCGGACTTGGCGTTGCGGGTCCCCCTCATTACTGCAACCACTTGCCGAGGGCAGCGAGACCATCGTGGGGGCGGGGGATCACCTGCACGCTGACCACTGATCCGACCTGCGCCGCAGCGGCGGCACCGGCATCAATGCCCGCCTTCACACTTGCCACATCGCCGCGGAAAAATGCCGTGACGTAGCCGGAGCCAATCTTTTCCCAGCCGGTGAACGAGACATTCGCGGCTTTGAGCGCGGCATCCACCGCTTCGAAAAGCGCGCAGAGACCCTTGCATTCGATCATGCCAATTGCTTGTTGAGCCATAGTATTAGTTTTGAATTGAAGGTTGAGAAGGGTGGGACTATTTGCGGGCGACCGGAGCGGCCGATGCGGCTTCGCCGAAGAAAATCTTGCCTAGATCATCGTGCGGACGGGCGATGACGTGGCTGGCGACGAGCTCGCCGACCTGACTTGCGGCCTTCGAGCCGGCGTCGACGGCGGCCTTCACGCTGGCCACATCACCCTTGCAGATGACGGTGATCAGACCACCGCCGATGGAGATGGTTTTGGTGATGGAAATGTTTGCGGCCTTGGCCATGGCATCGGTGGCTTCGATGCTGCCGGTGTAGCCCTTTGTTTCGATCATGCCGATTGCTTCGCTCATAGTTCAGTTACGTGTTGGTTGTTGAGAATTGTTATTGAATCGAGTGCCAAGAATTGAGAGTCGGAGAGGGGGTCTGGGGAAGTCCGGTATCGGGGCGGGTTTACTTGACGAGTTCACAGGGAGTCTCCGGAAGGAGGTTGCAGGCGTTGCCCTCGTCGGTGTCAATGTGAACCTCCAGTTTGAAACTGGGATCAATTCGAACCAGCATTTCATCGAGCGAGATGGCGCAGGGGCCGCCGACTTTGAGATGCATCATCTGACCCGCTTTCACGCCGTAAAACTCGGCATCCGTTGGATGCATGTGAACGTGGCGTGCGGCCCGGATGACCCCCCGGGGCATCTCGAAGAAGCCGGCCGCTCCCATCAACATGCATCCCGGTGTGTCGGCGATATTGCCGGAAGCCCGGAGCGGGATATCGAACCCCAGCGCGATGGCATCCGTGTAGGCCAGTTCAATCTGATTCAGGGTTCGGCAGGGGCCAAGTATGCGCAGATTAGAAATCACCCGGCTGCGGGGGCCGATGAGTGTGACGACTTCTTTCGCGGCAAATTGGCCATCCTGATACAACCATTTATGAACCTGTAACTTGTGACCGACACCAAATAAAGCCTCCACCGCTTCGGGTGTGAGATGACAATGCCGCGCACTGATATTGACCACGAGGGGACTTGGGGCCGACGCCGTGCGGGGCATTGCTTTGCCGAGGCGCGAATACACCGATTGCCGTACCAGATGTTCAACGACGGCACGGTGCGGAGGCGATTGCATTGCCTGAGACATTGGGGTTGTTATCGCTAGATAATGGAAATGGGTCAAACAATTTCTTGCAAAATCTCCCACGATCTTCCACGATCATGACGTAAAATGCAATCCGAAGAACGCCAAAAGCGGTTTGAGGAACACCTTGCCAAGGTTGAGTTTGCGTCCTTGGATGAGCTTTCTGAGCTCGCGGATGCCTCTGTCTCCACCGTTCGTCGGGATTTGGATATTTTGGAGAGCCGCGGGCTGGTCCGACGCACGCATGGCGGTGCCCGATTGGTTAATCCAAAGTCGGATGAATTCACGTTTTCTGCGCGCGATACCCAGCAATTGGCCGAAAAGGAAGCTATTGGACAGGCGTGTGCCGATCTGATTCTTCCCAATCAGACTCTTATCGTGGATGCGGGCACGACCTGCTTCCACGTCGCCCGCCATCTCGAGGCAAAGAGTCCTCACCTGATCACGAATTCGCTGCCGGTGGCGAACGCGTTTTCTTCTTCGGCACGAACCGAAGTGATGGTCACCGGGGGGGTTATCTATCCGCGGCTCGGTGTCTTGGTGGGGCCGATGGCCGTTTCGTCCTTCGCGCAGGTGCATGCGGATGTGGCGATCATGAGTTGTGGGGGCATCACCACCGAAGTCGTGACCAATTCTCACGGGCTGCTGATTGAGATCCAGCGGGCCATGATGCAGGCGGCGCGACGCGTCATTCTGTGTGTGGATCACACGAAGTTTGGCCGGCAATCCATCAGTCAACTGTGTGTGCTCGACGCCATCGATACGGTCATTACGGATCAACTGCCACCCGCTGACATTCAAGCGGCCTTGGCGAAAGCGGGGGTCGAGTTGATCGTTACGTCCGACGAGGGGCCGAAGGTAATTTTACCGAATCGTCCCAAGGACGTGCGCGGGATGCATCGAAAGGTGACGCTTGGACCCGCTCCGGCTGGGATTTCGACCGAGCACGACGGCTTCATTGACTAACGAGTTAGTTGACCACCGGGCGAACAACACTAATGTTTCACAGCATGACCACATCCGCCGCCAGTATCCGTGAGCTACGGACGGATTTTCGTCTTGTGAAGCGAAAGATCGAGCAGCATGGGGAGATCACCATCACCGACAACGGAGAGCCGGCCTATATTATGAAGCCGGTGGCCCGCAGGGAGAAAAAGCGGACTCCCATGCCGGATTATTATGCGCGCGTGATCCTTCGTCAGCCGCAGGCGATGGAGGAGAAGGCAACACGGAGATTCCACGAGGAGAACCGCGGTGACTGCTGAGGAAGTTTACGCCGATCCCAGCGCGTTGTGCCGACTGTATCTCAACCAGCCTGGAATACGAGAGCTGTCTGTTTGGCGCCGGCGAATGGCAGGATCCCTGCCTGTCACTCACCCGTCAACGGCTCGAACTTGTTCAAGGCGCTGCGGCCAGCCAACAGCATATGCAGCACGCACTGGTGCCGATGAATCTGCAACTGCACCTGGTGGTCAGTGACGTCGTGGGCGAAACAGGTTTGCGAATTATTGAGTCCATTCTTAGTGGCGAGCACGATCCCGAGGTGCTGGTGAAACTGCGCGACCAGCGCTGCAAGAAAAGCACCATCGCGGAGATGAAAGGCGCGCTCAACGGCCACTACACCGATGAAGGACTTTTTGTGCTCGGACAGAGTTTAGAGGCATGGAAGTTCTATCAGCAGCAACTCGAGCAATGCGACAAACAGATCGAGCGGGTGATCGCTCAGATGCCCACCGCGCGCCCGGCCACCTTGCCGATACCGCC